>JACJNV010000309.1 GCA_014695175.1 Microcoleus sp. FACHB-DQ6 | reverse complement strand
ATCCCCACTTATAAATGGGGGGACTCGATACAGAAAAAACTTATATTTAACTCTGTTTGAATATATAGATCGCTCCTGTTCTTAGTTTGCGATCGATTATTCAGCAAACCCTATCTAAATCCTTCGCTGCTGCTAAATCGACGTGATTGAATCCGGCCGATCTCAGGGCGAGCAAGCGGACGCCTTTTTCGGCGATCGCCCCGAGCGTTTTCGCGTCCAAGCAGTCGTTAACGAACGCGCAGACTGCCGGAAATCCAGCAGCCAAAACGCTGGTTTCCAGGGTCAGATGCGGTTCAAAAAAAACCAACTCGTGTTTACCGCCGACATTGGCTGCTGTCAGAAAAGTGCGATCGTAGGATTTGGTATTAAATACGGCTACCTTCATGATTTTTGCCTGCAAATCCAGTAATAGTTGGGAATTCTTTCCAGATTAACTCTAAATTTTACTAGAGCGCCGTTGCCCCAAACAACCCACTTTCCATGAGAAATATTGAGTTTCGCAACGATGG
Source organism: Microcoleus sp. FACHB-DQ6 (assembly GCA_014695175.1). Classification (GTDB taxonomy): domain Bacteria; phylum Cyanobacteriota; class Cyanobacteriia; order Cyanobacteriales; family Microcoleaceae; genus Microcoleus. The sequence goes on along the minus strand of JACJNV010000309.1, from coordinate 50,162 downwards.
CATTTCTGAAGACACCAAATTTTTAGCCCTAGGGCAAGTCCTGCTTAATTTTTTTTTATCTAATTGCTTAGACTGTAGTAAAGCGCGATGTTAATTGCTAATTTTTTAGGAGGATATCCGATGCGTAAACAACTCAAAACTATAATTCATGAAATTTTAGAAACCTCAGAAAGTCGCAATTTATACAGTTTAGCCGATGACATTGTTATTACAAGTTTGATTTTGATAAACGTCGCAGCTTTTATTGCTTCTACTTCGCCCACCTTGGCGCAAGAACACCAAGCGATTTTGGACAACATCGAAATAGTTTCGTCCTTAGTATTTACAATAGAATATCTTTTGAGGGTGTGGGTATGTACAGTCGATTGCAGATACACCCACCCGCTTTGGGGCAGATTGAGATATGCTCTTACCCCGCTAAGTCTGATAGATTTAATTTCAATCTTACCTTTTTACTCCTTGCTATTATTTCCGAGTTTAAACTTCGTTAATTTAATTCGACTCCTGCGCTTGTTGCGCTTGCTAAAAATGAGCCGTTATTCAGAGTCAGTCCGAACTCTGGGAGCAGTATTGTTCGCTAAAAAAGAGGAGTTAATTGCCACTGCATTTGCAGTTTTTATTCTGTTAATATTTGCCTCTAGCATCATGTATTTTGTGGAACACGAGGCGCATCCAAAAGCTTTTGGGAGCATCCCCGATGCAATGTGGTGGGGAGTTGTGACATTAACTACTGTTGGTTACGGCGATATTTATCCAATCACTCCTTTAGGCAGATTTTTAGGAGCAATATTAGCATTATTGGGAATTGGAATTTTTGCGTTACCTGCGGGGATAATTGCTGCGGGTTTTTCCGAGGAAGTGCAAAAGAGAAAGCAGGAAAGAATGGCTGCAAATTTAGAGCAATCTGCGAATTGTCAATCGGTCAAAAGGCTGGCGGAAATCGAGGTAGGGTTTGACCAAAAACAAAGGGCGATCGCACTTCACATCGAAAGTTCGTCCGAGTTGATGAAAATCTGTGTTCAAACGGCGAAACAGAAGTTAGGAAGTGATTTTCAAAATGAACAAATTCTTCGTGATTTAGCTATTCATCTGTACAACGAGACTGTTCGCAAATTCGAGCTTTAATTACAGCCATAGCAGAAGGAAGAAGGAAGAAGGCTATAAAGGAAGGGAAAGGAAGGGCGAGCGCATCATCGACTGCCCGAGGATGCCGGGAGTAACTCAGTCCTCAATTGCCTCAATACCAAGTTGCCTAAGTCGCTCAATGTGGTCCTTCATGGCCTTGAGCGCTTCGGGGGAGTGCCCCTGCCAATCCGTGACCTCGCCCGTGACGCGCAGCGGCTCCCGGGATCGGTATGACTTCGTTGGATTACCCGGGTATTTCTTGTCCGTCAGATTGGGGTCATCCATAATCGGGCCGGTCGGTTCCACCATGTAGATTCTGCCGGGTCCTTCGCCGAGGGCCAGCTCGGCCCCCCAAGTAGCCGCATCCAAGGTGGCCGTCAGATAGACGTAGACTGCCTTATTTCTCTTACCGTAGTTAGAGTTGTAGCCGGGCACGATTAGGTCTCCCGGCTTCAGGTCAGCCCGTGTGCCATGGTAGAACTGCTGCGGAATCATATCGTCAGTGGCTGTCATCGGCTCGCTCCTGATACTGTTTGTCCTCCGCTCGCAAATCTCGCGCCGGTCTCGACAGGGAGTAGGTTGGCCTGAGACTAGGGCGAACGCATCTAAATTTCATGTTAACAAAATATGGTATATTGCAATACGGTTGACTTAAAAACAATCTGACTTTCAAGAAATGCCTGTATTGCCTATAAAATGCTGAGATTACATTCGTCAAAAAGCGTTAAGTTAACCGTAGTGACTTATGAACAGCGTTCAATAAGATGCGTTCTCCCTGGCTATAAAGGCTTCCCGAGCGGCTAAAAAAAAGGAAGAAGGAAGAAGCAAGTTGAGTTTGTAGGGTATGGAGTGTCCGACAAACTCCAATACAGTTGACTTAAGAACAATCGGATTTGGGAAAAATGCCTGTATTGCCTATAAAATCGCGATGTGAAATTCGTCAAAAAGCGTTAAGTCAACCGTATTGCTACAAACTCAACCTGTGCTTACAGCACACCGTACAAACTGGACTAATGACTAATGACTAATTACCAATCGGGCGGCAAATTGTAATATTCAAGAGTCGATTTATCTTTCAGCAAATCTTCAGTTTGCCGATCGACCTGAATCTGCCCATCAGCCAAAACTAACGCCCTTTGAGTCGTTTTCCCGATCCAATTCAAATTGTGGGACGCGATCAAAATTACCTCGATCGGCAATTGTGACAAAACCTTAGCCAAGTGACGCCGCCACGAGGGATCGAGCCCGTTAGTCGGCTCGTCTAAGATTAAAATTGCCGGCTCTAATGCTAAAATTGCTGCCAATGCTGCTAATCTTCTTTGGCCTCCCGAAAGTTCGTGGGCCGAACGGTTGGCAAATTCTACTAAACCGAATTCGTCTAATAGCGATAAAGCTCGATCGCGCGCCACTCCCGGCGGCACTCCGTAATTGCGCGGCCCGAACGTTACATCCTCCAAAATAGTCGGCATAAATAGCTGGTCGTTAGCGTCTTGAAAGCAAAATCCAATCTGCCTGCGCGCCTGCGATAAAGTCGCCTCTTCCAGCTTTTTTCCCTGCACTCTAATCTCGCCGGATTGAGGCATTTTTAATCCGATCAAGTTTTCAAGCAAAGTGCTTTTACCAGCACCTGTCAAGCCGAGTAGAGCCACTCTTTCTCCGGGGTGCAAAGTAAAAGAAATTCCCCGCAATACTGGCTTTTGCTCGGGATAGCCAAATACTAAGTCTTGCACTTCGATTGTTGGCGCGGATTTGAGATTAGTCATCCGATTTTAGATTTTAGATTTTAGATTTTAGATTGAATAATTTCTACTCGTTCTCAGGCTTTACCTGGAAAAGCAGCTCGGGAGGCTCTGCCTCCAATTTCCCTCCGCAAGAAGCGAGGCAGAGCCTCTGGACATCGGTTCCCAGGCAGAGCTTGGGAACCAGTTAATTACCCCTTCCCCATTACCCATTCCCAATTACCGTAAGAAGCTGTTGTTAATCCGGCTACTATTAAAATTGTTATTGTCAGCCAGAGTCGCTCTTTTGGTGTCGATTTCGAGTCGGCGGGCAAACTTCCTTTATATCCCCGAATTAGCATGGCTGCGTGTACTCTTTCTGCCCGATCGAGACTTCGCAAATAAAGTGATCCGATCATGGAAGCACTGGCGTAACGCAGCCATCCTCCGGCGCCGGACAAGCCTCGGAGTTGGGCGGATATTTTCATGCGGTTGACTTCTGCCAGCAGGATTTCTAAGTATTGTCCCGTTAAAAGTACAATCTCTTGCAAACCTGCTGGTAGGGGTAATCCTTTGAGGGCGATTCCGAAACTGTGGGGTGGCAAAGTTAGCAGGAAGCTGTTCATAATTAGCAGGCAAATTAGGGAACGCAGCAACAGAAAACTGGCGCGTTCCCAACCTTGGGGCAGGACTAATAATGAGAGAAAAAGCAATTCTGCTCCCAACAGTTGCGCTAGGGTTCGCACCGGCGCCCTCAGCCAAAATGACCAAAAAAGTGCGATCGCCCCATAAATTCCCAGCCACAGCCAAGCGCCTGTCTTCAGAAAACCCATGCCAATCACAATTGTGAGAGACATTCGCAATCGAAAAGGTATGGAGAGTTTAGACATCTTTAGGTTTTACCACCAACTGAGCAATACCAAAGGCCGCGCCGAAGCTGAAGGCCGACCCTAAAAGTCCAGCAATGCTAGTACCAATAGGCTGTTCTTCTAATCCTTTAACTGTGTAATCGGCTAAAGGAGTAGGATTTTCGATCGCCACAGCTTCTTTATCTTTAAAGCCGTATTTTTCGGCTACCGCTTCTAACCCGTCAGGCCAACTTGAAGCGAACAGCGAAAGCACCCCCGAAATTAATAACACTCCGATTACTGGCACTACCCATTTCTGCAATTGTGGCTGTTGTCCCGGCAGTAAATCCGGCCGCACTTTGACGAGATAAGTTAAAACGCCGGCTGTAATTACCCCTTCGCCAATCCCAATTAAAATATGTACGCCTACCATTGCTGGCAATGCGATATTGAGCCCTACTGTTCCAGAAATTGCCAATTGGATCGCCACACAAATCGAAGCAGCCACGACGCTGAGGGCGGCTGCAATCCCCGCAGCTAGCGGCAAACGGTTTCTGGAACCTCCCAACAGTCGCTGCAATGGCTGCAACAGCCACCAGCCAACCCAAATGCCAACTAGCCCCATGTTAAAAATATTGGCTCCCAAGGCGGTGATGCCCCCATCGGCAAACAAGACGCTCTGAATTATAAAAACTGTGCTCATCGCTAAAGTTGCCGCCCAAGGGTTCCCCAAAACGACGGATGCGAGCGCTCCTCCCAACAAGTGGCCGCTGGTGCCGCCGGCTACGGGAAAGTTGATCATCTGGGCTGCAAATACGAAAGCTGTAGTTAAGCCCATGATTGGGGCTTGTCGAAGTCCAAGACTGGCGCGGGTTCGATTTAGGGCAACTGCGATTGCTGCTGCACTTGCTATGGCGGTGGCAACGGCTACTGGCGGTGAAAGGAAACCATCAGGTATGTGCATCGATCTATCCCAAACGAGAGAAGTTCCAACTCTTTAGTCAACTATTTTTTACAAAGATTTAAAACCCCCTCTGGGGGCATTAATGCGATCGAGCGATCGGGGGATTGGCGGCGGGCGATCGCTTATTCGATATAGATTAGCGCCTCATGGGCAGAATTTCGAGGATGAGAAATTTTACATTAAATAATCCTGAAGAATTATTCGGATATTTTACCGACCACCCTCACCTTGAAGCTTTTTGATAAAAATTATCAATATTTGTTTACAGATTCAACTCCCAAATTGTATTCACCGTCAAGCTCAAACAAGAATATTAAAAAAATATAAAGAATACACTGAAACTCTCTCATTGGTTTCATTTTTACTGTTAAAAAATATAATTAAGTGTTTGACAACCGCAACAGTGACATTAGCAGATAGCTAGTCACAGCCAAAGTATTGCGTTTATAGAAACTAAAAAGTCCGAATTATTGCTAGTTCATACAGCGCTTCCCAATGCTATGAGGTACAGTAGCAGCAATGAGTGAACCAATGTCTTAAATGGTTAGGATTCATCAAATTAAGGGCAACTGCTATGATCCGATAAATCATCTCTGAGGTCTTGGGAGAGAACATTCGCAAAAAAAATTAAGCTGCGAACACCACATTTCAATAGGATTAAAATCAGGATAGTAAGGGGATAAATAAATAACCATTGCACCTACCTTTTCAATCATTGACTTGATTGAGGTGAGTTGAGGGGCGGGTAAATTCTCCATTACTACTGCCGCACAAGAGCCACAATTGAGGGCATAAAAACTTCTCAATAAATACAGAAAAAGCCGCACCATCCATTGAATCCTTCATGGTCATTACTGCCAGCACTTTTTTCAGACTAATTGCGCCACTGGCTGTGACTCTTGCTTCTTGATAAAATGGTTTGATTCCTCTCCTACTCTTGTCCCTATAGGATTTTCCACGCTTTGACTATCAGATGCTTTTCACCTTAATTCTTAATTCTACCTCATAGCATCGGAAAGTGCTGTAAGTAATGTCAGGTTTGATGATGGATACAAAAAATAAGCCGCTCCCAGCCAGGGAGATGCACAAAATAGTTTGGGTTAGCGTCGGAGTTTTGAGTCTTTTCTTTATGACTTTTTCCATCGCGATGTGGCGCGTTAGCCAAAAAGAAAAGTTTCGCGGTTTTCACGTCAACTCTTTGACAATTGAGGGACGAAATCCAACTAATGCTGTTGTTAATGCTGTTGCTAAGGGGCTGGCGGAAGCAGCTATTGCCAGTAGCAGTGCGCTTCCGGCTGCAAATAATTCCTATTTAGCTCTTGACAGCCAAAAACAACTGCCTGACAAGTCTCCAGAGGTTGTACCTTTCACTAATACGTCTACTGAAACGGCTATTGCGAGTAGCCCTACAGATAAGACTGTCCAAGCTGTACCTGTATCAGCAGGCCAGCAGCAAGTTCAGGCGGTGGATGGAACAAATCAGACAGCAGAAATTACGGATAGCGTAAAACTAGATGAGTTAGCTCTGAAAGTCTACGATCGCATAAATCAGACTTGACAAACTAGCCCTACGTTCAATCAAAATCTAGTCTATCGAGTCAGTACAAGTCAAGATGGGGCGATCGGCAATTTCGAGCCGCTCAATCAACCAGCCAAGGATTACACGAAAGAAACTCCTTTGCCAAATCTGCTCAAATCTCCCGAAACTAGCAGCAACAATGCAGCACCAGTCGCTAAGTTTACTGTAGTGTTTGCTCCTACTGGAACCTTAGAAGTTAACCCGTAGCTCACATACAACATCTATATCCAGTAAGGTGCGCCATCCGCACCTTACTTTTCATTTTTAACTTAAATGTGATATTATAAACAGCTCCCTCTAAGGCATTCTACATCTAAAACAACCAATGAAAGAGCTTGACGAGAAAAAAACCCAAGAACTGCTATGCACCATCATGGAATGGGAGCTTGCAGGTGTCGTGCGCTACACTCACTATTCACTAATGGTGACAGGGCCAAACCGGATTCCCATCGTGCAGTTTTTTAAAGCGCAAGCAACGGAATCTCTAATCCACGCCCAACAAGCAGGAGAAATTCTCACCGGTTTAGAGGGGCATCCCAGTCAGAAAATTGCTCCCATCGAAGAAACCTACAAACACTCGGTGAAAGACTTATTGGAAGAAAGTTTAAATCACGAGAAAAAAGCGCTCAAAAAGTATAAATCTTTACTTGAAGTTGTGACTAACTCCAGCGTTTATTTGGAAGAATATGCCCGCAATCTGATTGGACAAGAAGAATTGCACCAAGTAGAATTGAAAAAAATGCTGCGGGATTATAGTTGATTTAATCATTGGTTATTGGTTAGTGGTGAGTTGTTATTTCCAATGACCAATGACCAAATCCCCATGCCCGTGCCCCATCCCATGCTCTATGATTATAAAAAATGAATTTTAGCGAAGCGGTACCGACTTTTGTAATTACCCTGCGCGAAGGCGTAGAAGCCGCCTTAGTCGTCGGAATTGTACTAGCTTGCCTCAAAAAAGCCGAGCAAACTCACCTCAATTCTTGGGTTTATGCAGGTGTCGCAGCCGGCATTGCTGCTAGCGGTTTTGTAGGTGTTCTATTCAATGGATTGCTGGCAGCACTATCAACATCAGAGCAGGCTTACGCACCAGTAATTAAACAGCTATTAGAGGGCGTGTTGGGCATTGTGGCGATCGCAATGCTAAGCTGGATGCTAATTTGGATGACTCAGCAAGCGCGCTTTCTCAAAGCAGAAGTTGAAGGAGCAGTTACAGCAGCTTTGACAGAAAATAGCAATGCCGGCTGGGGCGTATTTGGCTTAATTTTTATTGCGGTACTGCGCGAAGGTTTTGAAACAGTTATATTTGTCAGCGCTCAGTTTCAACAAGGTTTGAGTCCCGCTTTGGGAGCTTTGGGCGGTTTGACTGGGGCGGCAATCATTGGCGCGCTACTGTTCAAGTGGGGTGTCAAAATTGATATCCGCCTGTTTTTCAAGTTTATGGGGATTTTGTTGCTGTTAATCGTGGCAGGTTTGGCAGTATCTGCACTCAAACATTTTGACCAAGCCGCTGGGATTTTGTCGCAGATGAATAGCAAGTATGCAGCGATTTGTTTTTATTACGATCGCCTCGCACCACTCCACTCTTGTATTTTAGGGCCTATGGTGTGGAATGCAGCGGAAATTTTGCCCGATCGACAGTTTCCAGGAGTGATTCTCAAAGCACTGTTTGGATACAGAGATCGACTTTATCTCGTCCAAGCAGCCGCTTACACAATATTCTTAGCCACCATCGGCGGTCTTTATTTCCAAAAATTAAGCTCTAAGGCGACTGTTCCCAACAAAAATACTCAGCCAGCTCGATCGCAAACTCGCCCTCAGTAGGTATGCAAGCGGTTGTTATCGGTTGTTTTGCTGATTCCAGGGCGAGACAACAATTAGCCCCACAGGCAAAAAAATGACCAAAAATTGTCAGCTTGCGGAATTGATTATTTGACTTTTATATGATATGATTTAATGATTGCAATATTGTTTGTTTACCTTATAAATACTTATATTAGTATTATTTAATAATACCGTCAATACCCCAACAAAGCAAGCCCTACCCCCTCAAAAAACACAAAAATTTTATAAGCAAAATTAACTAACTTAAAAAATTTACAGTTAACGGTGGACAGGGTTATGCAAAACGCGGACTACCGTTAGGGCGGTGCTGTGAAGCCCCAGGCGCACCCTGCAAAAGTTAAGGCTGTTCTTGCCGACCAAAAATCTGCCCCCAGCAAGATTTTTGGTCAACAGTTTTCTGATATGTGCTCTTAGGGCTTATAATTAGTACAAGAATATTTACAGAGCCCCGAAAGTTCTTAATCAACCTTATAATCCTTACATGAAGCTTAAAATTAAAAAATTGTTCGTTAAAGTTACCTGGAACCCCCAGAAGGCTGTAGGATCTGCCATTCGGTTAGCGGTGAGATAAATAATGATGCCCCGGATACTTGTTATTGATGATGACGCGGCGATCGCCGAACTCGTAGCCGTCAACCTAGAAATGGCTGGCTATGAAGTCACCCAGGCAGAAGACGGCATCAAAGGTCAGGCACTAGCCATACAACTGCTCCCCGACCTGATCATGCTAGACCTCATGCTGCCTAGAGTAGACGGATTCACCGTATGTCAGCGTTTGCGACGTGACGAGCGCACCTCAGACATTCCCGTCTTGATGTTGACAGCCTTAAGTCAAACTCAAGACAAAGTAGAAGGCTTCAACTCCGGCGCCGACGACTACCTGACCAAACCCTTTGAACTAGAAGAGATGCTAGCCCGAGTGCGAGCTCTACTAAGGCGCACAGACCGCATCCCCCAAGCTGCCAAACACTCCGAAATTCTGAATTACGGCCCGCTGACCCTTGTCCCCGAAAGGTTTGAAGCTGTTTGGTACGCTCAGACAGTCAAACTGACCCACCTAGAGTTTGAGTTGCTGCACTGCTTGCTTCAGCGCCACGGTCAGACAGTTTCTCCCAGCGAAATTCTCAAAGAAGTGTGGGGTTACGACCCCGACGACGACATCGAAACTATTCGTGTACACATCAGACACCTGAGAACGAAGATGGAACCCGATCCCCGCCATCCTCGGTACATCAAAACCGTATACGGGGCCGGTTATTGCCTGGAGTTGCCCAACAACGAGCAAGTAGCTGAAGAAACCAAATCCTCTGCTTGAGCTAGCGCGCCAGATGCAACAAGCAGTTAAAAATTCCGCTAGAAAAGCCTGAGAGCATTTGCTCTCAGGCTTGGTTGTTTGGAGTTTGAGATGAATATGTCAACAAATAGGCATTAACTCTCTTGATTCGGAAAAAAACAATGGCGCACCCCCCTCTAACCGTACTTTTAGAGAAGCTTGTCCATAGGAAAGTACCGGATTTCTTTTTCCACCTTGTCTTTTCCGAGAGGATTGGATAGGTACTCAAACAATACTCTAGCCATAATACTCTTTAATAATATTATTTATCAATAAATTTAGAAGTATTCCTTTAGCTGCTATTTTTGCTAACGAGAGACCAAACTCCGCTCAAGGGCCAAAAACAGTCATAATCGTGATATAGCGATGTTTTTTCCTACTGATTTACATACCTGAACTCAAATCAGTGAAAATTTTTCTCAAATACCCCTTGACGAAACTACTAAAATTGTTGATTATCTATATCAATAACCTGCTATCGCTTAAAACTCCCCTGACATCTTTCTCAAGAGGTAAAGGGCCGTGACCAGCATGGCAAAAAAATCCTTCTTCGCCGTTAGGGCGATTCACCTAATCAGCTCAGCCTTTCTAGGCTTCGGCGACATCTTTCACTCCCTCAAAGGGCCAGCAACCCTCGAAGCAAGAACTTCTTTCTTTGGCTACACATGGGAAGACGCAGACAAAATGACCACCCTCTTGGGCATCAGCCTAGTTTTGCTGGGTGTCGCTACCTTCTTGTTGGTACCCAAAGCTATGTATTTCGGTGGTTTATGAGTTTAGCTGACGGATATTCCCTAGTAGGAGCAGTTGCTGTGTTGATTCGGTTGCAGGAAAAAGGGTTGACACGGCTGACGGGTTTGCTGACGACGCTGGCATTGATTTGGATTTTGTCGATCGCCCTTTGTGTTGGCGATCGCCCCAATCTGGAAAAAGACAAGTCATTCTATTGGCATAAAACTCCCGAAGATGGGAGTTTATTCCAGAGTGGTTTTGCCATCGGTGGCACCTCGGCAGCTTTTCAGATTTCGGTCAACCTTGAGACAATAACCGTATGACTGTCTTTTTCTAAAATTTATGTATCGCCACTTTGATTATTTTTGTGGAGTCTGTCAGTAACATTGCCAGAAGGAGTGCATCAAATCAAGCGCTTGTATCCAATTCCTTGTTATTGGGATTTTTTTACCGAAAATTTTTGGTTTAAAGCCCCGTCCTTCTAGGACGGCTTTTTCTTAATCTTAAGCCTTATAATGAGTTCTCTTAAGACATCTGATGAAAGATCTTCATGTTGATTCGCAATAGACTTCCCGCCTCTCAAACTCTTCGTCAGTCAACCTAAAAAACACACTCTTTTTCATGGCATACATACATCTAAACGATCTACAATACTAGGATGAAGACACTGAAGTTTAAGCTCTACAGTCACAAGCGGAATAGATACCTGAAGCAGTCAATCAATGCTGCTGGAGTTATCTACAACCATGCGCTCGCTCTCCATCGTCGGTATTACCGGATGTGGGGTAAGCATTTGAACTGCGCCAAACTTCAAGCTCATATTGCCAAGCTGAGAAAGCGTAATCCATTTTGGCAGTTAGTTGGCTCTCAAGGGGTGCAAGATATTTGTCAGCGCATTGAGAAGGCATACCAGCTATTTTTCAAACATCACAAGAAGGGGGTAAAGCCACCAGGATTTAAGAAAATCAAAAAATACAAATCGTTCACCCTGAAACAAGCTGGATACAAGTTTCAGGGTGGTAATCGAGTGAAGATTGGAAGCCGGGTTTATCAGTTTGGGAATTCTCGACCTATTGAGGGCATAGTTAAAACGTTGACCATCAAACGCACACCATTAGGTGAGTTGTTTATGGTTGTAGTGGTGGATGAGGGTTCAGAGCCAGAGATTGAATTTGCGACTGGTAAGATAGCGGGATTCGATTTCGGTCTGAAAACTTTCCTCACTTGCTCGGATGGCAGCAAGATTGAATCGCCCGAATTCTTCAAACAAGGACTCAATACCATCCGTAAAGCGTGTAAACAGTTATCACGTAAACAAAAGGGGTCTTTGCGTCGTGAGCAAGCCAGAAAGCATCTATGTAGGCAATACGAAAAGATTGCCAACCAAAGACGTGATTGGTTCTGGAAGCTGGCTCATCAACTAACTGCTCGCTTTGATGTATTGTGCTTTGAAACATTGAACCTCAAAGGAATGCAACGGCTTTGGGGAGGTAAAATCAATGACTTGGCACTGGGCGAATTCCTGTTAATTCTCGAATGGGTAGCCAAGAAAAAGCGTAAATTAGTCGTTTTTATTGACCAGTGGTATCCGAGTTCAAAGACGTGCGCTCAATGCGGTCACATTCTGGAATCGCTAGAGCTATCGGTGAGGCAATGGCGTTGCCCATCTTGCCAATCTGTTAATGGACGAGATGAAAACGCATCTATAAATATTCAAACCGTTGGGGCATCAATGGTTGGGTTAGGTAGTGTCAGACAGGCCAAGGCCTGCAACTGCTGTTTGAGCCTTTAGAATCCCCCGCATTCATGCGCGGGGAGTATGTCAATAACGACTACCGCCTCACATTTACAGTGCGCCCGTGCGTTGCTTGTACTGAAGATGCGATCGGTTGCACTGACTTTGACCCTAAGACTTGTTTTACCAATGCTTATCAGCAACATTACTATAAACTTCACAAAAATTACGCATAAATACCGAAAACTACTTTTTTAGTTCCACTTTTAGCAAGGGGGATAGATGGCTAGCAGATTACCCTTAACTAAAGGGGAAGTCTAGAATTAGATGGATTATCACGGAAAATACAGTTTAGGAGAATCTACAAAAGAGCGCGAATAAATAACAGATAATCCCCTAGAAGCTTCGTTCAAGTTTTTTATTTTTTGCGACATGAATTTATACAGTGCTAACTCACTCAAAGTCGAACTAAACCAGAGAGGCTGCCGCCTTACTCCCCAGCGAGAAACTATTTTGAGTGTCTTTCAAAATCTGCCACAAGGCAATCATTTAAGTGCGGAAGAGTTATACAGGACTTTGCAGAATAAAGGAGAACGAATAGGCTTGTCTACTGTCTACCGAACGCTGCATTTATTAGCAAGAATTGGAATTTTGCGTGAACTAGAATTAGCAGAAGGGCACAAACATTACGAACTGAATTTTCCCGAATTGCACAACCACCACCACCTGGTTTGCATTCAGTGTCACAAAACCTTTGAATTTAGCGATGAATCCATTTTAAGAATTGGCAAAAAGCAAGTTGAAAAAGCAGGGGTCGAACTGCTTGACTGTCAATTAACTGTGCGAGCTGTTTGTTTGGAAGCGCTGCGGGAGGGATGGCCTTCTTTGGTACCCAGCAATTGGTTGTGTCCCCGATATCATTCAGAAATTGATGAGGAAATTAGTTGATTTGGATGAAATACACTTAGGTAATGGGGAATTGGTAATTGGTAATTGGTCACTCTTGAACTCAGCTAGGGCAATAGCGTTGCAAGGAATGCTAGCGAAGTGATTCTTATGAAAGCAATCTCACCCATTCAAAACCCCTTCTGCTTAGTAGGATGGGAAGGAATGTTAAGAAATGTTAGCGAAGCAATTATTAGAAAAGTAATGTCACGCCTTCAAAAATTGTCGCCTTTCCCTTCCCCTTCCGTCAAGCAACCTCAGAATCGCAACGTTGGTGTTCCATCCGAAATATGTTAGCGTACAAACTAGCAACAATCTGTTTACCTTCCTGCGTCAACTGCAAGTAACCGAGAGATTCACTGATGTGAGGATAAATGCCCGTCCAGTAAAACTTAGAGTAGCTTTGCAGCAAGTCGCCCGGATGTCGATAGCCCAAAATTTTAGTAGCACCGCTTTCTTCCAACTCGTAAAACAGCGCGCCTATTTTCTGCAAATATTGCGGGTTGCTGAGCTGACCTATCAAGTCAGCACCGCGCACTAAACTAGAGTAATTAACTGCATCCTCGTCAGTGTTACCGTCAAGCACCGAGAAACGAGTCTGTTCTATGTTCTGCTTAATTATCTCAGCATTAATTAGCTTGTGGTTGCCGAAGCGCTCGTCAATGAACAATTTAGCTCTGTCAACTCGGTAAGGAGCTAAGCTAGCCGCTGTTGCACCGGGAGCAAGTGCAATTCTCATGCCATCTTTTCCAGTAGCATACAATCCTTCTGATTCTTGGTCTTGCCGGCAAACTCCTTTGACATATCCGATGTCTTGGCACAGCAAAGAAATGATGAAGTGCAGCCAATCTTCGCAGGAAACTCCGCCCTTGCGAATGTGTTTTCCCCGCAAGATTTCTTGACCGACTAAGCTAATGCAAATGGCGTGTTCTACATTGTGATAAAGAGCGTCGCTGTTAGCGATGTTTTCTAACGCCATTGCCCCCACCCAGGCAATAATGTCAGCATAGTCTGATTTGTAGCCTCCGTAAGTGCGGCTGTACCCGTTCTGAAGTTGTTCGATGAAAGCCTCGATCAGCAGTTCTGTAGAATTAAACATATCCTATCCTTTTACCTTAATATTGCCTTTCAAGAACGGTGCATCTATTGGGGAGTCCTCTAATTTTATGGATGAGATTTGAACTCACAACTCATGCACCCCGTGTGTGTTGTGCTCTGTGGGTGGCAATCTCAAAACTCATTGACGCAGCTACGGCCGGGGAGTCACTAAGCAATCTCGCGCCCTGAGTCAAAACTCCCAAGCAACTCAGTCCATCACTGACACCCATCCCCGCCGTACTGCATACAGCAGCCTGCTGACAATTTTTCGCTCCTCTGAACTTTTTAAACTGTGAGAATTAATTGCGTATTGAATTTGTTGGAACACAGTCCGATCGATCTTACCGGATTTCCAAATGTTCAAGTAAAGTTCGGAAATTTTATATTCAGGAATATAAGCTTTGGTTGTCATCTGCAGTCAACTCAATGTATATTTCTTATTGTCCGGCAATTTTAGATAAGTTTATGTGATGTAGATCGGCTATAGACTGTGATGCGATCGCAGGCTGGAGTTAATGCGCCTCTCCTAACAGTGGTAATTTGATTGAAAAAGCGATATGGCGAGCTTCATAAATTTTGCTGACGGCTGTGACAATCATCATAGTTGCGCCTAAATTATAGGATGTCACATACCATTCTCCCGTTGCGCTCGCCCCCTCCCAACTTGCAGCAAGGAAGGAAGTTTGAGCGCGGGTCGCGCAAATTTCTTGCCAAAGAAACTCGCGTCGTGTAGAATATAGAGTCTGGTATCCTCACTTACCCATAGATTTTCATTCATCCCGTCCCCCCCAGAGGGGAAGGGACTTTCAGTGCGGATGCAGCCAAATCACTATATTCAGCAAAAAGCTAGAAATGCCGTAACTCATGCCCACTATTCAGCAACTCATCCGTTCAGCACGGGAACAAACGCAGAAAAAAACCAAATCGCCAGCTCTCAAGAGTTGCCCCCAGCGCCGCGGAGTTTGCACCAGAGTGTACACGACCACCCCGAAAAAACCCAACTCGGCGCTGCGGAAGGTGGCTCGGGTACGGCTGACCTCTGGTTTTGAAGTGACAGCCTACATCCCAGGGATCGGTCACAACTTGCAAGAACACTCTGTAGTAATGATCCGGGGCGGTCGGGTAAAAGATTTGCCCGGAGTTAGATACCACATCATTCGCGGTACATTAGACACCGCTGGGGTGAAAGACCGCAAGCAGGGTCGTTCCAAATACGGGGCCAAGCGTCCTAAAGAGAAAAAATAACACGCAGCTCGCCCGATCGTCGAGGTTGGGAAGCAAAAATAAATCCGATCGCGCCGATCGATTGCACGCTCGATCGTCATAGATCGAGATCTGAGCCCAAAACCCCAAACTCAGTCATTCAAAATCAAAAATCCCAAGTAGAACTATGTCTCGCCGCACAGTTATTCAAAAACGTCCAGTTCCACCAGATCCAACCTACAACAGCCGGTTGGTAAGCATGATGGTGAGACGGATCATGCAGCACGGCAAAAAATCCGTTGCCTCCAGCATCGTCTACGACGCCCTCAAAACCATCCAAGAACGCACAGGGGCTGAACCGTTAGACTTGTTTGAAAAAGCAGTCAAAAACGCGACACCCTTGGTCGAAGTCAAAGCCCGCCGGGTAGGTGGCGCCACCTACCAAGTGCCGATGGAAGTGCGTTCCGATCGCGGTACCACCCTCGCCCTCCGCTGGCTGATCAGATTTGCCCGCGCCCGCACCGGCCGCTCGATGGCAGCCAAGCTAGCCAACGAACTGATGGATGCAGCTAACGAAACAGGGAGTGCTATTCGCAAGCGCGAAGAAACTCACCGCATGGCTGAAGCTAACAAGGCTTTTGCTCACTACCGCTACTAACTGCAACATCGGGCATGGAGAAGAGCGCGATCGTGCGGTATAAAAGCATCGGGTGAGAAATTGGAAAGTGTAAGTGTTGAGTGTTGAGATTGCTTCTCTTGGCGCAGTTGCGATTCGTGAAGCAAACTCAAAACTCCCAAAATCAAAATTCACGCACTCTCTGAATCCTCCATGTCGCATCCTTAATATTTTTGTAAACAAATTTTGCAAAAAATATTAAAATGTAACAATAAGCTCCAGAAACTTTTGTAAGTCGCTGGGGAGTGCAAAATAGGGTTACTGTGTAGTATAATAGTATTATAACAGCAACACAAGATTAAGGAGGTAGCTGTGGCACGTACCGTCCCGCTAGAAAAAACTCGCAACATCGGCATCGCAGCCCACATCGACGCGGGCAAAACAACAACAACTGAAAGAATTCTGTTCTATTCAGGCATGGTTCACAAAATGGGTGAAGTGCACGAGGGAACAGCAGTCACTGACTGGATGGAGCAAGAGCGGGAGCGGGGAATTACGATTACTGCCGCTGCTATCACCACCAGTTGGAAAGATTACAAAATCAACATCATCGACACTCCCGGACACGTAGACTTCACGATCGAAGTCGAACGCTCGATGCGAGTGCTCGACGGAGTGATCGCAGTGTTCTGCTCGGTAGGGGGAGTGCAGCCGCAATCCGAGACAGTTTGGCGACAAGCCGATCGGTACAAAGTACCGCGGATCGTGTTCGTCAACAAAATGGATCGGATGGGCGCAAACTTCTACAAAGTCTACGCCCAAATTCGCGATCGAATGAGAGCGAACGCCGTACCCATCCAAATCCCGATCGGCAGTGAAGAAAACTTCCGGGGAATTGTAGACTTAGTGCAAATGAAAGCCTATATCTACAACAACGACATGGGAACCGACATCGAGGAAGTAGAAATTCCCGATGAAGTACAAGAGCTAGCAGCAGAATACCGCACCAAGCTGATCGAGTCCGTAGCAGAAACCAACGACGCCCTCACGGAGAAATACCTCGAAGGCGAAGAGTTAACGGAAGACGAAATTCGTGCAGCTTTGCGGACTGGCGCCATCTCTGGGACGATCGTCCCCATGTTGTGCGGTTCGGCGTTCAAAAACAAAGGCGTTCAGCTTTTGTTGGATGCAGTGATCGACTACCTGCCGTCGCCCTTGGAAGTTCCCCCAATTCAAGGACTCCTCCCCAACGGCGACACAGCAGAACGATTTGCAGATGACAGCGCCCCCCTGTCAGCCCTGGCATTCAAAATCATGGCTGACCCCTACGGTCGCCTGACCTTTGTTCGCGTCTACTCCGGTATCCTCAAAAAAGGTACCTACGTCCTGAACTCCACCAAAGACAAAAAAGAGCGGGTTTCTCGCCTAATTGTCCTCAAAGCGGACGATCGGATAGAAGTTGAGGAACTGCGGGCCGGAGACTTGGGAGCAGCCTTGGGTTTGAAAGAGACCTTCACCGGCGACACCCTCTCCGAAGAAGGATCGCCAGTGATTCTGGAATCTCTGTTTATTCCAGAGCCAGTCATCTCGGTGGCTGTCGAACCCAAAACCAAACAAGACATGGAGAAGCTCTCCAAAGCCCTCCAGTCGCTCTCGGAAGAAGACCCCACCTTCCGAGTCAACGTTGACCCAGAAACCAACCAGACAGTCATCGCCGGCATGGGCGAACTGCACCTGGAAATCCTGGTAGACAGGATGCTGCGCGAATTCAAAGTAGAAGCCAACGTGGGTCAGCCGCAAGTAGCCTACCGCGAAACCATTCGCAAAGCCGTCCGCGCCGAAGGTAAATTTATCCGCCAAAGCGGCGGTAAAGGTCAGTACGGTCACGTCGTGATCGAACTAGAACCTACCGAAGTCGGAAGCGGCTTTGAATTTGTCTCCAAAATTGTCGGCGGCACTGTACCGAAAGAGTACATCGGCCCGGCAGAACAAGGGATGAAAGAAGCCTGCGAATCGGGTATTGTAGCAGGATATCCCGTGATCGACCTCAAAGCTACTATGGTAGACGGGTCTTTCCACGACGTAGACTCTTCGGAAATGGCATTTAAGATCGCCGGCTCAATGGCGATCAAAGAAGCCGTGATGAAGGCTTCGCCTGTGCTGCTAGAGCCTATGATGAAAGTAGAGGTGGAAGTTCCCGAAGATTACATCGGGAACATCATCGGCGACCTCAACTCGCGTCGGGGTCAGATTGAGGGCCAAGAGACGGATCAGGGAATTGCCAAAGTTTCTGTAAAAGTTCCACTAGCAGAAATGTTTGGCTACGCCACTGACATCCGCTCGAAAACCCAAGGTCGGGGCATCTTCACAATGGAATTCAGCCATTACGAAGAAGTGCCGCGAAATGTGGCTGAAGCCATCATCGCTAAGAACAAAGGTAACTAACGATTTTGAATTTTAGATTTTGGATTTTGGATGAAATCCAAAGTCTAAAATCTAAAATGTTAAAATCTAAAATCGCTAAAAGAAACAAGGAACAAATCGAGAATGGCACGCGCAAAATTTGAACGGAATAAACCCCACGTAAACATCGGCACGATCGGTCACGTTGACCACGGCAAAACAACTTTGACCGCCGCGATTACGATGACTCTCTCTGCACTAGGTCAGGCAAAGGCTAAGAAGTACGACGAAATCGACGCCGCACCTGAAGAAAAAGCACGGGGTATTACGATTAATACTGCTCACGTTGAGTACGAAACCGCAACTCGGCACTATGCCCACGTAGATTGCCCCGGACACGCTGACTATGTGAAAAACATGATCACCGGTGCTGCTCAAATGGACGGTGGCATCTTAGTAGTGTCAGCCGCAGACGGCCCCATGCCTCAAACTCGCGAACACATCCTCCTGGCAAAGCAAGTTGGCGTTCCCAGCTTGGTGGTGTTCTTGAACAAAGAAGACATGGTAGACGACGCAGAACTACTGGAACTGGTGGAACTCGAAGTCCGCGAACTGCTGAGCTCTTACGATTTTCCCGGCGATGACATCCCCATCGTTACAGGTTCTGGATTGCAAGCTCTCGAAGCTATGATTGCTAACCCCAAAATCCAGAAGGGCGAAAATCCCTGGGTTGACAAGATTTACAAGCTGATGGAAGAAGTAGATGCTTACATCCCCACCCCAGAACGGGAAATTGACAAGCCATTCTTGATGGCAGTTGAAGACGTATTCTCGATTACTGGTCGGGGTACTGTCGCCACGGGCCGGATCGAACGCGGAACCATCAAAGTCGGCGAAACAGTCGAATTGGTTGGTCTTAAGGACACTCGCAGCACTACGGTGACTGGTGTGGAAATGTTCACCAAGTCTCTGGATGAAGGTTTGGCCGGTGATAACGTAGGCCTACTGCTGCGGGGGATTTTGAAGGCGGATATTGAACGCGGAATGGTGATTGCCAAGCCGAAAAGCATCATGCCTCACACTCAGTTTGAATCTGAAGTGTACATCCTCAAGAAAGAAGAAGGCGGTCGGCACACGCCCTTTTTCTCTGGCTATCGCCCTCAATTCTACGTCCGTACCACTGACGTGACCGGCACGATCGCACAGTTCACCGCTGATGACGGTAGTGAAGCAGAAATGGTGATGCCCGGTGACCGGATCAAAATGACTGTTGAGCTGATTCACCCGATCGCGATCGAACAAGGAATGCGCTTCGCTATCCGCGAAGGTGGCCGCACCGTCGGCGCCGGCGTTGTTTCCAAAATCCTCAAGTAGGACTCCGATAACAGCCTAAATAGCAGAAAAGCCGCCAAATTTAATCAGGCTTTTCTGCTATTTAGTGATTAGTTATTACTGAGGAGTCTGCCGTTAGCAGTTAGCCCAAAAACAACTGCAAATAGACGACAGACGACAGACAACATACAATAAACAACAAACTGAACCTCGAAAATTCAAGAAACAAAAATGGCAACAATTCAACAGCAAAAAATTCGCATTCGCCTCAAAGCTTTCGATCGCCGAATTCTAGACGCATCCTGCGAAAAGATTGTAGATACAGCAAATCGGACAGCAGCCACAGCGATCGGCCCGATTCCCCTACCGACAAAACGGCGGATTTACTGCTTGCTGCGATCGCCCCACGTAGACAAAGATTCTCGCGAACACTTTGAAACCCGCACGCACCGCCGCATCATCGACATTCACCAGCCATCAGCCAAAACAATTGACGCTTTGATGAAACTGGATTTGCCAGCCGGCGTAGATATCGAAGTCAAGCTGTAGATTGACCTATCTCAAACGCAGAAAGAAGGATCAAAGGGAAGAGCATTTGTTCCTTCTTTTTGCATAAAGTTCCCTAGTCATTACTTATTAGGTATTAGTTATTAGTTAAGACTCAACAATAATTTCTGCTCCGGCACGAACTTAAATAATTATTTTTAATTAAGGGCGATCGCTACAAAAACGCTCCTTTAGCAGTCGCTATCATCCAATTCAGCATCACTTAGTTCAGCAAAAAGGTATATTTAGCATTTTGACGAAATAAGGCCTTTGTCAAGCTGCTAGCACGGGCGATCACGCTCGCTGGCTCAAATCCGCGTCGCAAAAGCCCGATCGCTCCTGCCCCGGAATTGCCTTTAATCAGTTAAAGTAAGAAAAATAAGCGCAAGTACCGTCACTTTTGAGCGACAATGGCATCCTCTTCCTCTGTAGCAGTTCGCGAACTCCCCTTATTTCCGTTGGCGGAAGTGGTTCTATTTCCAGGTAGACCGCTACCGCTGCAAATCTTCGAGTTTCGCTATCGAATCATGATGAATACGATTCTGGAGGGCGATCGGCGTTTCGGTGTACTCATGTGGGACCCCAACCAAAACAAAGTCTCTGCCGTTGGCTGTTGCGCCGAAGTGATTCACTGCCAACGCCTGCCCGACGATCGCATGAAAATTATGACTCTCGGGCAGCAGCGGTTCCGAGTGATCGACGCCGTTCGGGAAAAACCGTATTTAGTCGGTCTAGTAGAATGGATTGAAGACGAACCGCCGCAAAAAGACCTCAGACCTTTGGGAAAAGATGTCGAACAACTGCTGAGAGATGTAGTTCGCCTCTCCAGCAAATTGATGGATCAGCCGATCGACCTGCCCGAAGACATTCCCAGTTTGCCTACCGAATTGTCCTACTGGGTAGCCAGCTACCTTTACGGCGCAGCGACAGAACAGCAAACTCTTTTAGAATTGCAAGATACTGCTGCGAGATTGGAACGCGAAACCGAAATTTTGACTTCGACTCGCAATCACTTGGCAGCGAGGACTGTACTTAAAGATACCCTCAAGTAGCCAATTTGCCTAGGAAAAAGCACGATCGGTTTGACCTGCATTGAAGAAATAATTACACACAAATCATACCATTTTCGATTTGCGATTTTCGATTGGGAATGAGTTATGAACTAAGAGTTCGGAGATTGCCTACAGTTCCATTCTTTTTGGGAACTGGTATCTGTTTAATTCTTAACTTCAAACAGGTTCGGATAGGTTCCTTATAGCAGTAACTTGTGTTAGACAATCACGACCAACCGAAACCATACGATGCAGTTAGAGGCGGTCAACTGCCACCTCCTGTGGGCGGTGTAGTGCTCGGCGGACTAGCAGGAGTTAAACATCGGCTGTCTAGTTCTGTCAGCGAACATCGAATCGCCGCCCTGAGAGAGACATTGAATTACGGCGATGCCGGCTTAAAAATAGTCATCAACATTTGTCAAAGCGAAACAGGGCCAGTGCAGCGGGCGGCCTGCGATTTGCTTCGACAAAGGCTGAATTCGATCGCTCGCGAAAAATTACAAGCCTTTGTAGCTTCAAGTTCAGATTCAGAAGCTAAGGTAGATAGCACTGAAAAAATATTAAAGCACTCATCCGGGGCAGTCTCAGAAAAAAATTACGATCGGCAAATGTCCGAAGCACAGTTAATATTTGAGACAGTTACGCAGCAAATGCAACCAAATTTGTTGCTCTTAGAAGCACTGGTAGCCTCTGTAGAACGCGAAGAATTTACCAGCGAACTGATGAATCTTTGGGAGCTATTAATCTTAGAAATTCAGGAACCTCTCAAAGAACTGCGTCAGGCTGTTGGCACTGCGATTTCCGCCCAACTGCGGATTCAGTGGCTGTACAATCAAGCTGAATCTCAAGCCAACCAGTGGCAGCAACGAGCTTTGCTAGCTCTTCAGACACAGGATGAAAATTCAGTCCGCCTCGCCCTGGTTCGCAAGCAGGTTCAAGTCGATCGGGCCGCAGAACTAAAAATTGACTTAGACTACCAAACTGTGCGAGTAGAAAATCTCAACCGCAACTTGCTGGCTTTGGAAAGTAAGATTGCTCAAGCTAATTCCAAGAAAGAAATCCTCAAGATGCAGCTTCATTTTGCTAAGGTACAGCAGCAAATAGACTTCACTTTCAGCCAAGTCAATAGTATATTTTTTAGTCCTTAGTTGTCGGATTCTCCGGTTATATATTGCGCGATCTCAAACTTGTCTGACGCAAAAATGTATAGCCCCACTTAAAATTGCCTCATCTAGCTTCGCTCCTTCGAGATTAGCCCCGCATAAAAATGCCCCGCTCAAATTAGCACCGCTTAAATCAGCACCGCTCAAATCTGCCCCCTCAAGGTTAGTTTCACACAAAAAAGCGTTTCTCAAGTTGGCTGTTTTCAGACTTGCGCCCCGCAGTTTTGCCTCACTTAGATTCGCTTTTTCGAGGTTTGTATTGTCCAAGCAAGCATCTAGGAGATTCGCTTCCATCAGGTTTGCCGCGTACAAGGATGCTCCGCTCAAATTAACACCAATCATTTTGGTGTCGCTCAAGTTTGCCTTTTTCAGGTTTGCCTCAATCATGTCAGCTCCTGTTAATCTTGCGAAAGTTAGATCTGCTCGGCTCAGGTTAGCCCCATTGAGTTTTGTCATCACCAGGCAAGCATTCTTGAGCTTGGCAGCTATTAAGTTTGCCCCCCTTAAGTTTGCCAAAGCAAAATTTATTTCTTTGAGATTCGCGCAGGCTAGATTAATATGAATTAGGAAAGCTTCTCGCAAAGAAGCCTCTTTCAAGTTTGTTTCATGAAAATTTCTTTCTCCGGCTGCGTATCGCTTGAGAAGTTCATCAGCATTCATCTCACCAGCCTCCTAAGCTTGACTTAAAAAGTATACTACATAAAAGAAAATTATACTACTGACAGTACATTGTAGCAACCAAAGATTTTTAAAGTTTCTGTGTGATTTTTTAATTCTTCGAGTGCCGCTCGAACAAATGCTTGGCAGGCGTTAGCCTCAACGTCCATAAAGAAAATATATTCTCCGAGCGATCTTTTAGTCGGTCTAGATTCAATCCGACTTAAATTAATACCCCGACTGGCAAATACTTGCAAAGGTTTTACCAGTGCTCCGGGCATATTGGCAGGTACGCTAAAAGCTAGTGAGGTATGGGTGCAATTAGACGGTGAAGCATCGAGGATCAACTTAGAAGCAGATTGTGTAATGGATTTAATGGATGATCCCTGCCCTGGTTCTACGTTGGCGATTTCTCCCCCACTCCTGCTGAGTACCCAAAATCGAGTGTAATTATCGGGATAATCATTAATGGGTTGAGCTAACACTGGCAAATGGTAAAGTTCTGCAGCTCTTGGCGAAGATATCGCTGCTACATTTCTATCTTCCAGATATTGCAATGCTTCCGTGGTAGAATTCGCCGGAATTAATTGAGCTGAGGGAATAAACTGCCCCAACCATACCTGACACTGAGCTAGTGCTTGCGGATGAGAGTAAACTTTTTGAATCTCGTTAAAATTTTTAGCATTAGACACCAGCGCGTGGGAAATTGGCAAAACTAAGGCGTGTTGAATGCGGAGTTGATCGAGTCGCCACAGTGTATCTAAGGTGACAGTCACGCTGCCTTCGATCGAATTTTCAACGGGCACAACTGAATAGTCAACCTGCCCTACGGCCGATGCCTCTAGCGCTTGGGAAATGGTGGAATAAGGACACAGGGTGCATTCTAAGTTAGTTTCTTGGATCAACCAATTGACATAAGCTAGAGCCGCTGTTTCTGCATTTGTACCAACAGGGCCGAGATGTGCGATCCTCTTCGAGGGCTTCGCTAACGAAATTTTCATTTAGAGGCAATTTTAGGTTACAAATGTTTGCTTTACTCTCATCACCTAGGAAGTATGATGAAAAATTAGCGATGTCCCGATAGCTTTTATCAGTGATTTCTCGGATGACATTGCTGGGTTCGCGACGTATGTCACCTGACTTAGGGCGCGACTTATGTCACCTTAAAAAAGGTGATAGTTTATTAAGATATGCTTAGGAATCCTATATTTTGATATTTTCTCATGTATATCCGCTTTAATTCTTCCCAATCCGTTGAGATCGCCGTACCAGAGGAACGGGTTCCCATTCAACATTATCTGCGCCAGCCGAGGCGACTGGTGAACGCCCTTGTCGATCAAAGTCGCACAGAACAGCTAACCGATGACTGTTTCCGCCTAAAAATGCGACCGTTACAATTTATGATGCTGAGCATTCAACCCACAGTAGACATGAGGGTGTGGGCGCAGCCGGACGGCACAATCAATTTGGAGTCCGTCGCCTGCGAAATTCGCGGCGTGGGTTATATCAACGATCGCTTTGCTCTCAATCTCAAAGGAAAGCTTTGTGTACACCAAAGCAGCGGGGTAGCATACTTGAAGGGAAAAGCGGATTTGGAAGTGCAAGTAGAGTTACCGCCGCCGTTTTGGATGACGCCCAAACCCATTTTAGAAGCAACCGGGAATGCTTTGCTCAAGAGCGTACTGCTGAGCGTCAAACAGCGGTTGATGTACCAGTTGCTCTTAGATTACCGCCGCTGGGCAAGCAGCGAAAGTGAGCTAATATCGATCGAGATCCCCCCAATCTTATCTTTAGAAGGGTGAAATCCTAGGAGAGAACGTGTTAATTAATGTATAGGGATAGTTAGGCACAAATCAGGTCACTTACCAAAATATTAGTTAGACGCTCCAATTTTGAACTAGCCCGCACGGAGAGATAGCTGCCTGTCAGTCAAGATCGATTTGAGTCAGCCCCCCATGTTCATCGTCTTCGATGATTCCCACGCCCCCAGGCCAAGCAGTTGACCTGTTTTTTGAAACTTCCTCCTTTTGACGGAGGTCCTGCTGCGGTGGCTTGACTATTTTGCCCGGTTGATTCGTGGCGGCCACCCCAATCCTGATTTTTGGCCCGGAGTTGCCCAAGCGAATTGTCATCCCGTCCACAACTGACACCTGAGCGATCGGTCTATCATCTACATAAGTGCCGTTAGCACCAAAATTAATAATTTCCCAGCCATTGGCGTGATTCCACAGCTCTACATGGTGGCGGGAAACTACAGCGCTGTAAATAATTACATCATTGTCGTTCGATCGACCGATCCGAACCACCGGTTCTGATTCAAAACACCAACTTTGAACCGCGACAGACTGGATAGGATGTAAAAGAGTTAAGGTAATCACTGATGTTTTGACACTCCACCGCCAGACAGAAACGGGGATACTTCCAGAGAGATTTTTTGGCAGAAAACTGCAAAAAATTTGATTTTTAAAGGCGTCGTCAGTGCGCCATGATTCCCTCGGTCTGCCGTAAAAGTTGAACTTTTGGCTGCTTGAGGCATTTGAACAAACTTTTGAGGGTTAGCTTTTGGCGCAGGCGCAAATTTTTGCTGTCCTCGGTAACCACCAAACACGATGTTATTAATCGGGTGAACGTCCCAGTGATTGACAGCGGTCTTAACCGCTTGATTAATGTGGTCTGGGAGGGAACGATTGTTCGCATGGGTGAGCCGCTCAATTCGATCGGCCAAATCACCCTTTTCCCGCTGACGAACCAGAGAATTTAACTCAGACCCGCGCTGGTTCCAGCGCTGATTCGAGTTCTCGATCGGGCGACAGTCAAAGATCGAGGAATCGCTGTTTGTAAAGAAAGAAGTTAACCACTTATTAATGCTGGGGGCTCTAGATAAAATACTTGTTGGTTGTATCAAACAGCATAGGTCTTTTTGAGTTGCTAACATTTTCCTTATTGATGCGATACCTTTAAAATACAATGCTTTGAGCAGCACTGGAATTTTGAGCGACAACACATCAATCTCTCATAGCGAAAATACCGATCGACCTTCCTCGCGCGCGCGGGCCCAAAATGCGATCGGCAATTAGTCGCAGGGCGAGCGGGAAGGCCAAACTTCAGCTCAAATCTGACTCGGGTGGCTTCGGGTTCGGCTCTGGCCGGACAGATTCCTGCCTTTGCCGTTTCAACTCTGCAACTTTTTCTTGAGCTACATCCCTGACTTCTAGAGCTTTATCTTGGAATTTTTCCGCCAGACTTTGAGCGCCCCGCTTCACACCGGCCACATTTTTGAGAGTTCTGTCGAAATCTTCATGTAAAAACTCTGCTACCAGACCGACTTTTTTGTGCAGTCCCTCCGCGTACTGCACTGGCTCCGATACAGCAGCTTCAGAGACGATCGCCCGCTTGCTGCCGATGGTCGAAATAGCTGCCACAGGTAACAAGTAAATGTCGTCTAAAACACCGCGCCAGCCGCTCGATTTAAATAGGTAGTTGGTGACTGAACCCGTGCGGACATCAAATAGGTAGTCAACCACTGCACCTGCCTTATTTCCAGCGTCCGTGAGCACCTCAAGCCCGATCGGACAAACAGCTTGTTCCGGCTGATGCAATTCCGGCAGTTCCGGGTTAATGGTGACAAAAACATTTTCCCCCACCGTATCAACTTGCGCCCAAGCGAACCAAGTTTTTTTGCTGCCCAAAAGTCCCGACTTGCAAGTAAAGCCGATCGCCCGCTGGGAGTGAGCATCGAGCCAAACCCGATCTACCCTGCCGACCTCTTCCGCCGTTGAGCGGTCGATGGTGCGGCGGTTGAGCAGTTCGCTGCGCCTAACAATCTGTGGTGATGTACTCATAAATAAACTCCTGAGTGCCGCCTTTGAAAAATGTCGATCGTCCAAAGAAGCCGATTTAATATTCTTCTTCCGAATAATGGCGATTATTATCTGCCTGGGTTAACTCCTCCTCTTCCCTGGAAGTGCCAACTTCTTTTTGGTCGGGAACAGGAATCGTGCTAATTTGCACGCCGCCCGAGGGAGCGTGAATTTCCTTAGTCTCCCTTGGCTTGACGCTAATTTGTCCTAACTGGACTGAGGACTGATTCGGGCCTACGTTGATTTGAATTTTCGGCCCTGAGCGAGCCAAGTGAACGATCAGACCGTCCACAATGGGAACCTTAGCGATCGGCTTACCATCGAGGTAAGTGCCGTTGGTACCTAAATTGATCAGTTCCCAAGTTATGCCGCTGCGCCGCAATTCGATGTGGCGACGAGAAACCACAGCGCTAAAAAGAACGACGTGGTTTTCGGTCGAGCGCCCGATCCGGACGACCTGCTCGTCTTCAAAGATCCAACTGCGGACGGGTATAGACTGGAGTGGATGTAGCAAGGTCAGCTTAATCACATTGGCAGCATTGAGTTTTGGTAGAGCGCCTCAAGATGCGATTTTAGATTTTAGACTTTCGATCGCCCAATCCAAACTCGCTCTAAGAGATTTGAAATAAAAAGGTAACCAGGTCTCCTTTGCCCAGAGAGATGCGGTCTCCCGGTCGCAACCGGTGGCGGTTTCCCTTGGGTAGCGGAGTATTGTTGACGTAAGTGCCGTTGGAACTGCCTACATCTTCTAGGTAGCAAGCATCTCCCTCCACCCGGAGATTTGCGTGTACCCGAGAAACTATCTCAGAATTAGCAAATCCCGAAACATCAATATCCGGCGGTACTAAGTCATTTGGCTTGCCTATGTGAACCACAGACAGACTGTGAGGCAATTCCATCGGCGTATTTGTCTGAACGTGTAGCAGGCGGGCCGACTGCTGTTGCAGTTGAGTTTTAGCTACACCTGGCTGTGGGCCCGGAACCGTAGGAGAGATATTTACTGGTGTTGCCACCGATTCAGTTGTAACAGGAACCGAGGGCGATGGCGGGGGATCGGGAATCGTCGGAATGCTGGCGGGAGTTTTTTCCAAGTTGAGCCCCTTATTCATGGTAACTAGAGGTTCCATTGCCATCAGGGGATCGGGTGGGACTAAATCCGGCGCCGGTGACGATACCACTGTGGGGCCTACAGGCGAGGGGGACGGTACGGTCACCTCAACTTCTGGAACTATGGAACCCGGACGCAAGTTAAAGCCACACTGGCCGCAAAATGCTGCATCTGTCTGAACTGCTGCACCGCAGTTCGAGCAAATTGCGGTAACAGGTAAAGGCGTGTAGCAAGCCTCACACTGGCTGGCCCCGTCCGGGTTCTGGTGATTGCAATTGGGACAGACAATCATCGATTTCTCCTTGCTATCGGCCAGATTTTCAAATCAGCCTCATAAAAATACTCGTGTATATGGTCAAATTTTAACTTTAACCGCCACAATTCTTATATTGCTTCGCTAATACTAGCAAGTGAGCTGACGCCGTGACGTTAGCTGTGATGGGCAAGATTGAGTTAGTGATAATGCTGACTGTGTTGGCACGCTTGCGGCTCTGTCGGCTATTTTACTGCTTCGCCAGCCGCCGCATCGAGCAGCCACCAAAGTTCGCCTTCTGGTTGAACGAGTCTGGCTGGATAGGTCATTTCGTCCGCTGCAGGGGCAAAAATTTGAGCAAGGGCGGGTTGTTTGCTGGCTCCTGCGACCATGAAGATGACGCACCGGGCCCGGTTGATTAAGGGGACTGTAAAGGTAATGCGGGGTTGACCGTCTTTGTTGCCGACAGTTACTAGGGCATCCCGGACTTCCAAGGCGGCTGTGCCGGGAAATAGAGAGGCTGTGTGGGCGTCGTCTCCTATGCCCAATAAAATGATGTCGAAGGCAGGAAACTCGCCCTCTGATACTTTGAAGAACTGCTGTAATTCGGTTTGGTGCGCCGCAGCGTCGGCTGCGGGGTCGCCGGCGCCTGTGGGCATGGGGTGGATGTTGCTGGCGGGGATATTCACTCGATCGAGCCACGCGAGGCGCGCCATTTTTTGATTGCTGTCTGGGTGTTCTGGGGGAACGTAGCGTTCGTCGCCCCAGAAAACGTGAATTTTGTCCCAGGGCAGGTCTTGGGCTGCGATCGCTCTGTAGAGCGGTTCCGGTGTGCTTCCGCCCGCTGCGGCGATCGTACAAAGTCCGCGTTCTGCTATGGCTTCTGAGATTTTCGACAGCACTATCTCCAGCGATCGATCTATTAGTTGTTCCCGATTTGCTAATACTTCAACTACTTTTTTCATTAATTTCCTCTCAACTTTCCTTGGGTGTTATTCTCAGCAATTGCCAATTTTACCTTGACATTTTGGTTTGACATTTTGGTTTGAGGTCGATCTGCTGACAGACCCGGCAGACCTGGCACCGCATCGCATAACATTTTATCATCTTATGCCCCTTGATTTGGCGAAAGCAAGACATATTTCTACCAGTGCTTTATGGATTTTCACCCGTTGCATTGAGCTTTTGCAACTTTCAATCAAAAGTTTGAGCCTACTCGGAGCATCTCTGCAGAAAGTAAAAAGCGTTTTTTGGGAGTCCGAGCCGTCCCGCACAGCAAAGTCTATAA
Source organism: Microcoleus sp. FACHB-DQ6 (assembly GCA_014695175.1). Taxonomy (GTDB): domain Bacteria; phylum Cyanobacteriota; class Cyanobacteriia; order Cyanobacteriales; family Microcoleaceae; genus Microcoleus. The sequence goes on along the minus strand of JACJNV010000309.1, from coordinate 20,759 downwards.
ATATAGCGAGCCGGACGATCGCACGCCGACAGTAAAAGCCAAACCGAGATCCTCCCGATCGCACTTACACCGGCATAGCAAAAATAATCAAGATTGATGTGGTAGACTAGGAAAAATAGTTTTAAATCCGCACGCTCGGATGGAAGCAAAACTATGTCAATTATTAAGCGATTTCCTACATCTGCCCGCTATCTAATAGCGCGGTTGCGCCACTGGATCCAACCGGCGGTTTGGGCTCCCCTAGCCGTCCTCTGTGCAGGGGGGTTATTTATCTGGGAGGTATCTGTAAATCCCGAAAGGTTGAGCATAGATGGCGAAGAAGTACCAGCCTCAAACTCTCCAGCTTCGCTATCGGGGCTATCTGCTGAAGATACCGCCATTGCGGCTGAAATCGACAGCTTACCAGTGCTAGTCAATCAGTTTAATGGCTCTACTGCTTCTGAAGTGAACTTGTTAAATTCATCAGTAGTAAAAAGCAAAGGTTTATTCGAGGAACTTCGAGCTCGGGGCTTAGAAACTCCTCAGCCATCTTCAGCCCCCAAGCGGGTAGGAAGCGGCGGATTTTTGCCTGTGCCAAATTTAGCAAATCCTGCTGTCGATGATGCCGGAAACAATAACCCTCAAAATTCCAGCTTGCCAAGTTCAAACGCAACATCAGCATTGAGTTTATCTGGCAGTGGGAGACTGACTTCCGGGATAAAAACGATCGAGCCTGAGTCTGGGGGTACAGCGACAGCAACTTTATCGCAGGGGTCGAGTGATGCTAATTCAGATAAAAAAAACGACAATTCTCTGCCTTTGAGTCCGCTGCAAGCAGCTATGAAAAAATACGTCGTTGCTAACACTTCGGCAACGGTGGCGGAGGCTGAGAAAACAGCAGAATCGGCTAAATTGCTCGATCGACCGGCTTCCGATCCGGCTGCTGTAAATGCGACAAATTTGCTCCCAACGACCGCTAAAGCTCAAGCTGGAGCAAATCCTGTGAGTGTTCCCACAGCACTTCCCCCACCTGTGGCTCCAACAACTACTGTGAGCAAGGAATCTCAAGAATTCTTAAACCCCACAGCTACAGTCCCTGAACCCTTGGCTGGGTTAAATTCCCGAGTACCGAGCCTCCCCGAAATTAATGCAGCGGCTCCAACGGTGGCTTTGCCGAAAAATCCCTACCAAACTAATTTATCTGGCTCAGGCTTCGCACCTGAAGTTCAACCTGTGGCTCTTCCAGTAGCCACACCTTCACCAACACCTCTACTTCCAAATGTCGGTCAATCTCCCTTTGCGAGTGGGATTGGGGGAAGCAAGATAATTAGCCCTCAATTCTCTCCCAATTCAGCGAATTCTCAATTTCAAACAGCTCCACCGAGTCAGCTTAATTTGCCGGAGCCACCTAACTTTGGAGTGGTTCCCCAAAATACAAATCAGGGCGTGCAGCCCATTCAACCTCAACCTTTTTCTACACCCCGCTCCCTGCGTCCGGGACGCTATATTGGCGGTGGCGAAATCAATACTTTTGCTAATCCGTGATATCCTCTCGGGTTGCATCGGAATGATATATTTGAAAGATGTCAATGCTCGCGCTATGGATAGCGATCGGAGACGCTCGCACTACATAATTCCGATGTAACCGGATTTGATATTACACTGAGGATATTAGGAAAGGTAAAGTTAAATTGATTTTTTTAGAGATAGGAATTATTTATTAAAAAACTATTGCGTGAGTGTCGAGTTTCCTGGTGCGGAACATTTCGGGGTGTCGATTGATATGGACAAGAATTGAACAACAAAAAAGGCAAAAATAGTAAACAGCATCAACAAGAGTGGATCGTTAATTGTGGTTTAGACACACTTTTATGTTTTTTATTAATTGCTTTGGGATCAGATTTGGGAGAGATTAAATTTTTTGAAGTACGAGCCTTTTTAGCTGATTTTATTACAGAAATATTTTTTTTGTCAACCCTAGAAGAAATCGTTTCCTTGCTGGAACTTTTATCAGTTACAAATCTAGCTTCAAGTGAACACCCTGGACTAGAATCTAATGTAGATAAGGTTTCCAATCTAGGAGATTGCTTTCCTGACTCTAAAGTAGCTAACTGCGGTTGTTTTATATCTGCTTTATCAGAAAAATCCTGCTGACTTAACCCAGTAGTCTCCCTGAGTTGAGCAATCTCTCTTGCGAATGTAAATTCCGGCTCTAACTCGTCATAAAAAAATTTAACTTGGGGATTTTGAAGCACTTTTTCTTTAACATCCTTCCATTTGATTGCCATATCCAAACCTAACCAATTTAATGAACTAAAACAACCATTAAACATAAAGTAAAAGCATTTCGTCTCTCTCAAAACTCTTGAATGGCAACGCTCTTACTTCTGGGAAATATAACCATGTTCAATTAAAGCTGCTGTGACAAGAGAACTACACTACTCGACCGCAGAAAAGTATTATCAATACCCCATCTAAAATCTAATGTCTCTAATAAATAATAAATTTAATCTAATAACTTTAGTCGTTCTCTATTTTTCGTTCGTTTTTTTTCGCTTACTTCCGAGAGGTTGCTTAGATTTGGGGGATTGCTTATTCAGTGGTGTTTTCTCCTCCCTGTACTTTTTGAGACGTTTGTCCGCCGTTTCAATGTGGTTATTGGGAATCTTATCGGATTTCTTTTGAAATCCATAAAGCAAAACGCAGGTTTTACATTCCCAAGAATAAAGCAGTCGATAGATGTTCGTGTTTTGTTCAACCCGAATCGACCAAATGCTTCCCCGCACCTTTTTGATGTTGGATCGAGGGATACCAGAGCTAGGAGAGCTCCTTCCTTCGCCAAACTCCTCGATATGGTCAAAAATTTTGGCAAAAAGTGCTTGTACTTTGTCATCTAGGTCACAAAACCAAGAATATACAGCAGGCACTGCAAACAAAACTTCGTAAGCAGTTGCTTTTTGTTTTGACTCATTAGGCATTGCACCTCACCTCCTTAGGGCAATTTAGAACACTTAGGGTAAAGAGGTACAGTACCTGCGCGAGTAGTGTATTCACTTGTCAAGGTTCAGCCAGAGGTATAAAACATTAAGGGATTCTAACGCCCTCCAATAACTATTATGCGATCAACGGATGTGTCTGTCAAGGGAGGCTACCCAAGATATACCCCTACTCGTTCCCAGGCTCTGCCTGGTAACCAGTTAATGCCCCATGCCCCATCCCTGCGCTTTGCTCCGCCCCATGCCTTAGCCCATTGCCCTTAGCCCAATTACGTTGTATCACTTACCTAGCGGCGGCCCGCACCAACAACAATCCCCCGATTCCCAAGCCAAACACGATCGGCAGCCAAGCCGACAGAATCGGAGTCAAAACAGCTTTCACGCCCATAGAACTGGTCATGAAAGAAAATACATAGTAAGTGAAAATCACAACCACGCTAATACCAAAACTCGTACCCTTGCCGGAGCGGCGTGGTTGAGTTCCCAAAGCGGCTCCCACTACACCAAATACCATGCACACGAAAGGAAAAGCATATTTTTCTTGAATTCGCACCTTTAATTTGCGAATTTGCGGTTCGTCGCCGCTGTTTTTAAGGATATCCAAACGCTCTAAAGCTTGGGCAATGTTCATTTCCTTGAAATCCCGCGCTCTAGCAGCTAAATCTAAGGGCGTGCGGGGGAGTTGCAACTGCTGGTGTTGAAACCTAACTATATTGCGGTAAGAGCCGTCAGGAGCAACTATATAAGCGGTTCCGTTAAAAAAATCCCAGGTATTTTCTGAGGGATTCCAAGTAGCTGATTCTGAAGAAACGATTTGATTGAGGCCTGGGGTGGAGCGATCGATAATTGTTAAACCTTTCATTCGCTGGCCGTCAAACTGTTCTGCATAAAAAAAGCGGGCCAGGGTTTCGTCGCCGCCTTTTTCTGGTTTGCGAAATTCTGTGTAGATAATATTTCTATCTTGAAATATCGGTTTTTCTCGCTTCAGGGCTCTGTCTAAAGTCAGAGTAGCTCTGTAGCTGGCGGCGGGTACGACTAACTCTTGCAAAGCAAAGGTGAAGCCTGCAACAATTAAACTCATAATCACTGCGGGCAGTATCAATCGGTAAACGCTAACTCCGCAACTGCGGAGGGCGATGAGTTCGCTGTCGCTGGACATTCGGCTGTAGGCCATTAAGGTTGCTAGCAGCATTGACATGGGGAAAGCCAATACTACGAAGTAGGGAATTTGGAGGAGAAAAATTTCTATGGCGGCGGTGTAGGGGAGGCCGGATTCTGTTACTCTGCGGACTAATTCAAATAAGGCTCCAACTGTGACGGCGACGGATGTAAAGAGTCCGACGCCAAAGAGAAATGGCCCGATTAGTTCTTTGGTAATGTACCAGTCCATTACTGAAATTCTCGGCAGCCAGTTGATGGGATTCAAAGAATTGGATATTGCTATTTTCATAGTTGCCCGTTCTCGCCGATTGCTCCTCAATCTAAAATCTAAAATTCTGCTGTTTGCCGAATGCCTTCAAAAAACTATCGCACGAAGCTGTCGCCCAAGTAATACTGACGCACTAAAGGATTGCTGTAGAGTTCTTCTTCAGCCCCGGAGGCTAAAATTTGGCCGTCTCGCATGATGTAGGCTCGATCGGTAATTTCGAGGGTTTCTCGGACGTTGTGATCTGTGATGAGGATGCCGATTTTACGATCGCGCAGTTTAGCAATAATGGTTTGAATTTCGTCTACGGCGATCGGATCGACGCCTGCAAACGGTTCGTCTAAAAATAGGAACATCGGCCCGTCTCGTCCCGCGGCTAATGCTCTGGCCAGTTCAGTCCGCCGCCTTTCTCCCCCAGATATTTGAATTCCCAAACTCGATGCTATTTTTTCTAAGCGAAATTCTTGCAATAGGAAATCGACTCGATCGCGCCATTCCCAGCGCGGTACTTGAGTTTGTTCTAGGACTAACAAAATGTTGTCGCGCACGCTCATGTTTCGGAAAATGCTTGCTTCTTGAGCGAGATAGCCAATTCCCAAATGCGCTCGCTGGTGCATCGCCAATTTAGTGATGTCTAAATCGTTTAGCCAAACGGTGCCTTGATTTGGTTTTTCTAATCCGGTTGCTATGTAAAATGTGGTGGTTTTGCCGGCACCGTTGGGGCCTAGCAGTCCTACGATTTCTCCTTGGGCTACTGAAAGGTTGACGCGACTGACTACATTGCGTTTTCCGTAGGATTTGTGAATATTTTCGAGTACAATTTTCATTTTCGCTCCCGGCAACCTCTACAAGCTAAATTCCAGACTGCGGCTTTGTGCGATCGAGTCTCTAATTTAAATTTTACCTTTTCCAGTTTGTTACTTTTCTAAAGACGAAATTTCGCATCTACCCCAAGTAGTATGTTTTGGCTGAGGCGAAATTTCGCTGCTGCGAGCCGCTTTTACCGGGGGGCTGTAGTTGGACGTGGGGAGCCAACTGCTTTTTGGGCTGCCGCATCTTGTTCCGGGGCAACCAGATAAACAGATTCTACCTGTCCTGGGTTGTTTGGCAGGGCAATAAACCGCCCTTCGTCGATGAGGTATGTTATGGTTTCGCCGCGCAGGCTGTTGCCCTGCTGCAATACGTAAACATCTCCGCTGAGAATGATCCGGCGCTCGCGGCTGAAATATTGTGCTTGAGCTGCGGTTGCTTGTATTTGGCGGGCTGGATAGTTGATTTGGACGTTGCCGCGGGCTGTCACGATGCCGGTTTTGGAGTCGGCTTCTTGAATGTCCGATCGCACCGAAAGAGTGCGGGGCAGCCCGGCTTGCGGGTAGGTGGGAGAGGCAATCGCGCTTGCCAGAGTCAGGGGCAACAGCAGCGATAATCCTTTGAATATTCGGGAATTGAGTAGTTTAGCGGAGGGCATCATAAGCTTGGAGCCTCAAAATATTTGAAATTGCTGAAGGGCATTATTTCCACTTAGGTATTTTATCTTAACGGTCAGAAAGATTTTCGTGAGGTCGATTTATTGACCCGAGAGTCTCAACCAATTATCGTAGCAAGACAACAGGGAATTTAATTGGCTATTTTGCTGAGTGGCTGCAACTGTCTTAACCCGGAACGGGCAAGATGCTCGTTCCACAGCAAATCAATCTGCTTGTGCAGCGGGCAAGAAAGCCTGCCATCCTCTGTGTAGAGGCAAAGTCTGCTGCCCACCCTAATACAAACATTTATTTAACCTTTATTTAACTTTTTGGTACTTTGATAATTCGCGGCAATTGCAAGCCTGCGACTTCTGTACCTGTTAAAAGCGGCACAAATTCTGCTACTTCTTCCGGGCCAGCTTGTTGCAAAGCGCTCAAAAGTTTAGCACTTTGTCCGAGCAAGTCTTCAACGGCAATTCCGGAATAAATCGGCTGATAATAACTGAGCCGATTTATTCCTTCTCCCAGCAATATTACCGCACCGCGCCAGTTTTGATTTCCTAAGTGATAAAGCGCGACCGCAATTTGCAATATTCCCTGATAAAACCTTTTTTCCGGCTCGTCGGCTTCCATCCACAAAGCCTCTAAAGTATCGTGACAAGCGTAAAATTCTTGGCTGTTAAACTGTTCGATACCTTGCCAAAAGTCGAGCGGGATTTCCTCTGTCATTCCATTGAAAATTGGGGATTTTCGATTGCGGGTGTGTGTTTGAGTAGGCGGCGATCGATTTCTTTTAAATAACTAAGCCTTAAAAATAGGAAAAATAACAACCTGTTTTCAAAACTGCTGCCATTTAACGACCGCCTACTTAACCGATTACATAGTGTCTCTGACCGCTTTAATCTGATCCATTCCAATCTCCTGAGTAGTTCCAGCGAAATCGTTATCTGGTGTCAGAAATAACATACAGTGACACTCTTTGCGCTCGCGCATGGGAATGCACGGACAGTTCCAGTAGGCGGCTTTTACTTCGGCTTCTTTATCTTCGTAATGGCGACAAGGGCATAAGGGAGCACCTAGTTCATCCTTGTGTTTTGCTAGTCCTTCTATGACGACAGCAGTGACAGAAGGCTCGGAACAAAAGTAAGTTCCGGTTCGCTTGGCGTAGGTTTCGGAGAAATTCTTCATCGCCTCCAAAGTTTTTTCGTTGGAGAGTTTAGATTTTTCTGTTGTGTTCATAGTTTAGGATCGGAGTTGAGGATGCTACGAGCTTTTGACAATTGTAGCGCAGAATAGGATTTTAAACACTTGTATATTTCTGTTTACTTACAATGAGGAAAATCTTGACAAAGATTTAGTTTTAGGTTGTCGGTTTTTTACTGGTTTTTCTCTATCCCGGACGGTGCGGGAAACTGGCGGCAGACCTGGTTTTTGGAGTACCCCAAAGATTGGGGCAGTCGATCGCCCTCAAAAATCGTCCCCCAAAGGGGATAAAAATCGGATAATTAATATAGCACAGCGCTGTCCCTGTTAGTGGCATCTGATGGCAACTTCCCCGAACCGCACCCGCACCCGCGACCGAAAATCTCCTCCGTCTGGGCTGATTTGGCCGGCTGACACCGAGTTAGTCGGATTAGTGTTTGAATTGACTCCCGGCGCTGCTAGCTATCTGTACGCGCAGTATGCTATAGGTTTGCACGCTTGGTTTTTAGGTCAAGTACACCAAACTGACCCGGATTTATCGAAACTTTTGCACGACGATCAGTCCGAAAAAGCCTTTACTATTTCGGGATTGGAAGGTGATTTGCTCCCGGGTGGCAAAGAATTTCAGCTTTTGGGCGATCGAATTTATCGCTGGTACGTAACAGGACTTTCAAAGCCAGTAGTGCAGTGGCTGAGTCAGTGGCTGCAAAATTTGCCCGAAGAGATAGATTTGCGAAATGCTCCCCTGCTAATTCGCTCTTGGGATATTGCTTTTGAGCCCACCACTTACCAGCAATTATTAACAGCAGAACCCCCATTGTCGCCAACCATCAAACTTAGTTTTGTGACTCCTACAAGCTTTCGTAGCAAAGGCCATCACTTCCCTTTGCCAGTTCCCGAAAATGTTTTTCACAGCTATTTGCGCCGCTGGAATAACTTTTCGGGGGTAAATTTTGACCAAGCAGAATTTTTGAATTGGATTGATGAAAATGCAATTATTAGCCGCCACAAATTGGAGTCGCAAAAGGTAGCGGCGGGCAAAAAAGGCATGGTAACGGGATTCACTGGGGCTGTGGAATTTGGGCTAGGGCGATCGGCTCACAATCGCCCTGATTTTGTACAATTATTTTATGCTTTGGGGCGGTTAGCGCCTTACTGCGGTACTGGCCACAAAACAACTTTTGGATTGGGACAAACGCGGGCACAATGGTTGACAAAAGCCTTACCTGAAGTGTCAATACAAAGCGTATTGGCGGCGCGAATAGATGAATTGACAGAGAAGTTTATGGCGCACAGAAAGCGTACAGGCGGAAGTCGCGCTGCTGAGATTGCTGAAACTTGGGCGACGATTTTGGCGCGCCGGGAATTGGGGGAATCTTTGTTTGATATTGCTGCTGATTTGGAAATGCCTTATGAAACTGTGAAAACTTACGTGAAGTTGGCAAGAAGGGCTTTGAAAGTGGAGGATTAGCGCGAATTTGTTGGCTGTTGACTCTTGACTGATGACTGATGACTGCTGACTGCTGACTGCTGACTAATGACTCCTAGTAAATAGATATATGTCGTCTCGCTGATATTTTAGTTGAAACTGAGGGGTGTTTTTTAGTTGAGTTACTAGGTTTTTAACAAATTCTCGATCGCTCAGCCAGCCAGGATATCTGAGGTTCAGCAATACATAATCAAATTCTGCGAGATTTGCAGGCGGCGCGTTAGCCTGAGTTAATCTTACTACAGGGCGGTGCGCTAAATGCGGAGCAATCTGAACATTTGTTAAAACACTGCCTTTGGTTTCAACAAGAGAAATTGCCTCTCTGGTAGCTGGCAAAGTGTCGATCCCATTTAAATAAATAGTCCAAAAATAGCCGTATTTCCCTAAAGCTAAGAAAGCAATCAACGACCAAATTACAATGACTCTAGGCAATGGATAATTAGGAATTGGCAATCTATCAAATATTGTCTTTCCCTTTTGCTGATTGCTAGCTGCTAAACTGGAAATTACGGCCACCAACAAAAACGGCAATATCGGCACAGAATATTGATGAACTAAATCCCGCTGAGCGGGGCGATCGGAAAGAATATTCATTGCTAACATCGGCACAGCACTAATTAAAGATGACAGATGACGCGGGGACAGCCACCAAATTACTGGTAATAGCAATAAGGCTAAATATTGCAAAGTTTCTAAAGAAAATAAACGCCCTAAAACTAGATTTGGTTTCACTATTAAATTAATAGCAATTTCAAAAACTGAGTTGCCCAAATATTGATATCGCCCAATTGCCGCGTGTTCTCTTCCCTGATTAAAATACGGTATAACTGCCTGAGTAACTACCAGGAACCAACCCGCGCCTAGAAAGAGAGCTATGAGCCCACAATTACGTTTTTTGTCAAAACACAACAGCCACAAACCCATCGCAGCCACAGTTAAAGATAGGACGGCTTTGCAGCTCAAAACTAATACAAGAGCAGCACAAAACCACAAGGTTTTATTCAGCCTCGCGGCTAAGATTGCTGCTAGAAGTGCTGGTAAAGCAATGACTTCTGGGTGGAAGTCGAAGAGATTGACATTAAATACTAATGGATAGAGGAGGTAAATACAGGCGATCGCCCAAGATATGCTATTATTTAATCCGGCTTGACGTGCCAAACTCCAACTCGGCCAAGCGCCTAAAGCTAGGGAAACAGCTTGCACTAAAAAAAGCCAGTGAACATCTGGATATATTTTGTAAAGTAAAGCTAGTGGATAGAAAATAAAAGCGGCGTGGTCGCCCCAAATATTTATTGCCATTAAAGAGGAAAATGGCGTTTGGTTTTGGGAGATTAAATAAATTGCTTGGTCAAAAATTGCTAAGTCGAATGCAGTTGACTGAAACAAAGCGTGTCGCGCGCTGCTGGCGGCAAATAAGACTAGCGTTGTCACGACAATCATTAAAAATACTGGATGAGATTTTAGGGATTTTAAAGTTAGCATTTTATTGGTTTAATCAGCGACTCGTTTAAATAGGAGAACTTCGTTTTTTTTATAAGTTAATTTAAAATCGGGAGAGTTTTTAAGTTGATTGGCTAAGGTATCACCAATTTTTTCCGTATCAGGCCAGGGATGGCGCAGGTTTAATAATATGTATTGAAATTCAGCTAAATTTGTTTGGGGCGAAATTTGTGAAAGCAATTTTACTATTGGGCGGTGGGCAAAGTGAGGTGCAAGTCTATTATCTGTTAAAATACTGCTTTGGGGTTGAACTTGTGCGACTGCTTCGCGTGTAGCTTGCCAGGTATCTAGTCTATTTAGGTACAGAGAAAAATCTTTATATTCGCCCACACATAGGAAAATTAGTAATGACCAAATTATCATAATTCTCGGCAATTGAATTCCCTGCCAAAGTTGAGAAATTCGGAAGTTTTTAAATGGTGGCCGATTGACCAATGTTAAAAACTGTTGCTTATTTGCTTTATCCTCTTCCTGGTTGCCTTTTATTTCTTCCCTGCTTCTTGTTTCTTCCTTCGCGATTACTGCTAAAAATAAAAATGGAATTACAGGCACTGAATACTGATAGGCTAAGCTGCGTTGAAATGACAAGTCTGAGAGGATATTGATGAGCAGGGTAGGGATGGCAGGAATTAGCGCTGTTAGATATTGTAGGCGTAGTTTGCCAGAAAATGGCAATACCAGCCAAATCACAGGTAAGGTGAGGAGAAATAAATATTTGGATGTATCGAAGGAAAGGATTTTTCCTAATACTAACTGTGGTTTTAAGATGAGATTGATGATGATTTCTAGTACGGATTTGCCTAAATAGCTGTAGCGCCCGACTCCAGCGACTTCGCTGCCGCTAAAGAAGGGGATGATTTTCTGGGAAGCTATCAAAAACCAAGCTGCACCTAGCAAAAGTGCGATCGCCCCGTACCGTTGCTTTTTTTCGCAAAAAAACAGCCAGACACCCATAGCGACAACGGTTAGGGACAAAACCGCCTTGCAACTGAGAACTAACACTATAGCGGTACAAAACCACACAATTTTATTTAAACGCGCCGCCAAAATTGCTGCCAAAAGTGCGGGTAAAGCGATTACTTCCGGGTGAAAATCAAATAAATTGATGTTAAATACCACCGGATAGAGCAAATAAATCAATGCGCTCGCACGGGATTGTTCTTGATTCAAACCTCCCAAACGCGCTAAACTCCACGTAGGCCAAGCCCCCATGGATAAAGCAACTGCTTGTACCAACAGTCGCCAATGCACATCCGGGGAAATTTTGTACAGCCAAGCTAGCGGATAATAGATTACCGCTGCGTGATCGCCCAAAATATGAATCCCCATTAAAGAAGAAAAAGGCGTTTGGTTTTGGCTGATCAAGTAAATTGCTTGGTCAAAAATTCCCAAATCGAAAGCAGTTGATTGGAATAAAGCGTGCCGTAAACTGCTACACAAAAAGAAAATTGCCGCAGCCGTAGCGATCGCCCAAACCAAACTCGACGGTAGCTGCGATCGACCTTTCTCTCTATTTTCGGCGATCGAGACACTGATGTCCTCACTCGAATCAGCAAAATTTTCCCTATTCTGCATGAAATCTGGCACTAGGTGGTCACTCAAAATATGATTCCATCGAATGTGCTTTCCACGCAATAGTTAACCACTAATTTTTATCCCCGCAATCGTAATATTAGAATAATCCACAAAACCTTAAAAAATTGTGAAAGCAATAACTCTTCTCGGCTCGACAGGCTCCATCGGCACTCAGACTCTGGATATTGTAGCTCAATACCCCGACAAATTTCGGATTGTCGGGTTAACCGCCGGACGAAATGTAACGTTGCTGGCCCAGCAAATTCGCCAGTTTCGACCGGAAATTGTCGCGGTTTGCGACGAAGATAAATTACTGGAATTGAAGGAGGCGATCGCAGACATTGACCCTCAACCTATTTTACTTGCTGGCGAGTCAGGCGTTGTCGAAGTTGCCCAATACGGTGACGCTCAAGCCGTCGTCACCGGCATAGTTGGCTGTGCCGGTTTGCTGCCAACAATTGCGGCTATCAAAGCAGGCAAAGATATCGCCTTAGCCAATAAAGAAACATTAATCGCAGGGGGCCCCGTTGTCAACCCCTTAATCGAAAAATACGGCGTTAAAATATTGCCGGCTGACTCGGAACATTCAGCAATTTTTCAATGCCTCCAAGGTGTTATGGTTGGCGGGTTGCGACGAATTATTCTCACTGCTTCGGGCGGTTCTTTTCGAGATTTGCCGATCGACAAATTAGCCGCAGTAACAGTAGCCGATGCTTTGAAACATCCGAATTGGTCGATGGGGCAGAAAATCACGATCGATTCTGCTACTTTGATGAATAAAGGATTAGAAGTAATTGAGGCTCATTACTTGTTCGGAATGGATTATGACGACATTGATATTGTCATCCATCCTCAGAGCATAATTCACTCGTTAATTGAGCTGCAAGATACCTCGGTTTTGGCGCAATTGGGATGGCCGGATATGCGCTTGCCGCTGCTTTACGCTTTGTCTTGGCCGGAGCGAATTCATACAGATTGGGAACGGCTGGATTTGGTAAAAGCTGGGGATTTAACTTTCCGAGAACCCGACCACGAGAAGTATCCTTGTATGCAGTTGGCTTATGCAGCGGGACGTGCGGGCGGTTCGATGCCTGCGGTGCTGAATGCGGCAAACGAACAGGCGGTCGCGCTATTTTTGGAGGAGAAAATTCAGTTTTTGGATATTCCAAAGTTGATTGAAAAGGCGTGCGACAAACATCAAACCGATAACTGTGAAAGTCCTGGTTTAGACGATATTTTGGCCGCGGATAGGTGGGCGAGGCAGGAAGTTTTGGCAGATAGTATGGAATTGGGCGATCGCATTCTTTCGGTTCGCTAATTGTATCAGCAGACTTGCGCTTACCCACAAGCCCGCCGGGGAATTAATTCCCCGTCTCATAGCTAAAGTTGGTTGAAATTGAGCTCTTGCACCATTCTCAAGAACAGGCAAGATGCCTGTTCCACAAAGAGTGAATTTTGTTGTGGGGTGGGCTTCTAGCCCGCCCATAAAAGGCTTATTGAGAATGGTGCAAGATCGGAGTTGAAACAGACTGCCAAACCTTAATAAATATTCAGTTTTCTTTGAGAGGACTTTAGCTATGAGAGAGGGGTTTCAACCCCGGACGGACTATGCCAAAAAGTGCAAAATATCCCCCAAACCATGTTAAAAGTTGACCAGATGTTAGCCTTTTAGAGACTAACTCCCAACTTTCGCCGCCAAATCAGCCGCACTCATCTTTTCGTACATTTCAAAAGGTTGGTGAATCCAAGGATTGTCAGCCAAATAATCTACATAATAATCCGGCTTTGCAACAGAACAAGCCTTGTACCAGAGTACAGCAGTCCGAATTTCCTGAATATCCTCGCCGTAGCGACTCTTCAGCCAAGCGATACCTTGGTTCAAACTAATTCCCGAATCCGCCAAATCGTCAACCAAGAGAATGTGGCTGCCCAAATTATCGCCCACCATTGTCAAATCGCGGGCAAACTCGATCGCACCCCGGACTTTTCCCTCAGCCCCACGATAGGACGAGGCCGCTAAAATCGCCAGAGGTTTGTCGAAAATCCGCGACAGAGTATCCCCAACGCGCAGCCCTCCCCTCGCCAGACAGACAATTCGATCGAATTTCCACTGAGATTCCTCAATTTTTACAGCCAAATCCTCAATTTTCCGATGGTACTCAGGCCAAGAAACGTAAAGGTCGCTCATTCCTAATATTATTGAAATATCAAAGGTATTATTAAATATTTTGGGGAAAATGACATGGATGCAGAGGAACTTCTCAGACGCTATGCAGCCGGAGAACGGGTTTTTCACAAAGTAGACCTGGCCGGGGTCAATATGTCAAGGACAAACTTGCGCGATATTGACCTGAGTCACGCTAATTTAAAAGGTGCAAATTCGATCGGCCTCACCCTCTACAGAGCTAATCTGTATCAAGCAGATATCAGCCAAGCCAACCTCTCCCAAGCCAACCTCATGTCCGCTAATTTTGGCGAATGCGAGGCGGTGGGAGCGAACTTGAGCGGAACCATCTTGCGGAGTGTCGTGTTCAGCGGGGCCGATTTAACGGGGGCGAGTCTCAGGGGTGCAGACATGAGAGATGCAAACCTTCAGGGGGCAATTTTGATTCAAGTTTATGCAGTTAACGCTAACTTGCAAGGTGCAAACTTGACAGAAGTAAAACTTTGCCGAATCAACCTCAGTAAAGCAAATTTAACCGATGCGAACTTAACACAAGCTGACCTCAGCCTTGCTAACCTAACTCAAGCAAATCTGAGCTGGGCAAATTTGACGGAAGCAAATCTGGAAAAAGCGGATTTGAAGGGAGCCGATTTGAGCGGAGCTAACTTGAGCTGTGCAAATCTCCATCAAGCAGATTTGAGCGGAGTTTCCCTTAAGGGAGCAAATCTCCGGGGAGCAAACTTACATCAAGCTTCTTTGCGTGGGACAAATTTGAATGAAGCGAATCTGAGAGAGGCCATGATGCCTGACGGCACAATCTCTGACTAAATAAGCTGAGAAAATAGAAGTTAAAACCGCAGGGTGCTTGTGGCGCACCCTACATTTAGGCTAATGCCTGATTTTTTTAAGGGGATTTAATTCTGCGTTAATCTCATGCGCCCAAAAATCGAGAGAAGCCCCGGACTCGTGTTGTGGAGAGGCAAAAATTTTAGAGTCTTGTTCAAGCTCCCAGATTCATCTGTGGAGTAAATCTAAAATCTCAAATTGCTAGAGTGACCGGGACTCCACGGTTCGACTGAGCGCTTGCGGAGGTCTAAAATCCAAAATTGACTGACAGTTCATTTAAAGAGAGTGGCAAAAAAAATTGGCGATAATTTAATCTACAACCTTCAGCCAGCCCCGGCGAACGGCGTGGAGCAAGCGGTTGATGGCTATTTGATCTTCTTCGGTAAGACAGTCATTTAAGAGCGCTGTCTGGAGCTGTTGTCGGTGAGTGGGACTCAGCAGACCGGAGTGATATACCTGAAAGACTAGCTCTGCAATAGTAAATTGAGGTAAAAGCGTTTGGGTTGTCATCATGTGTTTTTTTTTTGAACTCGCTTTTGACAGTATTGACTAATTTTTCCAAAATTTATGTGATTCAACTACAGAAGTAAATGTGATCGATTGGCTCTTGATGAGTGATTTGTGTCAGCCGAACTAGGGGATCGGATATTTCCACGATAGCCCTGCTACTTGAAACACAAACCCCGTCCCGATTCCTCGCTTCTGGCAACCCCCACATCTCTACTTTCGGTTAAGAAACGGTGACAAATAAATTAATATTTATCTATTAAGAGATTACTAATGACTGCTACCGAAATCGCTCGGCTTAATTCAACGTAAAACTTTTAGCGTGTTTAGAAGCCCGCTTTTACCTACATTTACCTAGTTTCTTGGTGTGTTCTTGTTCCCGTGTATATACTTAATGATCCGCCCAAAGACAGATACAAGTTTTCGATAGGAGTCCCCTGCAGCCCCAAATTTTAGGCCCTAGTTCAAGCTCCCAGATTCATCTGTGAAGTCAATCTAAAATCTAAAATCTAAAATCTAAAATCTAAAATCGACTGACTGCTTCAAATCAAAAATCCCGGCTTCTTCAAGAAACCGGGTCGAGCTTTTAGATCGCAGTACAATTTTTTTTGGAGAGGGTTAATGGAGCGACCTACTCACGAAAATCTTATTGTTAGCAAAGCTTGACAGGAGAGAAAGTAGAAATACTCATCTCAACTTCTTGTGTGAGGGGACTAATCGGAAATCCTGACCCATCCGCGGCGGATGGCGTGCAGCAGGCGGTTGACTGCATCTCGGGCGTCTTCGCTGAGAGCGCTTTGGCAGAGTTCGCGCAGTCCGTGGCTTTCAGTGCGAGTCAGATTGCCTGAATGGGTGACTTGATAGAACAGTTCAGCGATCGCGCGATCAGATTTTAAAGTCAGAGCTTGCATGAAATCTCGTTGAACTCGACTATTATAATATCGAACATTTGAGAAAAGAGTAGGGTGATTGCAGTCGGGTAAGCTGTGTGATCTTTCTTGGCTCGATTTGTGACCGAAGTCTGCGAGTATACGTGAGTTAAATCACAGAAAACCAAAGACCTCGATCGCATAAGCTATGATTGGGGTGGTAGCCTCAAGGTTTGACAAAACCTCGAAAAGCCCTGAACGCAAGGCTTTGAGTTTCCAAGACCGCCGCGCAGCGGAAGTATGTCCGCTCTACATCGCAGGCTCTGGACTCGGAGAGCTGTGAAACTTTGGTTTTTAGACACTTGCAGCTTGCAGCTCAGGGCATAAAGTTGCGAGCTGCGAGCCACGGCCTGAGATACAATAATTATAAATACTTCTATCCCATCTATAGGCAGGCAGGTAAAAAAATGATAATGATTAGCTACTTTTCTATTGCCTTAATCGTTTTTCTTGTTTGGTTCAAAAGTTTTTGGAATGATACAGCCACATCTAAAAAAGACGTGATATCTTGGATAGCCTTAATAATGGGGCCTCTGTTTTGGCCTGTTGTTGTGCCCCTATCCCTTTTGCAAATTACCAGCCAAAAGTCTGTTGTAAAAACAGCTCAATGCGATCAAGAATTATAATTAATTGTGGAAGTAACTGGCTTCAACATAGTTGGTTATCTCGTCCTAAATTATTCGGCAGGCATCGCTTCTGGCAGCGAGTCAATGAGCTGGTTTCAGTGTAAAAAAAATGCAGCTAGAAGGTAGAATTCAATAAAAACTCTGAATCCTAAAACAGTATTTTTTTACCGATCTCAAATTCTGCCTTCGGCTTTTTGACCCCGCCCGAAAACGGATACAAGTTTCCGACAGGAGTCGGCAGCAGCCCAAAATTTTAGGATCTTGTTCAAGCTCTCAGATTCATCTGTGGAATAACTCTCAAATCTCCAATCGTTCAACTCAGCGAGATTGACGCTCGCGCTAGCCGAACGTCTCACGCCGAAGTCTCCAATCGACTGATGCCTACTTTTCTTCTGTCACATCGTGATTTAAGGGTGCGGCTCAGTCAAAATTGTCAGACCCAAATTGTCGGACAGCGACAGCAACATTTTTTTACTCAAAAATTATCGACAACCTCAACCAAGCTCAAAATTAATATGTAGTGTAACAGGGCTTGTTCCTGGCAAAAATATAACTTCAGACATATTTTCGCCTGCCGCTGACCAACATAAGAATTTTTATTACTTCCGGCCACGGCGTACCATTAATCGAATGTGGGAAAATCTTGGCTAGGCGTTGAAAAACAGCTACGCTCTTTGGTATGTAACCTTTTCCAGAGCCTTCTCTTCAAATCGTAGCAGCTCTAAACAGAAAATTGTAGAGTTCGTTTATACCCAAATTGCCTAACTCTTACCGCAGTTAGATAGACAATTAAAGGCAGAGACTGCAACATGAAATAGGCAACAAAAACTGTTTCAAATCTCAAGTACGACTTATTTTAGGCGATCGGGCATCAGGAGTGTATAACGCGAGCCAGCTAAATTTTTAGAGGTGCGAGATGTTTGGGAACTTCTAAAAAAAAGTGCCGTCACGGTATCCAAATTCGTTATTTGCATAAAAAGTAGGAGTCAAAATGAACGAAGTATCTGAGAAACCAATTTATAGAGTTCTTAATCTATTTTCGCTGCTAGCGCTGAGCTACTATGCAGCTACTTCCATCAATTATATTTTCGAGAGTGACGCTCACATCTACAAGTACGGCAGCCAGAGTAATTCCAACGTGTCACCAGCGCAACTAAAAGCACACCGCTAGGAATAAATTGTAGAGATTTTCTCTGAATGAATGCCGAACCAAATTTCTGGAAATTTGCTAATCTTTAATGCTCAGCTCGAATTTAACAACACTTAGTGAATTTTCTTGAAAAAATAAAATTTTCACTCACAGGTATTAGCTATCGAATGTACCCCAAAAATTAACTATTTAATTAGTTCTCAAAAAATACCAGAGTGAGGAAAGAATGGCAAAGCATTTTCATCAGTAAAAGCATTAATAGCTTTAGTAATCGCTTCATCAAGAACATTTGAAGGTGGATATACTTCAGAACGGAAAATCGCTTGGATTTTGGCCCAATACAAGTCTATCGGAGATAAATCCGGCGAGTATGGAGGTAAGAATTTTACCTTGGCTCCGATAGATGCAATCAAAAAACTGATGGCTTCAGCATTATCAACAGGTAAATTATTCATAACTACAATTGCGCCAACCCATAACTGGGGCAGGATTCGCCAGCAGCCCAAAATTTTATATCCTAGTTCCAGTTCCCAAATTTATCTCTGGACTAAATCTAAAATCTAAAATCTAGTGACAGTATCGTCACAAATCTACGGGCCCACCGTTCATCCCAACTTGACCAAAAGACGAGCGCTGCATTGTCTGATTGTCCGGATGGATGTGGATCATGGTTGAAATGAGGGATTGTGGTTGAAAAACAGGGTTTTTTAGCCAAAATCCTGCGTTGAGCCTCAGGGATTTGGCTGGAAACATCAAGGTGATGAGGCTCAAAAGCCTGTCCGGGACTGTGTTGGGACGCACTTTTGATTGAATCCGGCCTCCAGCGTGCACGGGCTTGCTTTCAAAGCCAGCTAAAAAATTTGGATTTCTGGGGAACTATTAGCAAAAATCAAAAGTCTGGTCAACTACAGTGTACTTAAAAGAAATCGCAGCTCAGTTCCAGCCCCATTGCGGGCGATCGAACTATCCGGCGATCGACAGTGCCAAGGGCCCGGTGCAAGTTCTCAATCTTGAGAGCATACTCCCATTAAAAATGGTCTCTGTGTATCTTCCGGCTATTGTTTTAATAATGACTAGCCACGCCGACGGTCATTATGGTAAACTCGCAAACGTTTAACGGGAATATTTTCGTCTTAGAGGAGGCAGTGGTGGAGTCGAGAGTCAAAAGCAGGAAACAACCGATATTTGCTGCTCAACGAATACAGGATTCAACTCGCGCTCCCAGGCTCGCTGCTGACAATTTAAATTACATGACAGCTTATAGCAGCCGGGTCAATTAGGGTCTCAACCGATGTCCGGTTTCATTTATTGAATCCCTTTGGAGGGAAAAGTGTATTGTAGAAAAATGATTGATCTTTTAGGAGGAGTGTAAATGACACAGGTAACTAATCCAACACAACCAGCAAGTACAATACCTGGAGGTGCCGGCGGTGGCGCAAACATTATCGGCACCTCTGCCGCTAACAGGTTGAACGGCACCTCCGGGGATGACATCATCCTGACTTTTGCGGCCGCAGATGTCGTCGCCGGTGGCGCTGGCAACGACGTCATTTTGTCCGGTGGCGGAAATGACAGTGTCGGTGGCGGCGACGGCAACGATATCATCGCTTCGGGTTCGGGCAACGATGTAGTAGCTGGCGGCAGCGGCGACGACCGGATATTTGCCGGTAAAGGCGATGACCTCGTAGACGGCGGCGATGGCAATGACTTGGTTTCTGGCGACAACGGCAACGACACCGTACTCGGCGGAAGTGGCAGCGACAGTGTCTACGGCGGCCGAGGCAACGATATTGTCGACGGCGGCGACGGCAACGACAGTGTCTACGGCGGTAAAGAAAACGATACTGTCAATGGTGGCGGTGGCAATGACTTTATCTCTGGCGACAGAGGAGCTGATGTCCTGACGGGCGGTGCTGGCAGCGATACGTTCTTCTTCTTCTCCAGCGGTGGCGATTATGGCGTAGACACGATCACTGACTTTGCCCCAGGCGAAGATAAGATCCGCTTGAAGCAGGGTGGTGTGTTCTCTGGTTTGGGTAGCAGCTTCGAGGCAAGCGAGTTTGTCGTCGTTTCTGGTTTCAACGCAGCCAGCCCAGGAGCAACCACGACGAACAAGTTAGTCTACGACCAAACAAGCGGTACGTTGTTCTTCAACGGCACCAACGGAGTGCTAACTGTGGCTCAGTTGCAGCCTGGCCTGACGATTACCTCGAACAACTTCGAGTTGTTCTAAAACAACTGGCTGTTGTGGGGCAGCACCCGAGAAAATTCGGGGCTGTTCTCACAAAGCCGATAGTTTTAAAGGATTTCAACCTCACTCTGCCACAAGCGGGGTGAGGTTGAAATATTCAATGCAGGAACTGAAGCAGGGGCAGTAAAAAAAAATCGATCGACAGTTATTGATAAAATTAATCGATCGCCCGATCGGGCAAAATATAAATACAAAGTTTTTAAATTAGAATTTCTAGGTTTTACTGAAGCGGTAAAGAAACCGCAACTGCTGGCTAGCAATGAGCACTGAAGAATATATCCGGCAAGCCCAAATTTATCTGAACCGGGGTAAGTTAACTGAGGCGATCGATTGTTGCAAAAGGGCGATCGAACTTCAACCGTTTTCGCCCTCGGCTTACACGACTTTAGGCGAAATTCTCGAAGCTCAAGGCGATCCGACGGCGGCAAGAGACGCTTTTGTGCAAGCTTTGGAGATTTCGCCGCAGTTTGTTCTGGCTCATGCTTATTTGGGTCAACTTTACAGCGACTATTCGTGGCTGGATGAGGCGGTTTTTCACTACCGACAAGCTCTGGATTTGAAACCTGATTGGGCGGAAGTTCATTATAACTTGGGAAATATTTTTCACAAGCAGGGTAATTTGTTGGGGGCGATCGACTGTTACCAAAATGCG
>JACJNV010000308.1 GCA_014695175.1 Microcoleus sp. FACHB-DQ6 | reverse complement strand
TTGGCTCAACTGCTCTATCTCGGTTTTTTTCTGCTCTCTGGTGGCTGTGGGCTTTTTCATTCCTTTATTTTACCAGATGCCGCCACTTAAGTTTTTTTGACCTGAATCCTTACTGTTCCACAAGAGATGAATTTTCTTGTGGAACAGGCATCTTGCCTGTTCTTGACAAGGGTGCAAGATGTGAGTAAAAAAAAGAATCTAATTCACAACACCGGAAATCATTGCTGTATCAACTCTCCCTTACCCCCCGGAGCGAGTTAATTTCCGTAAAAGTCTGCACCGGATCGGACTTCAACCCACCTTGAATGTAATTCAACTTCACTTCTTCTAACAAATCCGACAGCAGCGACTGCAATTCCCCGAGAGTTTTCTCATCTTGCAATTCCCGCCGCAAACTTTGATTAAATTCTTGGCTGAAATTATCTAGAATTTTTCGACCTTTATCGTCTTGATAAGTAGTAGCTACCACATCAACAGCAGTTTGAGCCAAATAATTCGCTACTTGTTCCGTCATCTCGGTCGGCAAAATGTTAATCGGAGAGAAATTTTGCAGCATTTGATAAAAATCCGACTGTTTGATTGTTGTTTCCAAATTGTGGTGCAGCAATTCTTCCAAATCCGGTTGCACCTGCGGCAAAACTTTGTAAATTGTCAGATCCAAAATCCGCTTGGTAATTTGTTCGATCGTATTTTCCTGATTGACGTGAAGGTACGGCTGCTGCGCCAGCAACATCTGCGCCGCGTCGCCCTGTTTGATGGACCTTTTAGCTTGATTGATAAACCGCACCATCATGTATTCCGAGATCGTATTGGCTAAATAAGCCACCGGTTCGTAGGTAACTTGAGCAACTGCGCGATCGAGATTCACCAAACCCGACTTGTGAAGCCGCACCAATACTGGCAGAATCCGCCATCCCTGCCAAATCGGGATCACCAGAAACACCTCGTACCAGCGCCTGAGCACAAAATCAAACCAAGTTACCCCCGGTTTACGGCGGGTGTGGAACAGACTTTTAATCAAAAATTCCGCCCCAAAAAAACCGATAAAAAACGTATCAATTCGCCAAAACTGGTCAGCGCTTTTCAAATATTCGGGATTAGCTAAACTCGAATCAATGCCTTTTATCGGGTCATAAATTTTAACTAAACCCGGAAAATAGCTCTGATAAACAGGGCGCAACTGAAGGTAACTGAAATGGAAAAGCACCAGCAAGAAATTGACCACCGCTACTAATGCGCTCAGTTTTGCCCAAGAAATTGTTTTTTTGGACGATTTTACATCGGTCTTGTTAACAGTTGTGTGGGAATCTGACATAAAAGTAATCTTCCGAATTTGCTAATCGATAAATCTATCTTGTGGCCGACGCTAAAAAAACCCTAAGCTCTTAGAATCCCTTGGTGAACGCTAAGTATAAGGAAACCAAAAGCCGTGAAATTAAAAACAGTCATATCCCTGCTCAAACAAACTTTTAGTGAATGGCAAGAAGATAAAGCGCCAACCCTAGCTGCCGCCCTAGCCTATTACACAGTCTTCTCCCTCGCCCCGCTGCTAATTATCGTAATTGCGATCGTCGGTGTAGTCTTTGGTCCAGAGGCAGCCCAAGGTCAAATCGTCGCCCAACTCCAAAGTTTAATCGGTAAAGATGGCGCCCAAACTGTCCAAGAACTAATCCTCAAAGCCTCCGAACCCAAGTCGGGAATGATTGCTACTCTAGTCGGCATCGCTACACTTTTGTGGGGCGCTTCTAACGTTTTTACGAATCTCAAAGAAGCCCTCAATACTATTTGGAATGTTTCACCGCCTCCGGGACGCGGCATCTGGGGATTCCTCAAAGACCGAGTATTGTCTTTTGCCATGATTTTAGGCATAGGCTTTTTACTGCTAGTATCTTTAGTCCTTAGCGCCATTTTAGCTGCCGTCAGCTATTGGTTGAACGGCTTGCTGCAATTACCAGTGGGTATTTGGCAGATTGTGGACTTTGCTATCTCCTTTGGCGTAGTTACGCTGCTTTTTGCCTTAATTTACAAACTTTTGCCCGATGTCCATCTGGCCTGGAATGATGTTTGGATCGGCGCCGCCATCACCTCAATGCTGTTTACGATCGGCAAATCCCTAATTGGAGCTTACCTCGGAGGTAGCGGTATTGCCTCTACCTACGGTGCTGCGGGATCGTTCGTGATTATCCTGCTTTGGATTAATTATTCCGCTCAAATTCTCTTCTTAGGTGCCGAGTTTACCCAAGTTTGGGCTAACCGATACGGGTCCAGGATGCAAGGTTCGCAAAAGAATATCCTCAACAGCGAAAACGGGGAATCCTCCGCACGCAAACCTCGGAAGAACTCTTAACATTAGACAAACGGGAAATTGGAGGTTAAATTCGCACTCCTGGTTTGACATAAGAAGCAAGAAGCAAGGGGGAAGAAGGCAGAAGGCGGAAGGCGGAATGAAAGAAAAATTTTGAATCCAATAATTTTGCTTTTTTTTCACTTGCCGTGTAACATTCTGCCTGGGGGACGGTCTACTTCTGCTTTCTCCAAAGCCCTACCTATTTATCCAGAGTAGTAAAAATTCTACCTTCGACCGATCTGGCATCCCGAACAGCAAGCTGAAAGCAGGTTCGAGTTTGACACCGACCAGAATCCGGAAAATTCCCTTCACTCTCGTTGATTTCTATTTAGATTATCTAAAGTTTGAGCTGCTACACGTCTCTGTCAGCAGAAGGAAGTCGTATTTCAAGTTTTTCCTGCAACTTATCCCTGAAGGATGATTTATCGCTCCTGCATTTTGACTTTAATACCAAAGAGCTGTAATATTACAGGCACGGCGCAGCAGCCAAATTTGCATTTTCAATCTTCTCCTGCAAGTCATTTTTAAATGGTGGTAAACAATCATGATTTAATTAACTAAAAAACGCATCGCTCTCATCTCCGTACAGGGTGAGCCCGCTGTGGAAATTGGCTAAGAAGAAGCGCGGACAAAATGTTTATGTGTGTCTACTAGGGGAAGCTTTGGCTAAACAGGGGTTCCCCGTTGATATGTTCACCCGCTCATCGGAGTTACAACAAGGAAGCATTGTACAGCACAGTTCCAATTGCCGGACAATTCGGCTAGTAGCAGGGCGACAGGACTTTATTCCCCGCGATGAAATTTACGGATATTTGCCAATCTTTGTTCAAGAATTTCAGAAGTTTCAGTTATAGTCAGGCTTTCAATATCCGTTAGTTGGCACGAATTACTGGCTGTCTTCTTGGGTGGGAATGGAGTTGAAAAAATTGCCACCTCCGACGTGGCAGGGATCAAATATACTGTAGTGCCGCAAGAAACAGGTTTGCTCGCGCCGCCGAAAAATGAAGCAGTCTGGGCCGATGCGATCGATCGCTTGTTACTTGACCGAAAGCATCCAGGACACAAGCCCCCGGATTCATCCGTCCAGAAATAAAAAACCTGTATCCGAGAAACTTGCCCCCCGAATTTATCCGTGGGCTCAATGCTTCAATCTAAAATCTAAAATCTAAAATCTAAAATCGATTGACCCCGTGAGCGCTTAGTAGTATCACTTAGTATAGTTGAAGCCAGTTTCCCTTGATCCCTGTTTCACTCATCCGTTCTAACTGGAACCTTCAACTAGAAGTGATATCAGGAGGTACTCTTGTACGCACCAGAACATCTGGGAAGCCATCTACAACCCATTTCAGACATCGAGCTAATTCGCCTGTGGGTCGATCGCAAATCCCCCCGCAGCAAGCGCTTTAGCTGGCAGGCGGCCAACCGTTTTCGGCTGTTTGTAGAAAAACCGCTGGCAGAAGTGACTCTGACAGATGTCGAGACTTTCGCTGCAGCAATGAGAGCTCGGAAACTTGCGGCGGGTTTCTACAACCAAACCTTGCTAGCGCTGAAATCGCTGTTCGCCTTCGGCCAGCAAACGGGAATCTTGCCCGCAGCCCTCCCTCTGCACGGGTGGCCTCCTGTGCGGCAGCGCAGGCAACTTTCCAAACGCCTTCGTTTTCAACTCTCTTGGGGTTTCTTAATCTGTTTGTGCTTTTTCTTAGGTCGAATGACGCCGAGACTGTGGGGGCAATCGGTCTCGGCAGAAAGCTCGCCCGCCCCGAAAGGCCTGCAGGAAGTTGCGGCCCTCAATTCACCAGACAAAGGAGAGGATAACATCGAGCGCGATCGATCGCCCGAAACTCCAACCCTGAATTCACCAGAGCCCATACAGGATAACAGACTCGATAGCATCGGCCCGGAACGTCTAGTGAAAGCCTTTCTCGACACGATTGCCGCCGCCGAAGGAACCGCTAGCCCCGACGGCTACCGCACGCAGTACACCGGCACGAAATTTGTCAGCTTTCAAGATCATCCCAGGGAAATGAGGTGCGGCCGCCGCTACGGCAAAAAACTCTGTTCCGACGCAGCGGGGCGGTATCAGTTTCTGAGCACAACTTGGGACAGATTTGCCAAAAAATTTGGCGTCCGCGATTTCAGCCCAGAAAATCAAGATTTGATGGCTATAGAGTTAATCCGAGAAAAAGGTGCATTAGAAGATATAGAAGCGGGTCGATTGGAGCCAGCAGTCAGAAAACTCGCTTACATCTGGCCTTCTTTTCGGCGTTATGGCGGTTCCGTGGAATCGTCGATGCCCACACTCGAAGCAATGTACCTGCAAAATTTGGGGATTTACCGGCAAGGATTGGTTGTTAGCAATTAGTCAACAGTTCAAGGACGAGTGGAGATTCGAGTTTGGCAATTTTGGATTAAATTTTGACATCCAAAATTGAAAATGGGGGAGTTATGGGTGATGTCTATTCTTCGGAAATTTAAAAATTAGGCTAATTTTCCATCTTCCATGTGAACGATGCGATCGGCAATATCCAAAATTCGGTTATCGTGGGTTACTAACAAAATAGTACAGCCCTGCTCTTTGGCAAGTTGCTGCATCAAATTCACCACTTCGCGACCGGATTTGCTGTCCAGGGCGGCTGTCGGTTCGTCAGCTAAAACAATTTGCGGTTGACTGACCAAAGCGCGGGCGATCGCAACTCTTTGTTTTTGTCCGCCTGACAAGTCATCTGGATAATAGTTAATCCGCTGTTGCAGCCCTACTAACTCTAGCATTTTTGCAGAGCGATCGCGCATTTGGGAACGCGACAAATTCCCGTGAACTTCCAAACCCATTTGCACGTTTTGCAGCGCCGTCAAACTGCGGTGTAAATTGTGCGCCTGAAAAATATAGCCTATTTTGCGCCGCGCCTTTACCAATTGGTCTGCACTCGCTTTGCACATTTCTTGACCGAGAATTTTGAGACTTCCCGATTGACCGGATCTCAGTCCGCCAATCAAAGTTAAAAGCGTGGTTTTTCCTGAACCGGAAGGCCCCGTCATCAGCACAATTTCACCTGCCTTAATTTCGAGATTAATGTCAAAAAGTACCTGTTTTCGCAGTTGACCTTGACCGAAGTAGTGGTCTAGTTGGTGCGCGGAAACTACAGGTGCAGGAATCTGTAATGGGTTAGTTTTTGGGTATAGAGTAGTAGAGTTCATAACTTTTTGGTTTGAGGTTTTAGATTAAAGAATAAATCGCTTTCGTCGCCGACAATGCAGAGAAAGAACAAGAGAATGATTACAAAAAATATGTGTATAGTTAGGACTTTATACAAAATCTGGATTTAATACCCCCTTAATTCTTTAGTCCGCGCAGGCGAACTTCGTTTGTTTAGTCGCGGTTTCAACCGCCGAATATTATAAACTGATTCATTTTCCCTTAAAACATATCTGCTGGATCGGCTGCTTGCAGTTTACGAGTTGCAATTGCTCCCGAAATACTGCACATAATTACGTTCAAAAGTAATACTATAAAGGCTCTAAGCAGCGTCATATAAAGGGGTAAATTTGTAGCTTTGCGAGTTAAAGAGTAAAGTCCGAAAGAGACTCCTACTCCAGGCAAAAAACCGAGGACGGAAAGAATTAGAGCTTCTTCAAAAACGATGCCGAGTAAATAAACATTGCGGTAGCCCATCGCTTTGAAGGTAGCGTATTCTCCCATGTGGTCGCTGACATCGGTTGAGAGAACTTGATAAACAATAATGACACCAACTACAAAACCCATCGCGACGCCTAAATTAAACACAAAGCCGATCGCAGTATTCTTAGCCCAATAGTTTTTCTCAAAATCAATAAATTCTTGTTTGGTTAATACCTTGACATCCGGCGGTAAGTATGCTTTCAAAACTTGTTGAACTTCCACGGGGTCAGCACCCGGTTGCAG
This sequence comes from Microcoleus sp. FACHB-DQ6, assembly GCA_014695175.1. Taxonomy (GTDB): domain Bacteria; phylum Cyanobacteriota; class Cyanobacteriia; order Cyanobacteriales; family Microcoleaceae; genus Microcoleus. The sequence continues at coordinate 3,794 of JACJNV010000308.1, read as the reverse complement.
TTGAATTAATCCGGCATTAACACTCGCGGCGTTTTGTCTGGGAAACAGGCGCAGGTAATTTTGATCGCTAGTCATCAAAATACCGTCGGCGGCAAAAGATGCCCCAACTGTGAATAAACCGCTGACGTTAATCGTGCGTCGCTCTACCTCAGCTTTAACGGCTTTTCCTCGATCGATTTGCGCGATCGTTCCTTGGTACTCTCCCCTAGAAGCTCGATCGAACAACATAGTATCCGGCAATTTAATCGCGCTCAAATTTTGGTTAACTTCTGGAAGCGCAAACGCGGGGCGATCGGGATTGAAACCCACCACCATCAGCGACGTTTCGCGCCGAGTTTCGGGATTTTTCCAGTTAGCAATTTTCACGTAAAGCGGCTCGGCTGATTTTACGCCCGGTACGTTCATTGCTTGATACAATCTGCGCCTGGGGAAGGAAGACAAATTAATCAAATTTCGCGCTTGGGGGTGAATCAAAACTAAGTCTGTTTGCAAGGTTTGATGCAGCCGTGTATTGCTGGTGTAAAGCGCATTTTGAAAGCCTAGCTGCATGAACATCAAAACGTCAGCAAAGGCAATTCCTGCTACTGCAACCAGCATTCGCCCTTTGTCGTGACTCAGTTGCAGCCACCCGAGGGGAGTTCTGCGTCTTAATTGTTGTAAGGGTTGGATGAGTCCAAGCATATGATTTTAGATTTGGGATTTGGGATTGGGGATTGAAGAGATAGGGCTGATGGTTTATTCTGTTCGTACTGAAAGAATATGTAATTATTGAACCGCCAAGACGCGAAGGACACGAAGGAAGAGAAAAGAAGAAGAAGTAGAGAGTTTTTTACCGGGAAGAAAGTAACATTTTTTACTTAATCTTTAATTTCCCCGAGCAATCGATTTTAGATTTTAGATTTTGGATTTTAGATTGAAGAAAGCTACCCTGCGGTTTAACACTTATTAATTTTTAATTTCCTCCGATCGCCACTTTGACTTGCAAATTGGTTAATCCCGCTACTTTCTGGCTGGAAGCTTCATCTAAGCGCACTTTTACTTCCACAATTCGACTATCAATATTCGCAGAAGGATCGGTGTTAACAATGTTTTGCCGCTGCACTTGCAAACCAATATGTTCGACAGTTCCCCGCAATTCGCCGGTCAAAGCATCGCTAGTAATTTTGGCGGTTTGTCCGAGGCGTACTTTGTCCACATCGCTTTCGTAGATTTCCGCAACAGCCAGCATCTGGCGAGTTTGTCCGAGTTCAACAATGCCGTCGTTTCCCACCCTTTCCCCGGGATGCGTGTGAATTTTCAGGACTTGGGCGTCTCTGGGAGCACGGATGTAAGCTAGATCCAGATTGGCTTTGGCTTGTTTGGCTGCTGAAGCGGCGGAACTGACTTCGGCGGCGGCTGCTGCTATGTCAACGGGACGCACTTCGGCGATGCGATCGAGATTTGCTTTGGCTTCGTCGATTTGCTGTTGTCGAGATTGCTCAACTTGGCTGAGTTTGGCTTGCGCTTCGTTAATTTGTTGTTGGCGGGATTGCTGAATTTGATTTAGTTTGGCTTGGGCTTCGTTAATTTGTTGTTGGCGGGATTGGCGAATTTGATTCAGTTTTGCCTTTCCTTCGTTGATTTGCTGTTGGGCTGTTTCGGCGGCGAGGCTTTTGCTTTCGCTAGTTGAAGCGGAAATCGCTCCCTGTTCATACAGTTGGGAGTAGCGCCGATCTTCGCTTCTGGCGTTGCGGAGTTCGGCTTGTAGACGGGCAATTGTGGCTTGTTGGGTTTGAATTTCTCCTTGCTGTTCGGCCCTCAAGCGCGCAATTGTGGCTTGTTGCGCTGCTATTTCGGTGCTGCGATCGATTTCTAGACGCGCCACGATCGCCTGTTGCGCTGTGATTTCGTTGCTGCGATCGGCTTGTAAGCGGGCAATGGTGGCTTTCTGCGCTTGGATTTCGCCGTTTTTGGCTCCTGCTTTCACTTTTGCTAGGTTTGCTTCGGCGACGCGCACTTGTTCTTGAGCTTGGTCGAGGGCGGCCGAGAGGCGATCGCGACTGTCCAAAATTGCGATCGCCTGACCTGTTTTCACCCTGTCTCCCTCTTTTACTAAGAGTCGATCGATCCGGTTTCCTTCCGCCGCACCGGAAGCGGAAACTTTAATTACTTCTCCTCTGGGTTCCAGTCGCCCCAAGGCTGTAACTGTTCTTAATTGGGATGCTGTGACGGCTGCTGCTGCGGCTACTGCGTTGGGATCGGGTATGCGCGATCGCCAGATCGTGTAGCCTGTGGTTCCCCCTGCCGCCAGGGTTGCTAGTGCTGCCACAACGAGGAGTTGTTTAACTAGGGATGGATTTGAGGATAAGTTGTCTGCTGTTGGTTGGTGTACCATGACATACCTCTTTTTAAGATTAAACTAAACCGTTTAGTTTTGCAATACTTTTATCCTAAACCGTTCAGTATAATAATGTCAAGATCCTAAATAAAAATTACAGAAGCAAGGTATGGCAAGGACAAAATCGATCGAACCAGACGCAGCAGCAAGTGACAAGACCGAACAAATCCTGCAAGGTGCGATGCAAGAATTTTTAACCCACGGCTACGCGGGCACGAGTATGGACAAGGTAGCGAAGACGGGAGGAGTTTCCAAAGCCACGGTTTACAGCTATTTTGCAGATAAAGAAGGATTATTCGTGGCCTTGGTACAGCGGCTGGCGCAAAAAAAAGTCCATTTTACAGTTCTGGATGAAGAACCGGCCGTAGCGCTGCGATTCGTTGCCACAACTCTATTAGAGCAGGTGACGCAGGAACCTGAATTTCTCAATTTTGTGAGGTTAGTGATTGCGGAGTCGGGGCGTTTTCCCCAGCTAGCGCAGACTTTTGTGAAAAACTTAGCTAAACCGGGCATCGAGCGGCTTACTCAATATTTGGCATCGCATCCAGAGTTAAAATTGCCCGATCCGGAGGCAACGGCGCGGATTTTTATTGGATCGCTGGTGTATTTTCAGTTAACGCAGCATATGATGCACGGCAAAGATATGTGCGATTCGTTGAAACGTGAATCACGGTAATCAGTCCGTACATAGCGTTTCCAGCCACAAGGCTGAACTCTCGGTCTGATAAGGGTGCAAGTCCCTTCTGCCAGACTCAGGTATGACTCCCTATCTGCCCACACCGACCAAGCTCGATTCTTGGAGAGTGAAGCTGGGAACAGGATGCAACCAGACATCTAATGTGAGATGACACTGGCGTTAATGGGGAGTTCCGATGGTGAAACAGAGCCTAGAAAAGTAACTTATGCCGAAGCGGGTCACAGACCAAAAATCCCGACTTTACTGGAGTTTATTCCCGCCGAATTGTATATCTAATAGCGGCAAGAGTCCAGGGAATCCAGTAGTTAAAGTGGCTCCACCTAAAGGAACAATCAATCTAACCGAGGGAACGAATAAAAACGAACTAAGGGTCAAGGGGAAGTCGAACCCCAAGTAGGCTAGACGAGCAGCGGAATCCCCTTAGTTCGGGTAGGACAGACCGTAATTGGTCTGAGGTGTTCAGAATACACAAACTGGAGCAGAGCATGATTAGACACAACAGCAATGTTAGTGAATCTTGGAAAACGTTACCGTGGAAGAAATTCCGCCGTGATTTATTCCGCCTACAAAAGCGCGTGTACAAAGCGATTCAGGTTGGAGACAAGCCGAAAGCGAAGTCCCTTCAAAAGCTAATTCTGAAATCTCGGGCTGCAAGAATGTTGGCGATACGTCAAGTAACTCAACTAAACGCTGGCAAAAAGACTGCGGGAATCGATGGAA
>JACJNV010000307.1 GCA_014695175.1 Microcoleus sp. FACHB-DQ6 | reverse complement strand
TTGTTTGATTAATTCGCGACACATCATACTAGGACTGACAGATTGTTGGTAGCTATCTAGCCAATATTCACAATATTCTAATAAGGTACTATCAGGATATTTTTCTACCATCTGGGCCAATTTATCTGTGGACGAGTGCAACACACTTTTAAGGCTTCCACCCTGTTTTTTTGGTTGAACGTGACCAGTCGTTTGTTTTTGTTTTAAGATTTTTTGAACAAAGGCTTTACTCACATCAAAACGTTGGGCTACTTTCCTGACTGATGTATCACCTTGTTCATAGGCTTTAATTATTTTTTTACGAAACTCGAGCGAATAAGCTTTCATTTTTTCTGCTGATGTACTGAATGTAGTGTACCACATTTACATGGAATTTGCTGTATAATCGCTGTAAATTTTCCCTCGAAGTTAAAGGAGTACCCAAGTCAGGGTTTTACACGATTCAGATCGGTAGTCGAGGTTATCTGACATATTCATATCAAGAGATGAAGGAGCAAACTAGGATATAAATTTGTTATTAGGTCATTAATTTACTCTTATCAAAAATAGTCGTTTATGATTTTTGTAATTCCGTTTATTATGGGCGCTGCTGTTTTAGCTACTGCTGCGTATGGCGCTGTGAAAGGTACTGAAGGCTTTGGTAACATCAATCAAGCCAAGGAAATAGGCGATCGCGCTCAACACCGCCACGAGAAAGCAGTCAGCGATCTAAAAGTAGACTGGGAAGCAGCCAACAGATTAGCAGAAGTGTACGGTTCACTCCAAATTCGTGTAAGGCATCGCACTATTGGACGATTTGTTGCCTTCATTGAGCGCATTGGACAGAAAGCTTCTCCAAGTGATATGAAGTTTTTAGCGGGACTAGAAGGCATCTCAATTCAGCAGCTAAAAGAATACAAAACTGTCGCGCTGGAAGGTCAGGAAGTATTCCAAGGTGTGACTTCATCCGCAGGGGCAGGCGCGGCTGCTGGTGCTACAGCAGTAGGCGTGGCGCAAACTTTTGGGACAGTTGCAGTTCCTCAATTTTTTGGCTTGTTTAGTACCAATGTAGCTGTTTCTCAACTCGGTATGTCTGGTGTGGCGGCGTGGTTAGGCGGTGGCAGCATGGCACTAGGTGGCGCTGTACTCGGAGGTATTGCACTTGGTCCTGCTTTAGCTGTTGGCGGTTTCCAAATTGCAGGTAAAGGTGAGGAAGCTTTAACGAAAGCACGTGAATACGAAGCTCAGGTTAACGTTGAAGTTGCCAAAATTGAAGAGGCTAGAGATTTCATCCGACAAGTCGAACGGCGAGTCAAAGAATTAGGCAAATTGGTGTCTGATTTAGATAGCCGCGTTGCTCTACTTCTCAACGAACTTGAATTAAAACCCTTTGATATAGTTCAAGATGCTGCTAACTTTCAACAGGCACTAATGCTAGTGAAAGCCCTTGTAGAAATTATGAAAACCCCTGTGTTAGACAGCCAAGGAAATCTGAATTCGACCGTGGCGAATATTCAAGCAAAATACCGGAATATGTGAGGAAATTAACAATGAGCAAAATGGGAGCATTTGTTAGCGGTGCTGATGCCTTTCAGCAAGTTATTGCACATTACACTGAGTATAAGCAAATCGCTGAACAAGAGCGGACCAAGCGCCGTGAAATCAAAGCTTGGGAAAAGGAAAGCCTAGCCAAGATTACAGCTCAACGTGACTTGTTAATGGAGTACCTCGATCGCTCCTTTGATGAACGATCGAAAAATTTTAAGCAACTTTTCGATGTGGTCGATCGAGCAATAGCCTCTGGTAATAATGAGCAACTGGGATTAGCATTACATTCGATTACAGAACTTGCGAAGTCTAGCCCATTTAAAGAACTGGCTAATTTATCTTCAGTGCAGGCTGCTCTCGCCGATCCAAACCATGAGTGGAAGTTTTAATTAGCTAGCTGTTAAACCATTATTGATAAACTAGAGTGGGGATTCCCCCACTCTAAAGGAGAGTAAATTATGGCTGACCTTGAAAACCTTCTAAACCAACTGCCAGAAATTGCCGAGGCAATGAAACTTACTATTGGCAATCCTAGCGAAATCAGACGTGAAATTGGGAAGATAGATAATCTTCTAAAGCGACTAAATACTATTGGCAAGGAACTTGAAGAAGTATTAAATAATGAGAGATTCAATAAAGGATTTTTGGGAGCGATACCTTTGTTAGGGGCAGTTGCCGGCTTGTTCCTACCTGGTGGATTTTTAGTAAATGCACTTGTATCGGCAGGGAGTGGCTTACTTGCTGAAAAACTGGGCGATCCAGATAAGGAAACGTCTCTTGCTGACTTAATAGAAAATGTTGAAAACTTAATTGAGTGGGGCGAGGGTCTAAAGAATATAGCAGAAAATATTTTAAATGATTCACAATTATTGATCAAGCTAGAATGGGAAAGGAAATCTCTAAGTATCCCAGAAGAACTAAGGCAAATTGATGAAAATTTAAGAATTCACATAGACTTTGATGAAGAGCAAAGTTTAAGGCAACAGGTTCAGCAAATAAAGGTAGCTCAAGAACAGCTAAAACAGGTTCAGCCTAAACTGGATAGTATCGTACAAAATCTTGAACGTAATGTCGAGCCAATTGAGCGGATAAAAGCTTTTATATCTTACTTTGGGGAATCAGTGTTTGCGATAGAATGGTTGGATGAAGAGCATGGGCTTATTATATCTTATGAGGGTCAAACTACAACATTAGGAATTATATTGAATGAATGTGTATCTTTAAAAGAAAAAGCTAATGCTTTAATTGACCGGGCTAATAGGTTAAGAGGACAGGCTGAAGAATCTCTTAAACACCTAGAAAAAGAACGCCGTCACAAGGAACAAAAAAAATCTAGTCGTAAGCAAAGTGAAAGCTCCACACAGACAGGAGAGTCTCTAAATCCTATTGACCGTACCCTGTCTTCAGAGCAAAGACGCGGGGGTAGAAGTGGCTGGATACTGATACTATCCACACTGACTCTAGGAGTTTTGGGTTTTATCGGCTGGAAAACTACCTTTCAAATTTCACCGAGTCAGCAGACAATAGCAAATTCGGGAATTCCTCTAAATATTGAGGAGCAAAAACCAAATTCTGAAGCTTCACCCACCTTAACACCGACTCCTCAGCCAGACCCAACAGCAACAAATTTAGCAGCAGCTCAAAAACTAGCAATGGAAGCTGCCGTTATGACTCAAAATCCACCTCATCCACTAGAAAATTGGCAGCAAGTACAAGGGAAGTGGCAGGAATCAATCAAATTGTTAGAGGCAATTCCAGACAATTCGCCTGTTGCAACTCAAGCTCAAGAAAAGCTAAGTGTTTATCGAACTAACTATCAGGCGATTACTAATAGAATTGTCACTGAACAGAAAGCAGCTACTAATTTAGAATCCGCGCAAAAACTAGCATGGGAAGCTGCCGTCCTGGTGAATAATCCACCTCATCCTAAAGAAGTCTGGCAGAATGCTCAATCAAAATTGCAGCAGGCGATAAACTTGTTAAATGCTATTCCTCAAGGTACATTTGTGGAAGCTCAAGCTAAAGAAAAGCTTGCCGGTTATCAGAACAACTACACGCTAATAAGCAACAGAATTAAAACTGAATCGCCCTGATTTTATCCATATTACCAATTAAGTTTTAAATCCCCAGAGATTAAGCCCAAAGCCTAGCTGCTGATATCCTAGTTACTACAAAATTGCGATCGCCCTTAAATCCCAACTTGTCAAAAAGCGCGTGAAGCGCAGCTATCCCGTAGGGAATCGCCCTACATGAATTATTCAAACTAACTCCGACACACTCAGCCGCCCTTCTACGGGTTCATACTCATCCTCTAAAAGCCAATACTGCGCCTCATCATAACTCTGACTAGAAAACACAACTTTATAACCCTCAGCCGGATCGTATATGCGACAATTACCCTCAGCATCACTTAGTAATAAAAGCAGATAAGGCGGTGAAAGATTTGGATCGATCCATACCTCTGTAAACTCCCAGTTATTCTTCACTAGGTCGGCTTCGAGGCGTAACGTGGTATCGGTTTTCTGCATCAACTTTTATCTCTCCGTAATAAAGTAAAAGACGGCTACCATCCGGGTCAACTCTATAACCAATTGATTCCACAAAAAACATACCATAACGATCTTAGCCCCGAATCTTACCTGTAAATTCTCCATCTTCTATTATGGCTTGAGCTACCTGATTCATAGTAGCCTCATCGTTAAAAATATGAGCAGCACGTCCTTTATTAAGCAGTCTTCTCATTTGTGGCGTGTCTGGCAAGTGTTTAGCAATGTGCCTGCTGTCAAGGGTGATTTGGCGATTAATTCCACTCATTAATTAATTACTGAGCATACCAGTATGATTAATTAAATCATGCGATCGCCCTTACATCCCAAATTGTCAAAAAGCGCGTAGGTGTAACCAGCCGCAGGCAATGGGCGCAGCATCGCTATGTCTGTAGCAAATCCCCACCAGTCAACAGTTGATACTAGAAAACATCAGTCTAAAAAATACTTGACAGTGAAAATCTGGCGGTGTAGTATAGAAGTAGTGGATAGAATGAAAAACATGAGACTAAAAAGTTGGGAGTCTCCTCGCAGCGAGGGTAGAAACTCCAAAGGTAAAGGCGGCTCAGCCAGGGCTCGGCAACTCAAAAAGCAACAGCAAACTCTGCGAAAACAGTTAAAAGCTCAACACGATCGACAAAACCACCAACACAACCACCAACAAAACCATCAAGGGAAGGAAACCGATAATTCCTTCCCTTTTTTTGTATCTTTCCGCTGCTCAATCCCGCTGAATGTTCGGACAAATCGTGCGAGTAATGCTCGCCTGGGAGGGTTGCTCTTGCCAGCAGTTGAGAATGCCTTGCAACTCGCTCTTCAAAGTTTCTAAGGCTGCAATTTGCACGGAAATTTCGTCTACCTTAGCCGTGAGATGCTGCTTCGCTTCAGAGCAAGGCAACTCTCCCCGATCGCGAACTTGTAAAATATCCTTAATCTCCTGAAGGCTCAAACCCAGAGTCTGAGATCGTTTAATAAACGCCAACCTGTTAAATACCGTTTCGCCAAACAAGCGATAACCAGCGGGCGATCGCTTTACTGCAGGAGACAGCAAGCCCATCTCCTCATAGTAACGAACAGTTTTCACCGACAAACCACTACAGGCAGCTACAGAGCCAATTTTGTACAGTTTCTCGGCAACAGAAATATTCATACACCAAGCATCCAAGATCGAAAGACTTTCTTGCCCTATCTTTTAGTGCCTCAGATCCAGGGAGTCGATCGGCACATCGCCCAGTCACCATTGCCCGCTAATCTTAATAAGGAGGATTTTTTTTAGACACGTTAAGCACGGGCAACTGAGGTCTAGAAGACTGAGGAGGAAGATAGTATTCGGGAGCAGGTGCGGTTTGTTCGGCTGCAGAGCGGTAAATTTGCCACCAGCGGAGAGCCATCGCCACCCCAGCGGTGCCAAGCCCAAAAGCCAATAAAGAGCCACTGGCACCGATGCTGCCGATGGCTGCATCGACAACACCCACTGTCACAACAAAGCTGGTAATTGGCTCTTTACGGTAAGCTGACCTCAAAAGTCGCGTCCACGAAGCATTCATTTGGTTTTACTCTGTTCTATATTTATTTACAATCTCTAAAACTTAGAGTTGGCGGAACGATCGGGATTTCTAGCTCAAAGACTAGCTTCACCTAAATTAATCTTCTCGCCTGTGGGGAATTGTACGGGAGCGAGGCAAAATTGCCAAGCTAGTCAAATCAAAATTCCACCCCATATATACCTCCAAAAGCCAGCTATTGCATTCGGGAACAGATCTCTCTCGGCAGAGAAGTCGCTGGGCTTGTTTGTAATTAATATTTTAATCAATTCCCGAATTTGTCGCGGTCAGCAGAAGTCACACCCGCTGCCGGAAGAGTCAAGACAAAGTGTAAGGCTGACCGCGCCGTTGCTAAAATTAGTTGAGACCTAACCAGGACAGCAAGCCCTGGCCTGTGACATACTCGATAATTAAAGTTAAAGAAAAACCGATCATCGCGGCTCGACCGTTAAGGCGTTCCGCGTAGCTGTTGAAGCCAAACTTTGGCTGTTCCAGTTTGGGAGTGACGGTCGGTTGTAGTTGTGTCATTGCTTTGGGTACCTGGCGATCGACGCTATTCAAATGTGAAATCCAATGTTAGTTACAAATCTTAAACATTGCTACTTCTATTATAAAGAGGGTTAACCGCCGTCAACCGTCCCCGAAGAGAAAAAAGTGCTGCCAACTAATGCCAATTAATTATACCCGCTCAAAATATGACTAATCAGTTAGATAACGATAAGCTTCCTGTCGCCGTACAGCGAGTAGCCTTTGCCCTTCGTACAACAGGCTGGGTTTGCTTCTGGGTACAGTTAGTGCTAGGGGTGGTAGCGGCGATCATTTTGCTCTTTGCCATCCCCTTCGCCATCCCCAGGGCTACCGCCGCTGCGGGTTCAAACAGTGCCGGCACCGGCGGGGGCGTATTTTTTGCCATTTGCGGGCTGGCCGTACTCGCTTACAGCGTATATCGCTCTTTCCGCTTCACCCGCTTGTCGAGACAACTGCGATCGCCCGCTAACGCTGTCCGCCCCAAAAAAGCAGACACCATCAAAGAGGTGCGGCTGTCACTTTGGAGCAACTTGTCAGGAATGCTGCTGACGCTGATCGGCGCCGAAGCCATCAGCGGCACGCTTTTAGCCAAATCTCTAGCTCAGCCGCAAGCCTTGTTCGGTGCCGCAGTTGATTTGGGCCGGTTTATTCAGCCCCTAGATATATTTGTGGTACTCGCCAATACTCACGCCACTGTTGCCCATTTTGTCGGGATTTTCGGGGCTCTTTTTTTGCTCGATCGCATCCACAAGCAATAGACAATCAATAAGGGGGAATTGCGCCTCTCCCACTCTCCCACTCCCTCACTATCTCACTCTCCCTCACTCTCCCACTCTCCCCCAACCGACATCCGGAATCACTGCCAACGTGTCGAAGAACGTACTCAGATACCTTCTACTAAGACAAAATGAATATCATGGCACTGAAACCCGAGGCTTATTTTGGGGTGACAGATCACCCAACTATTGAAATTTCTCAAGAAAGTTTTCGTTCTGTCCTAGGTCAAATAGAAGCTGAACTCCTCTGTAGCGACACCTATAGCCACGCTCTAGCGAGCCTGCAAACAATGTTGGGCGAAGCAGCCTCCGCTGCCGAAATTTTAATTAGAGCAGTTAGCAGAGAAGCCGTCAAGCTCGCATTTGACCGATTTCCCAAACAAAACAAAATTGAACCGCAAGTAGCCCCAGAGAGTTTTACTGCTCTAAGTCCCGCCATTGAGACGGTGACAGAAATTCAAGAATTGGAGCTACCAGTAGCTGCTCCTGTCTTCTATTGGCGCAGCGCTAGTGTGGAAGCGCCGCCCCAAACCGAGTCCGACACTGAAAATTCCGATCGAGACACTAACACTTCCGAAGACAGCAAACAAGCGCCCCAAGACGACATTAAAGTCGAGTCGGCTCCACCTGCAACTGTCACCGTCCCCGGAAAATCCTTCCCAGGGTTCGGTTTTCCCAAGAAGCCGAAAAAACTCACCAAGGAAGAAGAAGCAGCTTTAGCCGTTCAACAGCGACAAGAGTGCCTGGGAGAGTTGGGTAGAGAATTACGCAAGGGACGGCAAATTCGCTCCCTATCTCTGCTGCAACTCCACAGTCAAACTCTCGTGCCGGTTCACCACATCGAATCGATCGAAAATGGGGAAATCGACAAACTGCCCCAAGATATTTACGTTAGAGGTTTTATCCGCAGACTCGGCGACGCCTTGGGACTAGACGGCAGCGCTATGGCGAATGCTTTGCCCAAACCCGCCCCGACTCCAATTCCCAGTATGAATGTGTCTGTTTCTGATTCCGACTCCGAGTCAAGCGAAGGCTTTCAAATGCGTCCGGTGCATTTGTACATCGGCTACACCGCTTTGATGGCTGGGGCTGTAGGGGGTTTGGGTTGGCTGTCGCAGCAACCCGTGGTGCCAGGAGCACAGGCAGTACCTCCAACGCAGGTGACACCGCCAGGCTCAGTTGCACCGGCTCAGAAGACCCCAGAAAAAGCACCTCAACCGGGCTTGAAGAAGTCTAAGAGCGGGGGATTGGTTATGGGGGCTGACATGGCGCCGCCGGAGGTGATTTTTGGTTAGTGTGTGTCGGGCGAGCGATCGTCCGACAACTCTCTTGGCGCAGGTGAACTCGGAAACCCGGTTTCAGAGTTCACGTGCATACGGATACTTGCTTGAAGAAATAAGTCCTGGAGAGCAATCACGGTTGAGATTTTAGTTCAATCCCCGATTTTCATCCATCTGTGGAGTCAATTCTAAAATCTTTAATCTAAAAATCTAAAATTCTAAAATCTTTAATCTAAAATCGCCGGGCCGTGTAGCCAAAGTGATTTTTCTACTGCATCAGGAAACCCGATATGTGCGATAAACTATCTATTTGACCACTCCTCAAAGAGGTTTCCGATAAGATGAGTTCCCCAGCCACCGCTGCTTTCTCCGATCTCGATCCCCTATCGACTCACTCGCCAACAGTCACGAGTTTGGCGGCACCAGACAGTGCTTTGGTAACGGCGGCTCAACTGCCACAAAAATCTTGGACAATAGAAGATAGTGAGAAACTCTACCGCATTCAAGGTTGGGGCGAACCGTATTTTTCGATCAATGCAGCCGGTCACGTTACAGTTTCTCCCAAGGGCGATCGCGGCGGTTCCCTCGACTTGTGCGAACTGGTAGAATCCCTGAAACAGCGAAATTTGGCTTTGCCCCTGCTGATTCGATTTTCTGATATTTTGGAAGACCGGATCGAGCGCTTAAATTCTTGTTTTGCCAGAGCGATCGCTCGGTACAATTACAAAAATGTTTATCGCGGTGTCTTTCCAGTAAAATGCAACCAGCACCGACAATTAATTGAAGATTTGGTGCGTTTTGGTCAACCGCATCACTTCGGGCTAGAAGCCGGCTCGAAACCGGAATTAATGATAGCTTTGGCGACCTTAAAAAACCCAGGCGCTTTATTAATTTGTAACGGTTACAAAGACCGCGAATACATCGAAACTGCTATTTTGGCGCAGCGGCTAGGGCAAACTTCCGTAATTGTGCTGGAGCAAATAGAGGAAGTAGAACTCGCAATCGCCGCGAGCAAAGCATTAGGAATTAAACCAATTTTGGGAGTGCGAGCAAAACTCACTACCAAAGGGGTTGGCCGCTGGGGAGGTTCCACGGGCGATCGGGCAAAATTTGGCTTGACAATTCCTGAAATTATCCGTGCAGTCGGCGAACTAGAAAAAGCTGGAATGCTAGATTGTTTGCAGTTACTGCACTTCCACATCGGCTCTCAAATTTCCTCAATTAGTGTCATCAAAGACGCCATTCGAGAAGCCAGCCACATTTATGTAGAATTAGCTAAATTGGGAGCTAATATGAACTACTTGGACGTAGGTGGCGGACTCGGCGTTGACTACGACGGGTCTAAAACAAACTTCCACGCTTCCAAAAACTACAATATGCAAAACTACGCTAACGACGTAGTAGCGGGAGTGAAAGATGCCTGCGACGAGCGCAAAATCCCGGTTCCAATTATCATTAGCGAAAGCGGCCGGGCGATCGCTTCTCACCAATCAGTGTTAGTTTTTGACGTACTCGGTACTAGCGATGTCCCCAGAGAAGTACCAGAACCCGTAGATGAAAACGCGCACCAAATTCCGCGCAATCTCTACGAAATTTACCAATCTATCAGCCCCGAAAATTACCAAGAAGTTTATCACGATGCTATCCAATTCAAGGAAGAAGCAGTCAGTTTATTTAACTTAGGCTACTTGGGAATGGCGGAACGGGCGAAAACCGAACAGTTGTACTGGGCTTGCTGCGATAAAATACAGGCGATCGCGCGGCAAAAACAATATGTATCGGAGGATTTGGAAGACCTAGAAAAGGTGATGGCGTCCATTTATTACATCAACTTATCTGTTTTCCAGTCAGTACCAGACAGTTGGGCAATTAACCAATTGTTCCCTATTATGCCAATTAACCGACTCGAAGAAGAACCAACTCAGCGCGGTATTTTAGCCGATATCACCTGCGACAGCGACGGCAAAATCGACCAATTTATTGATTTGCGAGATGTGAAGTCGGTTTTGGAACTGCATACTCTCAAACCTGGAGAACCTTACTATTTGGCGCTATTTTTGGGAGGTGCTTATCAAGAAATTATGGGCAACCTTCACAACTTATTCGGCGATGCTAATGCAGTTCACATTCAGCTAACACCTTCTGGCTATCATATCGAACACGTTGTGAAAGGAGACACTATGAAAGAAGTCCTCAGCTACGTACAGTACGATTCAGAAAATTTGGTTGAAAGCATCCGCCGTCAGACAGAAGCAGCTTTGCAGCAAAATAAAATTACTCTTTCCGAGGCCCAACTTTTGCTGCAAAATTACGAGCGGAGTCTCAGCCAATATACTTATCTTCAGTCTTAAAATGTAGGGTGGAACCTAAGCACATTACCAGAATTAAAAGCTGAGATCATCAATGTAAAAGTAGGGTGCGCCTAGCGCACCTTACCTTGAGCAATTACCAATTATTCAGGACGGAGAATTTCTGCGATCGCCCGCCGCTCCTCTCCGTCTTGAGTCGGTAAAACTTGGCGAGCGTCAGTAATCAGCCAATCGAGAGCCGCCGCTTGCAAATCGATCGCAGCCCCGGTTTTATCAACGCAGTAGCGCCCGAACACCAGTTTGTCAACCAACCGCACCTCCGGGCCCAAACGGGAATACTCAAAAATCACGCTGTTTTCCACAGTGGCGCCACTGCAAAGCCAACAATTTGGGCCGATCATTGTCGGGCCGATAATTGTTGCTCCATCCTCAATGATCGTCATCCCGCCAATGTAAACAGGGCCAGTAATATCAACCTTATCCCAGTTAACAGCTACATTCAAACCAGCGTAAACACCGGGGCGCACTTCAATTCCGGGAATCGAAACATTTTTAACTTCTCCCAGGAGCACGCTCTGAATTGCCCGCCAATAGTCAGGAACTTTGCCGATATCCACCCACTCAAAGTCCATGCTAATCCCGTAAAAAGGCGCGCCTTCTGCTACTAGCGCGGGGAATAACTGCGAACCGATATCGTATTCCTCACCCGAAGGGATGTATTTGAATATTTCCGGTTCAAAAATATAAATACCAGTGTTAATGTCGGTACTCAGAGCTTCTTCTACAGAAGGTTTTTCTTGGAAAGCTTTAACTTTGCCAGACTCGTCTGTTACCACCACTCCGTAACTGGGAACCTCGTCGCGGGGAACCGATTTCATAACAATAGTAGCGATCGCCCCTTTTTCGCGGTGCCACTTCACAGCAGCAGTCAAGTCCAAGTCAATCAAAGCGTCGCCGCACAGCACCACAAAAGTATCGTCAAAAAACGGCGAGAAGTCCTGAATTCGTTTCATGCCACCAGCCGAACCGAGAGCCTCTCCAATCATTTCTCCGTCCTCAATTCGCCCTTCAAAAGAATAGCCAATTTGTACGCCAAACTTTTGACCGTCGCGGAAGTAGTTTTCAATCACGTCTGCCAGGTGGGAAACATTGACCATAATTTCGTCAAATCCGTGCTGGCGGAGCAATTCAACCAAAAACTCCATCACTGGCTTTTGCAGGATGGGAATCATCGGTTTGGGTATTGTCTGAGTAATAGGACGGACGCGAGTGCCTTTACCGGCCGCCAGAATCATCGCTTTCATTATTAACTTCCTCAACCCTCTGTTAATTGATATAAACTCAACAATTAGATGCTAGCGGTTGCGATCGTTGAATCGATCGATCACAGCAAAATCCTGACCTGTTTATAGGCGACATCGTACCAGGCTATCAATCATTTATTCCGAGTTTACCTGGATTTAAGAAACCAGGTATCCGGAATCAGCAAGAACTTCACACTCCCGCTCTCCGCATTCGGGACTCAGCAACAGAATGCCCGAGAGCGAGATTCTGCCTAGAATCTTAACGGACGCAGGAGCATAGTTATTAGTTTCGCCCGAGAACCTAATACCCTGCAAGCTCAAAGCGCGCGGATTTTGAGGTCTTGGTAAAACTCCTCTTGAAGCAACTCTACTTTAGACTGAGCCGATAGCAGCAACAAGGCCCAAAAAATACCCACGCGGTCATGATTTGGCAAGTGAACTTCCTCAGTCGATACCGGGGATTCTGGGTTGACAGGAGAGTGCAAATCGTTATGGTGCCAGAGCTCTAGCAATTTGTCCAAGTCCAGCCAACCCTCGTCAATTTCCGGGTCCCGCTGAGCCAGAAACCGTTCGAGTTCACTAGCAGTTTCTACGAGATTTTCTTGGTGAGCTAGCTCAAAGATAGCCTGGGCCGCTTGCGATCGCATTTTTGAGGTAGGGCGGCGCCGGGGGGTAGCTGTCTGCTCCATTGCTGCTTTCATAAGCTGCAACTGCTCAATCAGTTCTGGGAGAGTCACCGGGCGTTTTTGCGGTAGTTGAGCTACACCGCGACGGCGCAATTGCCGCTCCAAATGCTGCGGCAAGTTTCGCCCTCCTGAGTGCTCTGCGTCTTCGAGTGCCACCTCGTCGGCCGAGTCGGTATTAGGGGGGGGTTCGGAGAGGACGATACTTTCTGCTTTGAGCAACACCAGCATTGAAGCGTACAAAAACGCTTGGCCGGAGTGGGACAAATCGGAGAAATCCTTACTCTGATCTGCATCGCAGGCGTTCGTAAGCTTGCTCAGACATCGATCGAACACTTCAATTACCTTAACGTCCCAAGGATCAATTTCTCCCCGTTCGGCTAGGTCAATTAAAATTGCGATCCCCTCTGAAATCGTTTCTAAGCCATCTTGGTCTCGGGAAACGGCCATTCGATTTTAGATTTTAGATTTTAGATTTTAGATTTTAGATTTGGCCTCTGAGAAAACTAGAGAGCATATCAAGTTAATTGGCAGTTATTTCAGCAGTTGTGGCCTCAATGGCTGCTATTTCTAAACTTATGGGTTCTGCACTTTCTAACAAAGGTTGTTTGGCTTCTACTTCGGCTTTATAGCGTTCAAGATTTTGTTCTAATTCCTGAATCCGCTGCTCTTTTTCGCGAACTTGGCGGAGCTGTTGGCGCGACGCGAGGGTTCGCTGCATTCTCGACCACAGACTGAACAGCCACGCTAGTGTTGCCCCTAATCCAGTGGCTACAATTAGTTCTACGCACAGCGGAGCTTTAACTTGGACGCCTTCGATAACTTGAATCGCGACTGGCTGTGTATTTTCGATGCTGAAAAATACTAGAGCCAAGCAAATCAGAAAGATGAAGAAGAAATTTAGCGCTCGCATTTTCTCTGTTCCTAATTATCAATTCAGGTTAAGTAAATTATTTACCATTTGTCAACTGTTTTTGGACAGATGTTCTCAGTTTTTTTTGATAATATCAAATCGGGTCAATTAACCATAATATCCGGGGAGGGGCGGGTTTATTGGAGTTCTGAGAGTTGATTGAAGAGATTGGTTAACCCGCCCCTGCAGGACCTATCCTCTTTAGGTTTGACCGATGTTTTGGGGTTTCTTGTCGATTCCCAGCGCTGGCAATATTTGATATTTCAAAGCACTGCCCGCGGCTACAAATAAGGCAATAATCAGCGCCCCAATTCCTACGGGACTGGGAATCCAGAATATCGCCTCCAAATAGTTAACTTCTCCGGGTTTGAGCTTCCAAACTAACTGTTTTCCTTGCTGAGAGCTTTCGGGAACCAGCGCACCGGCGACAGTTTCAACACTTTTGGCGCCCCAAGGCGTGTTCAAGCTAAAGTCTAGCTCCAAAAGTCCCCCCGGACTCAGCAGCAGACTGCCGTTAGAAGAAAGCAGTGAAAGAGAGCGCAAATCCAATTCCAAACTCAACCGATTTCGCAGCACCAATAACAAATTATTCTGCTTGACACTAAGGTGAGATTCAAACTTTGGCAAATCGGTTTCTAGCGGACTTGCAACCCGAGATTTTGCGGTTTGTGCGATCGGATTGTAAAATTGGTTGAACTTGTCTTGCAACTCTGCTCCATTATTGAAAGGAATCCTCACTAGAACTTCTGTGGGGGAAACCCGTTTAGTTTTTCCGTCCAGCAACCTCACCCGGCGTTCTACGCTTTTCAACCATTCTGCAACAGTTTCGCTGCTGAAGCTCGTCAACCTTTCCCCCAGTTTAATGTGCTGCACGATTTCGCCGCGAGTTTGACTCTCAAAGTTAACCCCGACATCGTACTGAACGCATCCAGTCACTAGAGTTAAAAGGCAAAAAACCAAAGGTAAAAAAAAGAAAAAGTGCTTTTTCTTCTTCCGAGTTCCATCCTTGACATTTTGCTCTTTCATTGTACCTTTTTCCCTGTTTTTCCCTATTTGCATGAATTAGCAAAGCGTTGAATTTGCGGCACTGTTTCTGGGTTTTTATTTCCTCCACGTCTGGACTTGCGAACCGCATACCATAAACGCGGTTTATGGGCTACCGAAGGGCAATTTCACAGATGCTTTGTGGCAGAAACCGGGTCTTTTTGAGGTGAGTGCTAAGATTTTTCTAGCAACAGTATCAGCGTCACCTGGAATTAACCGCACTGAACTTATTGCCTCGAAGCTACACCCAACTGTTGAAACAGCATACTCGGCAAATAGGCTGCACCGCCTACCCATTCGGCTTCGCTACTCAAATCTGCCAAATTTTTAAACGCTTCAAAAATGCTGCCTGCCACCATTGTATTCTTGACGCGACCCACAATTTTGCCTTTTTCTACTTTATAGCCTAAGTCCAAATTGACAGAAAATTCGCCAGCTAACTGATTTGACTGACCGGCACCTAAAACCTGCTCTACTATTAGACCTTCGTCCATGCTAGCAATCAAGTCTTGAGTGGCGGTATTTCCTGGGGAAATGCAAAAGTTAGTCAAATCAGGGCCGGGGCGAGACAATCCGCCACGAAAACCGTTGCCGGTTGATTGTACACCGGCGCGCGCGGCCCACCTGCGATCCCAATAAAATCCGGTGACAGTACCTTTGTCTATCAAGACTTTGCGGGTGGTGGGCGTACCTTCGTCGTCAAAGGGACAAGCAGAAGGGCCTAAAGTGGGGTCCTCAAAAAAGGTAAAGCGTTCGTCAAATAAGGTTTCGCCGATTTTGTCGGCTAGGGGAGAGGCTTTTTGAACTACTGCTTGGCCTGAAAGGATGGTATCAAAGAGGCCGCCGAGGGTGCTAGCGGCGGCATTGGGGGTAAATAATACTGGGTACGAACCGCTGGTGATGGTGGCTGAATGTTCGGCGAGGCGGTATTTTTCGAGGAGTGATTCGAGGATGCTGTTGGTGTCTAGGGGACGATCGCGCGCAACGTCGTAACTGTATGCTTGCATAAAATCTTCTCCCTTTACCAAATTTCCCGCGATCGAGCCGCTGATTATTTGGCTGCTTCTTTCGGCATACAGGTTTTGCGTGGTGGCAATTTTCACGATGCCGCTGCGGACGTGAAAGCCGACATCTACCATAATATCGGGATTGTAGGCGTGAACTTGCTCGATCAGGTTTTTGCCGTTTTCGACTAATTCTTGAGTTGTGGGCGGAGTGTAGGTGGTTTCCGGGCCTTTGAGGTGGAAGTTGGAGGCGAGTTCAAATTCTGCGGGGTCGCCGATTTCGGCTGTTTGAATCGCTGCATCTACTAAATCGTCTATCCGCGTTAAATCTGTGGAACTAGCAAAACCGATTTTGCCTGAGTGAATCAGCCGGAGTGCTACGCCTTGCAGTGCTTTGGTTTGTAGGGATTTGAGGCGATTGTTTTCAAATTCGATGGGGGTGTCTTGACTCGACAGGTAGTATACCTCAGCCGCATCGGCGCGCTGAGAGGCCAATTTCAAAATCTGGTCTACGGTTGAATCGCTCACAATAATCGCCTTTCTGGTTGGGTCTTTTTTTTATTTTAGCAATTATCGCTATTCAACTTCTGACTCCTGCCTCATGCTCGATAATTAATCCGTGTATCCGTGTCAAAATCACTGGTGGTGCCTTCCTTATTCCTTCTTCCTAACCTCAGCTACATCCGTTACATCCGTTAAGTAATCCGTTGCCGAACTTCCTTCTCCTATAATTGTAATTCACACTGTTTAAAAACATAGTTAACGGCTGCAAACAGTCGCTCTAAGTCCTGAATTGTATAGAAAAATTTATTTGGAGTAAACATTTCTAATTTGAGCTTGCCAAACTGCCACATTGCCCCATTAGAAACAATACCAAAGATAGTTTGTTCTGGTTCATTGTTAAGTCGCTGCACGGCGATCATTTCTGCCAAACACTGCCCCCATCCTTCATCAAATGCGCTCTCTTTCTGGGCTTCAACTAATATGAAATAGGGCTTGTCAAAAACTACTGTGCCGAGGGGGGAGCGCTTCGCCAATATATAATCGGGAATTCCGGACAGATTCTCATTATAGACTAAGGTTTGGTGACTCCAAAGGAGAAAATTACTTCGATAATTTTTCCAAACTTCTTTTAATACAGGATAAATAATATTTTCACAAATGGCGATTTCCGAGTTGTCAAATACTCCCTTATTGAAAATCAATTCTAATTCATTCCGAAAAACGTCGCTGACTGCAAATTCTGTTTCGACAAGGAAATTATCTCGTAGGCAATTAATTGGGAATTCTTTGGCGACCGCGCTGATACTTTTATAGTTACTAAAAGGCATTGCTTAACTTCTCTCTGTAGGGGTGAGGTGCGCCGAGGCGCACCCTAGAGATAGAGTTTGTGCGAATGAAAAAATGATTAATAACTAATAAATAATCCGCCTAAAATTAGCCCGATCGCAATTAACGCCACCCAGATAAACCTATTATCTTTCGTATTAACCTGACTCAAATCTACAGGCTCTGGTACGATTGGCTTGGGTTTAGCGTACTTGATATCAGCTTTTGGATTAGCTTGAAAACTGATTGATTGATTTTCATCTAAAGCTGCCAAATCAGGGATTTTCACCATCCATTCAGGAGGGATAGTGAGTTTGGGAGCTTCGAGAATGAACAGCAAGCGCTTTGCTTGCTGGCGGGTTTCTTGGCGGGGATGGCGGGTGAGCGCACGGCAAAGCTCGATCGCCCTTTCTGTGTTGCCAGAGGCTTCGTAGGCGGTCACTAGCCACATCTGCACCTCACCGCCCAACCGGGAATTTCGATCGACTAAACCGGTAGCTGTTTCTAAACTCTGCACAGCTTGAGCATACCGGCCACTCTCAAAAGCTACTTGCCCAGCTTGGTACTCAGTTTGAACAATTTCTAACTTTTCTGAAGTCACGAGCACCCACCCAATTCACAAATATTAATTCCCAAATTCCCCAAACGCTAGAATTCGCTGTTGTGTTGCGACATACCCGACTCATTGTCGCGCTTGGAACCCAGCAAGTCTAAATGGTCTACCTTAATTACAGGCTTCGAGCGATTTGAACCCGTATTGCGGTCTTGCCAGCGATCGAACTTCAAAGAGCCTGTTACGCCAATTAGAGAGCCTTTGCGAACGTAGTCAGCAGCAATCTGCGCTGTTTTGCCCCAGATTTCCAGATTGAACCAGTCTGGTTGATCGCTGTTCTTGGTTCTGCGATTCACTGCCAGCGTCAAATTACACTTAACTGTACCCGACTCAAAATACTTTACGTCCGGGTCGCCGCCGACGCGGCCTACTAAAGTCACAACATTAAGACTCATAAACTTTATTTGGGAATGTGGTCGATCGGTGATGTAGTTAAACAGTCCACACGCGCATTAGCCTCGAAACTGAACTGGGAACAACGCTTGTGAGGCTTCATCCTGATTGTACACCCAGTTAGCCGAACATATTGATGGTGGATGATTGGCAAGTCTGCGCTCAACCTGAGCTCGACAATGTACATTTCTGACTAGACTCAGGATGAAAAACGTAATAGAATCCACCTCGGTTACACTTTTGTAACAACATTATTGCACACAATAGTATTTTAGTTTTTGGGGGGGGTACAAATCAGTGGGTCTTCTCAATCGATTTTCGTTATCTAGAGATATGGGTATCGACCTCGGTACTGCTAACACGCTCGTTTATGTATCGGGCAAAGGTATTGTTCTGCAGGAACCTTCTGTAGTGGCGATCGACCAAGATTTAAAAATACCGCTGGCTGTTGGAGAAGAAGCCAAAAAAATGCTCGGGCGCACGCCAGGGAATGTCATAGCACTGCGCCCGCTTCGCGACGGGGTAATTGCAGACTTCGATACGGCGGAACTGATGCTTAAGACTTTTATCCGCAGAGTTCACGAAGGCCGAAGCTTAGTTTCGCCGCGGATAATTATTGGCATCCCCAGCGGTGTCACCGGAGTCGAGAGGCGTGCTGTCATTGAGGCGGCGACTCAGGCCGGTGCTAGAGAAGTACGGTTAATTGATGAACCCATCGCTGCGGCGATCGGGGCTGGACTGCCTGTGGCTGAGGCGACTGGCAATATGATTATAGATATAGGCGGAGGTACGACGGAAGTTGCGGTTTTGAGTTTGCAAGGTACGGTGATCAGTGAGTCTGTGCGGGTAGCCGGCGACGAACTCAATGAGGCGATCGTCCAATACATGAAAAAAGTTCACAATTTGGTCATCGGCGAACGCACTGCTGAAGAAATTAAGATTCAGGTGGGTTCTGCATATCCAACTCCAGAGGATGACGATGTAATGATGGAAGTGCGGGGCTTGCACTTACTGTCGGGTCTGCCGCGAACTGTTACTATCAAAGGCCCAGAAATTCGCGAAAGTATGTCGGAACCGCTTTCAGTAATTGTGGAAGCTGTCAAGCGTACTTTGGAACGCACTCCCCCGGAATTAGCAGCAGATATTATTGACAGGGGAATTATGCTGGCTGGTGGTGGCGCGCTGATGAAAGGTTTAGATACTCTGATCAGTCACGAAACAGGAATTGTCACTCACGTGGCAGCCGATCCGCTGTCCTGCGTGGTTTTGGGGACTGGTAGGGTATTGGAAAACAAACAGTTGGAACGGGTTTTCAGCGGGCAGTCGTCGCGTAATATGTAGTTAACAAATTTGGGATTGTGGATTTAGAAATACGGCTGCAATCTCAAATCTAAAATCCTGACTTAACAATTTTAGATTAGTGAAATTATGCTAAAAAATACATTCCGAAAGTGGTGGGATCTGCGGCTGCAAATTGCTCTTTTAGGTTTAGCTGTAACTGCGGCTTGGGGAGTTCGGCAAACACAAGGTGCGGCAGTATTTGAAGTTTACAATTGGGTGACTCGTCCGTTTCACGCCAACGGCTCTGGGCAAGAGGAACTCATCTCGGCGCGAACTCAAGAATTGCAAGCGCAGCTATTAGAATTAGAAAATCAAAATCAGAAGCTAAAAGAGCTTTTAGGTTACGTTTCGGCTAAGAAACCAGCAGGGATTGTAGCTCCTATTGTCGGTCGCAGCGCGGACCACTGGTGGCAGCAAGTAACCTTGGGGCGCGGCAGTAACGATGGCATCAAAACAGATTTTACTGTGATGGGCCCGGGCGGTTTAGTAGGCAGGGTTGTCAGCGTTACTCCTAATACTAGCTTGGTGCTGTTAGTCAGCGACGCTACGAGTCAATTGGGTGTGGGAATTACCCGCAGTCGCCACATGGGTTTTATGCGCGGGAAAGGCGGAAATAAGGCTGTGATGGAGTTTTTTGAGAATGTTCCCAATGTCAAGCCTGGGGATGTGGTTTCAACTTCTTCTTACAGTCAGTTGTTCCCTCCTGGTTTGCCGGTGGGAAAAGTGGTTTCGGTGGATATGAATAAAACTCCGGCTCCAGAAGCTGTTGTTGAGTTCTCTGCACCGATAAATGCTCTGGAGTGGGCGGTGGTTTATCCCCACTCTAAGCAAGTCGAACCAAAGGATTCGTCGAGTCAATCTTCAGCAGCATCTGAGGGAGCACAGCAACAATGAAAGCTTTATCTCGGATGTCTTCGCCGCGATCGCGCCAATTTCTCAACTTCGCAGTTACATTTCTATCTGTGATGCTGTGCATACTGATATTGCCCACTCGGATGCCGGGAATGGAATTGCTCGGAATAGGACCGAACTGGCTGTTAATTTGGTTGGTAGCTTGGAGTATTAAGCGGAAACGTACAGTTTGGGGAGCTGCTAGCATGGGCTTGGTTTTGGGGTTCCTTCAAGATGCGATGACAGCTCCTCATCCCACCCATGCTGTAAGTCTAGTTGTTGTAGGAGTCTTAACAGTTGTTTTGCAAAAAACCTGGTCGATTCCGGTAGATATTGTTGAGAGAGATCCGATCCCGATCGCGCTAATTGTGTTTGGGATGGCGGTGGTAGCGGAAACGGTGATGGGGCTGCAATTTTTTACTAGGGGCGATCGGGCTTTACTGGAAATTTGGAGCTATCACCAGCGAGTGGCTTTGTGTTCTGCTATTCTCAGCAGTCTTTGGGCTCCGGTGATTTATTTTCCGCTCAATCGCTTGTGGGAAATGACCAGGAATGTAGAAAAGCCTTAGTCAGTGATTAGTCAGCAGTCATGAGTTCTTAGTCAACAGTTAACCGTCAACAGTTAACTGTTAACTAATTACTGTTAACTTTAGTCATTCTACTATTACTTGTTGGCCGGAACCTAATAAGTGATTAACGGCAATAATCAAGTTGCTGAGAATGAAATTAGGCTGGTGCTTTTGGAGTTGATAGCGGCTGCGAATGCCGCAGGTAACGGCAATTGTAGGTATTCCCAATGCTTTTCCTGCGAGGATGTCTGCTTCTGTATCTCCGATCATCCAAGCCGAACCCAGCGATGACTCAAATTCTTCTGCAACTTCAGCCAACAATTCAGTTTTTAAGGCTGTATAGTTGTGATAGGCGGCATCCGCCATCTGAGTTCCGCGAATGCTGGTAAACAGTCTGGCTAAACCGTAATTTTGTAACAGTTGAACGGCTTGATTTCTCGGCCGCAGGGTGACTAAAATCAGCCGCACGCCGCGGGAGTGCAGAAGTCCGATCGCCCATTGCACTCCCGGCTGGATGCGATCTAAGTGCAACAAGTCTGGCTGATTGACAATCTGACTGACGCATCCGAGAAAAACGTGAATTTCTTCTCCCCACAAGCCGGAACTTTTGGCTATTTCAGCATCGGGCACTCGGTTTTGTTTCATTTGCCAAAACTGCTGTTTGCTGAGGATTTGAAGGTTGAGGTTGATTCCCCTAGCAAGATAAGCTGCTTGAGTATCGGCTAATCCTTGTTGATATGTGGCATAGTAGCGATCGGACACATCGACTATGGGCCCGTCTAAATCGCAAAATACCGTCATCCGGGGGGACGAGTCAGCCTCTGAGGGTAGCTTGTACTGAAGGTTTTCGGAGTTTTGGGCGACAGCAGTTAACATAAAACGTTAAGTAAATCAAGGGAGTGATACATTTCTTGACTTTAGCAAAAATATTATAAGTTAGAATACATAATTTTAAATCATATTATTAAAAAAACCTATTAAATTTTTGAGGATTGGGCTCAATAAGGGCGATCGAGCCTGTGCGTCGATAACTTCAAGGGAAAAAGTGATTTTTGTGGCTGTTAATATGTGCTTTAGCCATTAAAGTTTAGAATTAAGTTTTTAGTCTTTTGTAATTTACCCATGCTCAAACAAAGCGATTTTGTTAGGAATTCGGACACTAATCGAGTAGAGGTGCTGTCCGAAGCACTACCTTACATTCAACACTTTGCCGGTCGCACCATTGTGGTCAAATATGGCGGTGCGGCGATGAAAGATAGCAATCTCAAAGACAAAGTGGTTCGGGATATTGTGCTGCTAGCTTGCGTGGGGATGCGTCCGGTTGTGGTTCACGGCGGCGGCCCGGAAATTAATATTTGGCTGGAAAAATTAGGAATTGAGCCACAATTTAAGGATGGTTTGCGGGTGACTGATGCGGCCACGATGGAAGTTGTAGAAATGGTTTTGGTGGGGAAAGTAAATAAGGAAATTGTTTCGTTAATCAACCAAGCTGGCGGCAAAGCAGTGGGATTGTGTGGCAAGGATGCCAATCTGATTCAAGCTCGTCCAGATGGCCGGGAAGGAATTGGGTTTGTTGGTGAAGTCAGCGGCGTGAAAATCCAGATTTTGGAGTCTTTGGTGAACAGCGGTTATATTCCGGTGGTGTCGAGCGTGGCGGCGGATGAAAAAGGTCAATCTTACAACATTAATGCTGACACGGTGGCTGGGGAAATTGCGGCTGGTTTGGGAGCAGAAAAGTTGATTTTGATGACAGATACGGCGGGAATTTTGGAGGATTATCACAAGCCGGATAGTCTGATTGCTAAGTTAGATATTCAGGAAGCGAGACAGTTGGTTGAGTCGGGAGTTGTCTCTGGGGGGATGATTCCGAAGGTTAATTGTTGTGTGCGGAGTTTGGCCCAGGGTGTGAATGGTGCTCACATTATTGACGGTCGAATTCCTCATGCTTTGCTGCAAGAAATATTTACGGATGCGGGGATTGGGTCGATGATTGTGGCTTCTGAGTTTAGCAGCGCGAACTTAAGGCCTAAGTAAGGGGTAAATCCTAGCGTGGGGAGGGCGGGTGCGGGAAATGGGTAAACTCGCTGGGAGCGCGTATATCCTAACTAAACCTGCCCCTCAAAACCTTGAGAAGGTACTTCTGGGAAATTACTTCAACTAATTCTAACCGTTGTTGGATTTCAGCTTTTGTTAAACAACGCTCAAAGACTTTAGAGTTTTGGATTCTGTTGCGATTCTCAAGGCGATTTCAAATACGCGATTAGCGGTAGTGGAGCCAGAATACGCATCTATTTCTAGTTGGCCAGTTGGACTTGTGGGAACTATTGTTGAAGTGTATGATATGGGAAAGGAATGTCAGGATTTAGTGGAGTTTGCTGATAGTCAAGGGATTGAATATGCTATGGCTATGTTGAAAGCTGATGAAATTTTAGTTCTGCAATATGAACTTGCAGTTGCTTAGGAATGTGAGGAGAATAGAAGTTCGATAAGGGCGATCGCACTTTGGGAAAAAAGGGCGATCGCCTTTTAGTTTGGTACTTAAATCGCGCCATCATTTAACGTGCAGTTTCAGCTTGAATTTCTCGAATAATAGTTGATATTTCTTCGGCTGACTCCAGGTGTCTAGCCAAAACTTGAGCAGTTTTGTCCAGCAAGCGTTCTGAAAAGACTTTAGCTAAGTCTTCCCGTAAACTTTGCCCTATATAAAACTTAAGCAATGCTTCTACAGACATATCTCGATTGGCCGCTATTTTCTCCAGTGATGCTAAAGTATCTATTGGAATGTTGAGCGAGACTATTTCCGCTGTACGAGGTCGCACTTGAAATTTTATTTTTTCTTCAGAATTGTTCATATAATTTCCTTTCAGTGCGGGTTGCAGGACGGGAAGAAAGGATGCGTATTCGCAAGCTGCGTTCTACATAAACAACGAGTAATAGGCGTTGAGTGCGGGAGTAACCCAGGATAAAGTTACGCTGTTCGTCATTAGCCGTTGCATCTCCCTCCTGATAGAAGGGATCGAAGAAAACTTCTGCAGCTTCTTCAAAGCTAACGCCATGCTTTTCTAGGTTAATCTGGAATTTGTTTGTGTCCCATTCAAACTCAACGCCTTGCAGTCTGTACACACTATCCATGCTTCGATATTAACATTATTTAAATAAGAGCGATCGCACTTTCGGAAAATAAGGGCGATCGCACTTTAGGAAAAAGAACAATGGCGTTACACCCAAAACATTAGGAAACTGCTTTGAGGTATTGCGTTACAGGCTTCAACTCGATATCATCGTTGGAAGTCAGTATTTTAAATAAATGACAGGGGATGCCCGCTGCAATCAAAGCTTCCAAATCGCGATCAAGCTTTGAGAAGTCTTCATAGATACCCACAAACTGACTTACGCAAGCTAAAGATGAATCTTTCGGGTCATTGACTCCCGTGTATTTGTACTGAATATCAAAACCTGCTTTTTCGCCAATTTCTTCGATATCCCAGTCTACAAGATTAATATCTATCGCTTCAACGGCTAGGGCAATATGACCGGGCGGTATGGGGTCAAGAGGCTCGCAGCACCAACCCTCAGAATGGTTCCAGACACTTTGACCAACTGATTCTCGAATTTTCATGTATTTTCCCTCACTGAAAGTAGCAGCGAAACCAGGCTTTGCCTTCAGGGCGAACATCTGCAAGAGACCGTTCATATTCAGTTGCTAGCTGTTGGCATTTCTTTTTCGCTTCTTTTAGGTTATACGCTTGTACGGGTTCGTTGATGGGATTGCCAAGCTCTTCTTTTTCCCGTTCTGGATCTCTCACTCGTCCCCCTTTTTGTTGCTCTTGCTGGATGAGGGGGCTTGCTGAGCCTGGAACCACATCTCTATTGCTTCTTCCAACCCCTCTCCTATATTTAGCTGCTTCAGAGTACAGGCAGCTTTAAACTGAAGTCCTAGTTCTTTTCGGACATCTCCCGATAGCTGTATGTAATTTGGGTCGTGTCGCTTCGCTGGCACTTCTGTACTTTTTCCCATTTAGGCTTCCTCCAATTTTTATATTCTCACGATCGTACACCTGTTCTGCTGATATGTTATCATGTTAACAAGTTAAATATGTGCGAGTGAATAAAAAAAGGGCGATCGCTTTTGGGATAGCTGGATGGAAAGGAGCGATCACCCTATGGGATTGGGGATGAGAAAGGCGATCGCCCTTTTGGTTATTTGGGGGAAAAGGGCGATCGCACTTTCGGAAAAAAGGGCGATCGTACTTTCTCTAACTTTACTTAACTGGCTTCCAACTATTGAGAGATTCCCGAATCGAACTTAATTGACTGAGGTACTCAATAAGCTTGGCTTTTTGATCCTCAAGACGAGCTAGAATTTCCGGCGCTTCTGCTTCTTTCGTTTCCCGTTCCTTCAAAACGCGATCGAAGTCATTTTGAAACCTGTTGATATAATCATTGATTTGCCGTTCTGCACTTCGGAAATCAGCTTCCACCTGTTTTCCAATGACTCGCTCTAACAGTTTTTTATTTCTAGCTGTCTGCTCATCTATTTTGCGGTCGATCGAATCTAATGTTTGGCGTAAATCAACTTCAAAGAAGGAGCGATTTTCCGTTACAGGAACATCAGCATGATAGACTTCATCTGAATTGCAACAGCGACTTTTTCTCCCTGTTTCTTTCTTGCTAGTTCCGACAACTACTGCTAATTGGACATCTTTAATCCGTGCATCAATTCCGGGAAAATCAAAGCTGGGAAATTGAATCGGGTTGATGTTTAGTTTCACCTGCAAAGCATCGCCCAGATAAGCAGACAGTTCATCTGAGATTTTTTGGATATCTTTTTGAATTATTTTGGCTAACTCTTTGCGAATATTTGTTCCATCTCGAACAAGCTCATCTTGAGTATCTATCCACCAATTATGAATGTGTGGCGCACAAAACTCATTGATAGTTTCAACAATTTTCCCAGCTTCTGCCTTCGTTTTACACCGGATAATGCACGGATCGAACTCTTCACTATCAACAATCTGTTCAGAGGCAGAGGTACTGAAAGCTTGTGGAATAGACTCACCCAGTATATCCAACAAGGATGCACCTAACTTAAAGACTCTCCCTAGGCTTTGACCAAAGCCAGGGATTAATTCTAATACGGCTTCTCCCATGTCTCCTACTCTTTGTCCCCAGCCTATATTATCAGATGTTGCTGGTGGTAGTTGACGACTTTGTTGAGTTTTTTTTTGCTTTGGAGAGTTGGCGGAACGAGACTTTGCAATTTTATCTATCTCACTGGCTATCTGAGCTTTAGCCTCATTAGCAAATGTGTTAATGCCTTGACTAAATCCTTTGATTAGTGTTTGCTTCTGTTCCTCTACAGTTTTCTTTACAGATTCAATGTTCGCCCTCGCATTCTCCGAACGTCTTCTGTAGTCTTCTACTTTTTCTTTTAGGGCTTCAATTCCCATTTTCCAACCCCTAATCTGTGTATTATGAGTATCCTCAATTGCCTTAGCAGCTTTATCAAGTTCTGCCACAACCTCACTCAATAGATTCCAGCCTGAATTTTGCGTAATCCTTTGAATGACTGTTTCTTGAATGCTCGGAAT
Source organism: Microcoleus sp. FACHB-DQ6 (assembly GCA_014695175.1). Classification (GTDB taxonomy): domain Bacteria; phylum Cyanobacteriota; class Cyanobacteriia; order Cyanobacteriales; family Microcoleaceae; genus Microcoleus. Next base: position 3,390 of record JACJNV010000307.1, on the reverse strand, counting down.
ACCGCTATCTTGCAAAGCTCTTGGTGCAATCTCTTCAGGTAAAGGAATTACTCTCCTACCTTTTTCATCTCTCTCAGCATATTTGGCACTAAAGAAATCCTCAAAATCTTTTATCTCCTTTTCAGTTGCTTTTCCTTGCTGAATCAGTTTCGCTAGAAGTCCTTGTCGAGAACTAGCAGGGTAAATAACTGGATTGCAAAAGCCAAAGCCAACTAACTCTCGCTCTAAATCTTTAATGACATCAGCAATTTCTTTGTCTCTCTCTGTTTTTTGGTCAACTTTATTCAAAATGAAGTAAATTTTTCCCGTGTTCTCAGCTATAAAATCCTTACGATTTTCAACAACATCCTTAAACAAATCGGCAACTGCATTATCTTTGTAGGAAGCGTAGTTTAAAATAAACAGAATGGCATTGCAGGTTCGCAGTGCTTCTAGTGCTGTCTGCTTCAGTGCATTAATGTTGAAGTTTGCAGACTCCCACTCATTAGGCCCGGGAGTATCAACTAAGGTAAAGCCTGTGAGAGAAGATAATTGGCTAATTGCTTCAATCGGATGCTCTATCTCAAAGCGTGTAGTGTTATCAGGATTGCCTTGTTCTCTGATTTCATGGGTACGCAGCAGGAATTTTTCCTGAATTTTGCCAGCGTCACCCTCAACAAGAATGACTGGTTTTCTTTGTCCTTCTCGATACTCTAAAAGTTTAGGAGTTTCGCCTGGTTTAATGTGTCGGACATCTGTACGGCAGATAGTACAGGCGGCCGTTTCACTCGCCAGCACATCAGCACCGATGATAGAATTTAAGAAGGTGCTTTTGCCAGCTTTCATTGCTGCTATGACGGCTACTTGATACTTCTGATATTGCAAAGCCTTTAAAGCTTTGTTAATTTCATCTTCAATGCTTTGTAGCCCTTGACTTTCATCTCCCTGAATGCGGAGTCCGTCACGGAATTCTTTGAGATATTGTAAGAGGAAAGTGCCTGTACTGTAAATGCTGGTGTATGCTGCTTGAAATTCTTGAGAAGACATAAGTTGACACTTTTTAGTTGAGGGACGGGCTAAGTTAGAGCTAGAAATTCGCGCTTCAAATTAATATAGATTGTGCGCTTACCAACCTATCCGCCAGGGGTTTAAACTCCTGGCTAACAGCGAAAGTCCTCGCTATGAGGACTGAAAATTTTGTACATTAGGTATTTAGTCCTCTTTAGAGGACTTTCACTATGAGACGGGGGTTTTTAACCCCCGGCGGACTCGTGCAACAAGCGCTCAATATCAACAACCGACTTTAGTTATTAGCCAGGGACTTAAGTCCCTGGCGCGATTCAAGCTTTAATCAGAAAAAGCCTTGCTGATCCCGTAAAATGCCAAACCAGCCAACGCACCTACGGCTACACCAACGGGCCCAGCAGCAGCACCAATACCCGCACCTCCGCCAACGGCACCAACTGCCGTTAAACCTGTAGCAGCTACCACACCAGCACCCACAGCACCACCCGCAGCAGCGGAACCTGCCGCTTTCGCTATTTCATCACCTTTAGCCATTGAAATACCTCAGTGTAATGAACAAAAACTAACTGTTTGACTAACGAAACTTAACTAAACAGGCAAAATTTGAAATATCGCGATCGCACTTTTCCGCTTTTCTAAGTATTTGCACTTAGACAATGAGTCGGTAATTTAATACTAGACTACCTATTGTTAGCAAACAACTAACAAACGCTAGCAATTTCCGTTATGCTATCGTTAGCCACATCTCAACACACCCGACAATGGCATCAAAAGAAGATTTATTTGCCGAAGCCGCCAAACACTGGGATTTAGAAAGGCTGTACCAAGCTTTTGCAGAAGCTAAACGCCAAATCTCACCTCGATCGCGAAGGGGACTAACAGAAACAGAAAAACTTTACCTCCGAGGATTGCTTTCCGGTTGCAGTCCCGCTGAAATCGCCCGCCAACTGTTTCAGAGTTCCAAAAGTGCAGAGGTTTATTTATGTAAAACTTTATACCAATATGTTAAAAAAATCGCAGATGTACCTAACGAACCTGTAGGAAATTGGCGCAATATTTGCGATCGGCTACAGGAAGCCGGATATAAAACTCAGTCTTCTCCTGAATTTAAAATAAATAACTCTGTACCTACAGAAGCATTAGTAAAAATAGTTAATATAGGTTTTAAAGAAAGTACAGTATCAATTGATATTAACATTCGACTAGAATTTCCCTCAACTTCAGAAGCGCCGAAAACCGAACACTTGGATAAAGACGGTTAGATGGGCGATCGCACTTGGGGACAGAAAGGGCGATCGCCCCTCCACAGAGAGGCAAAAATGTTAATAATCTTATAGCTGATAGTTTGAGAAGGAACTTTTTGATAAAATATCAAAATTAAAACTGCCTCAGCCGCTCCGATTTTACCTAAAACAATCAAATTAGTAAAATTTATGTCTCCATTAACTATCCGATCGAAAAATAAAGCTCTGGGCTTTGTCCTTGGTTTATTAATTTTTGTCATTTTCATTCCCGGATGTTGGGCTTTAACAACTAATATTGCTCCCACAGCAGCACGGCAAGTAAATAACAAAGTAGCTGTGCGTGCAAATGTACAAAATACGTCAAATTCTCGCTCTTCTTTAGGAGTTGGGCTTAATGGTATTGCGGACTACTCAACACAATTACCCTTTTTAGATGCTTTCAAATCTTCTCGACAATGGATAACTCAATGCGTCAGCGGACAACCAAACTGTAACGGTGAATGGGATACAGAGGAGTATAATCTTTTAAATCTTGATGAAAATGGGTGGGTGAAGTCTCTGCCATCGCCCGAAGATGCTCCTAAATATACTAGGGTAAGTACCCTATTACTTAGGGAAATCCCCAATCGCTATCCTTCAGGGCAATATATTGTTACTTATGAGGGTGAGGGTGCGATCGAATATAGCTTTGATGCCAAAAAAGATGAGGCTGCGTCGAAACCCGGGAGGGATATCATTAATGTAGATGCCACACAAGGCGGAGGCATCATGATTATAATTACTGCTACCGATCCCAAGAAAACAGGGAACTATATCCGCAATATTAAAGTTGTTCACTCTCAAGATGAACAGCTTTTTCAAAGTGGTGAAATATTTAATCCGCTGTTTATAGACAAGATTAAAAAATTTAGAGTTTTGCGTTTTATGGACTGGATGGGGACAAATGGTTCTGAACAAAAAGAATGGTCAAACCGACCTAAACCAGACAGTGTATCCTATTCTTACAGAGGAAATGTTCCCATAGAAGTTATGGTGAATTTAGCTAACAAAGTCCAAGAAGAGCCCTGGTTTAATATGCCGCATCAGGCTACGGATGAATATATGACTAACTTTGCTAAAATGGTAAAAGATAGTTTAGATC
>JACJNV010000306.1 GCA_014695175.1 Microcoleus sp. FACHB-DQ6 | reverse complement strand
GGAGAGCAAGATTGTGAGTAAAATAAACTGAACCTGTGTCAGTTGTTTTTTTAAGTGGGTCTGATAGAATGTTGGTAACATTATTTTTTGGGATAGGCTAGCTTGTAACAATTCTGCTGCCTATCTTTTTTTAGCATAAGTTGGCTAAATCTTTACTCCATCAGGGTTTCAGGCGGGTTGTCACCCCCCCAGGGGCTTTACTATCTGATGAGATGCGATTGAATCGAACACACTGAAAATTTTTCTTTCATCATTGATCCAATTGTTCTCAAATTGGCGATAGTAGCCATTAAACTCGGTAGAAATTATAGCAACCGCCAAGGCGGTTAAGCCGCTGTGCTCAGCACAGCTTCCATGGCATCCCTGAGAGAGTCAAATTGAGTTAGTTGTTTACGAATTCGACTTTTTAACCATGACCAGCATCGCTCAATTTTGTTAAGATCCGGTGAATAGGGTGGCAAGTATTTTAACTGACAACCTGCGGCTTCAATTAATTGAAAAATCCGCCCACCTTTATGAAAAGTAGCATTATCTGCAATCACTATTTGTCCTGGTTTTAGCGTTGGGATTAAACAAGTTTCTAGCCAAGTTTCAAACACGGTTCGATTACAACAACCCTCAACAGTAAATGGAGCCAATAACTCGCCATCACAATAGGCAGCAATCATATTAACTCGCCCTTGCCTTCTACCAGTTTTTAGGGCATGAAAGCGCTTCCCTTGAGCATTCCAACCATAGCTATAATCTTCTCTATTATCCATGCCAGACTCATCTATATATACTAGCTCCTGTGCTACATACAGTGCTATCTCTTCTTTAAAGATAAGTCGTTTAACTTCATCCCTTTCTTGATAACCATAAGTTTTTTTTTACGGGTGAACCCAATTTTTTTTAATGCCCGTGAAATCATGCGATCGCTAATTTCTTCCGTCCATAGTTTAGCCATCTCCACTTGAGTTTTATCTCCATTAACCTCGACAAAGAAGGTAAATTTTTCCCAATCCGTAATTTTGTGTCCATTACCAGGCGGTTGATTAGGCAAGGCTTGAAAATCCCCAGTCTCGCGTTCCCGCTTCAACCATAAACGAATAGTGTTACGACTAATGCTAAATATCAGGCAAGCTTCACTAATCTTTAAGCCATCAAGCTTGATTGCTTGGATCACTTTTTGACGGAGGTCGTAACTGTAGGGCTTGGGCATGGGTTTCCCTCCGGCACAGCCGGAGCAACATTAAGGGATACTTCCAGTATAGGGCTTAACCGCCTTGGCGGTTGCTATATCTCAAATCCTACTTTTTCACAGATAGCGCGAAAGCTCTGCGGTGTGAAGAAATACAAATGCCTTGGTACATCTAGATGCATCCATCCAATCCCTGATGACTTCAGCCCAATACAAGAGTTATTTGGTACTTCCATCACCAATTTGCCACCATCCACGAGCAACTGCATGGCATTGCGGAGTGCAAGTAAAGGCTCTCTGGTATGTTCGAGTACGTGGTTCATCACAATTATGTCGTACTGTCTAGACTTGACTTCCGAAGGCAAAGATTCAGCAGTACCATAAAATACATTAAGACCTCGCTGCTGGGCCAAAACTAAAGCTTGTTGATCGGGTTCTACGCCCCAGACTTTGTGACCCTCTGCTTGCAGTTCTTGCAGCAGGTGCCCGTTGGCGCAACCAATTTCTAAGATCAAGGAGGAAGCAGTCCCGAACTGTTGCTTCCACCATTTACTTGTGACATCTACTCCGCAATCGAAACGCCAAGCTAGATGGGTACGCAATTTATCGAAGAAGGAAATAGAAGAGGCAGATACGAAGCCTGTAAAGTCTATATGATGAGTATAATACTCATCAATGTCGTAGAAGCTGGGGATTTTGTTGAGTTCGGGTAGAGGATGAATGCATCCAAGTTGTGACTTTTCGCACCAGTACAATTGAAATGACTCTTTGTTTTGAGGTCTGCGCCAATCACCGGGTATGAATAGCCACGGTTTCATACTCTGTCCCGATATCGGGCAGACTAAGGTAGGGTTTAAGCACGTCTGACTTTGCATTTTAGTTTTCCTTACTTAGGAACTTGATGTACTAATAACCACTCATATTGGATCAATCCGGGACGTTATGTACCCGTGATAATTGCGGAATCCGAGATACCGCAGATGAATGGCTAAAACTTATGAAGTTTTGGAAATACAATTGCTGAGGCGTGGTTTTCAGGTAACATCGAATTTAAGCTAACGCATTTAACGGGCTTTGTCACTTTTGATAAACAACTACACCCTCCGCGAGCGGGCGGTGAGTAAGTTTTGCTCTGGTCAAGAAGTCAGCAATAATTCAAGTATACATTAAGTTAGAAACATGATATACCTCTAGGGTATGATACTAATAAAAGCATTTGTGCATTTGTACCTAAATAATGAAGCAGTTGATTTAACAAGACTTAAACTAAAACCCCTGTTAGTTTTGCCAGTTCCCGTGGAAAGGAAAATGAGTTGGTTGCTCGATGGTTTAGAGTTCCTGTGGGAGCTGGTAGTTGCCAAGAAAACGTAATTCGTTAAAGGAGGCTGGAGAACCTATGGAGGAAGTGCGATCGCCCAGTCGAGTTGGATGCTATTAAGTTGGAAAAAAACATCTAAATCTAAGGGCGATCGCTCACCTTAACCATTGCCTTTACAATACCTCCGATTTCCGTGGCTACCTTAATGAAACCTGTCTCAATCATAGGCAGAAGGATTCTTAAGGCTGTTGACTGTACGCCAAAATCATATCTGGAGCATCATATACTTGACTTTCGGTGACTGGATTAGGCCGCGTTGAGTAGGCAATAGCCTGCATATGTTTTATGCGAGCTTGAAAAGTCTTCTCAAATGTGTGCTGTTGAGCAAACTTCAACGACTTGAACGACATCGATTTAATTTCTTCCCGGTTGTGGCTGAGTTCTGCAATTTTCTTCGCCATCTGTTTAGGCTGATTCATTGGCACAACCCATCCTGTCTCCGACATTTCTGCAATTCCCTGGAATGCTTCGTTAGCATACCCAACAATCGGCACGCCAGCAGCCATAGTTTCTATGTAAGTACAAGAAGGATCGCCCTGCCGGTGACAGCAAACAAACAAATCAATATTCTTCTTCACAAAGGGGAAAAACTCTGTTTTAAAGTCAGGCACTCCGAGCATTTTCACACAATCATTAAGTTGATTGGCAGCTATTTGCTGGTGCATCATCTCTTCTAATTCACCAATACCACTGATGAACATTTCAAATTTCACCTTCAGTTGTTTGAGTTCTTTAGCGACCTCAAGTAAATGATCGGCTCCTTTCATCTTAATTAAGCGACCTGAGAATACTAGCCGCAGAGGCATATCTTGAGAGCGGTTTTCAGTGCGCCGTTCAATGTCAGCTTCTGTTGCTAACATATCCTCTCTAATCCGCGTGTCCAAGAACAACTGTGCGTTGCGATTGAGCTCCTTGTATTCTTGGTAGGTGGGGGTGCCGTTGCACTGCAATCCATCTGCCATTGCGATCGCCTTGCGCTGCTTATATTCCTGACTGTAAGTCCAGATTATTCTTCGCAAGCGGATCAAGGGATTTTTCGTACTCACATTGACGATCTGTTTGCGAGTTTTCAGACTGTATTCGGAAACGTAAATACAAGGTACTCCCGCTATTTTACACAGTTTACTGATATGGTTCTGTCTGTATTCCGGGGCTGCCAATACCAGCGAACTCTGATGCTGATGTAGTAAAGCAGGGGTGATTTGGTCAAAAGAAATTATTTCCAGTTTGAAGGGCAATTCATCAATTTTGAATATTTTTGAATCCATCTGGTCGTTGTCTTCTTTCGTTTCTTCCATCATCACAGTAATTGAACCCGACCAATACTTGGCTAACTCACCAACTGCTTCTATCAACTTGCGGGTCAGTAAAAGTTCACCGTTTGGCAAAAACTTTGCTTTGAGTGGCTGTACGATTGTCAGATTGTTGTTAGTAAGCATAGGTTAGGTACTCCCTGATTTTGAGTTTTTACTGTTGATGGGGTAGTGAATCTTTGGTTTAGTTGGCAAGGGCTGTTGATCAATATAACAGACATCTACCGAATTTAAATTTCGCCGCCTGAGACGAGAAGCATTTCAGACTCTGTTTCGGAGATATCTCATACTTAAGATTGAGGCAGCAACTGGATTAGACCTTTACTATTTAAGGTGAGGTCTGTTTGATATGTCGCCATCATCTGCGATCTACGTATAAGTGTCAATAGCCTTTTCCGCGCTTTACTCAATCTTTATAATTGAGAGGTAAATTATAAAGAAAAGCGCAATTTTAGGGTTAATTTGGTTAAAACAAGGGGTGTTATAAGTGTTTATACTTAAGTAAAATTCTATAACTGCTTCTAGCTAGCAAGAATGAGCGCGAGTTGCGAATACGGCGAGACCAATGCTTTAGCTTTAAGTAAGTCGGCGCGAAAAAACGCCCCTAGGTAGGGCTTGCTGGATAAGTGCAGAAAGGTTACACAGCCTGGTTATGTGATCGTGCGAGCGAGAAAAGTGTGCAAGATAAACAGGTAAAATAGTACAAAACCTTTGCATCACCCAGTGCGCTCGTGTACAGAAAAGCTGAGCTTGCTCCCCCCTCACCCTCCGACTTTGAACTCCCCTCATGTGGAAAGTTGTCACTCCTTAACCGTTGGGTAAAAATGGCCCAACTAATCCCGTGGGATGAATTTGAATCAGAATATGCTAAAAACTTCCCCGAGCGAAATGGGGGCACCCGCCAAATCGTTTAGGATGGCATTGGGGGCATTAATCATCAAAGAAAAACTGGGAGTTAGCGATCGTCCAAGAGTAGAACAGATCAGGGAAAACCCCTATCTACAATACTTTATTGGTCAATCAAGCTACAGTAACGAGCTACCCTTTGACCCATCTCTATTAGTTCATTTTCGGCAAAGAATTAGTGCGAACCTAATTAATAAAGTGAACGAACGAATGGTTGAAAAAATCCGCTCCATCACCCCAGTTAAACCAGAAAAAAAAAAGGATTCGGACGCCAAGAATGAGTCAGCCAATCGCGGCAAGTTGATCGTAGATGGTACCTGTGCCCCAGCCGACATTACCTATCCGACCGACTTAGGACTATTAAACAAAGCCAGAGTTCATACCGAAAAAATTATAGATATCCTATATAAACAGATCAAAGGTCAAACCAGTAAAAAACCCAGAACCTACCGTAATCTCGCCCGAAAAGATTACTTATTAATAGCCAAACAAAGAAGACCGTCCCGCAACAAAAAAAGACAGGCAATTAAAAAACAACTTCAATATATCAAAAGAAACCTCGCTCATATTGAACAGCTAATCGAGTCAGGTGCGACCCTCGAACGCCTGAGTAAAAAGCAATATAAAACCTTGCTAGTCCTCACAGAGGTCTATCGCCAACAGCAATGGTTATTTGATAACAATAAACAGAGCATTGAGGATAGAATAGTAAGTTTAAGCCAACCCCATATCCGTCCCCTAGTCAGAGGAAAGGCAGGAAAAAGCGTAGAGTTTGGAGCCAAACTATCAGCCAGTTGTTTTGAAGGATATGTATTTTTAAACCGAATGAGCTGGGATAATTTTAACGAATCAGGAGACTTAAAAGCACAAGTAGGAGCATATCATAGGTTGACAGGATATTATCCAGAGTCAGTTCATGCAGATCGGATCTATCGAACAAGATCAAACCGAGCTTGGTGTCATGAAAAAGGCATTAGAATCAGTGGACCACCCCTAGGGAGACCCCCAGCAAATGTCAGCAAAGAAAAAAAGAGGCAAGCGTTGGAAGATGACAGAATTAGGAATGCGATTGAGGGTAAATTCGGGGAAGGTAAACGAAGATTCGGTCTCAATCGTATCATGGCAAAACTTGATAATACTTCACAAACAACTATTGCTATCACTTTTTTAGTCATGAACCTTTCTACCTGGTGGCGCCGGGTTTTTTATGTGTTTTTATGTCGAGCGGATCAAACAATGCCTGTTTTTAAACTTAACATAAGTTGCGCTTATATTTCACTAAAAATAAGGCAGGAAAAACTCATCTTGAACTGGGTTTGAATATATCGATCACTCCCGATCGCCAGAAAGCAATCGATTATTCAGCAAGCCCTAGGTAAACGAGGGCAAAGTCTCCAAATGCTCTCTAGTGGCTGACTTAAACCTGTTTACCTAGTGTTACATTATTCGGTTTAATCCGGCTGACCTACTTAAACCATAGAGTTATAACAAATTTATTAAAATTTTACATAAATAGATATGTTGTAACATAATAATATTTCTTTACAATTAGCAAGGCGAAGCAGAAGGAATAAAAAAAAGAAATTTTACCCCTTCTCTCTTCGCTAATGCGAAGCCTTGATGCTGAACTTTTCTTTAATAAACCGGATATAAAGGTGCTTGAAAGCCGACTTCACCACGCGGGGCATACCAAAGTCGATCGGCATCATGCTTTCCGGCAACTTCCAATCCAAAACCTTGAGATGTTCAGGCTGCAAAAGCGGAAAATCAATCACCTCTAAATTCGAGCAAAGTCCCAATCTCATCGCCGCAGCTACAGTCGGAACCGCCGCCGGATCGATATTAATAATTTCAACTAAAGTTCGATCCAAAGCAAACACATCATCAGACGCGGCCAAAATTCCCAAAAACTTAGGTTCGCCGCCGCTTGGCCCGTTACCTTCGTGACCGATAATGCCATCCAAAATCGTCAAATTTGGGTTAATTGCCCGAACTGTTTCTACCAGCATTTCACCGAATCTGGCGCTATCTTTGCCAGCTTCCATGTGCCACCAAGCCTTCATTTTCCCCGGGACGCAGCCAAACAAATTTTTCACACCCATTGTCACGGTTAATTGAACGTGAGATTTGAGTTTGGGCAAATTAATCACTACATCCGCTTCCATTGCTTCTTTGCAAATTCGGAGATGATTGAAATCTTCGCTGACAGTTTTGTAGCGTTTTCCTTGAAACTCAACTACTGGCAAATTCAGTTCTTCCAACAGCGGCAAATAACCGTTGGCTTTCGCTACACCCATGGCGCTGCCAAAAGCTGGACTATCACCTAAAAACGGTTTTCCTCCCGCTTCAATCACCATTTTAGCGACGCAGTAAACCAATTCCGGGCGGGTGACGCATTCTTTTGTAGGGCGAGAACCTGTGAGGAGATTGGGTTTGAGTAAAACCCGATCGCCCGATTTGACAAAAGCCGAGATTCCGCCCCAGGGTGCGAGCAAACTTTCTAAAGATGCTTGCAAGATTGGGCGATCGTATGAATTGGCACGAATTAAACTAACAGCCGACATAATGGGTAATTAGTAATTGGTAATTGATAATTGGTAATTAGTAATTGGTAGTGGGTAATTTTCCCTCGCTATTAATTGTCAGCGATTATCCTTACCCATTACCCATTACCGCTAACTAGCAACTCGGTTTAAGTGTCCGTTGGCAATCTACCAACTGCAGCCCGCTGCATGGTACTAACTCGCAGCGAGTTAGAGAATACTCCTTGACCTTGCAGTTCAGGGATACCAGGTTTTACTTCTACTTTTACCACCCTGGCTGTGCAGATAAAAACCGTTTGATCGGCTAAATGGAAAGTCAACCAAGGTTGATTTAACAAATTCAGCACTTCCTCTTGGAATTCTTGTGCACGCATCGGAATAGTAAAGGTTTCTGCGTGACCTTCGACATAATGAAATGTCACTTGAGTCGTGTTCTCTCTATCTTGAGTTAATTTGGCAAAAGAACCTGCGCGCATAAATCTTGCTCCCCAACTTTAGACTATAAAAAAAATTCAGAATTAAATGTAAAAAAAATGAATTCTGAATTGTTTAACTTTAACCTGTGACAGCACTTAGGCAGAACTCAGAAGGCAGAAGGCAGAATTAAATCGAGTTCAGCCTTCTAGTTTCTAGCTGATTCCTGCGATCGCCTATACGTTAGCAGAAGATGTTGGCATCGCACTCATTTTCTCTAAATCTAGAACTTTTGCCAAGTCTTCTGCACTCATTAAACCCCGTTCTAGCACAATTTGCCGCAAAGATTTGCCTGTTTCTAGAGATTCTTTGGCGACGGCGGCGGCGTTGAGATAGCCGATGTGAGTGTTGAGGGCGGTAACGAGGGCGAGACTGCCTTCTGCGTAAGCGAGACACCGATCGCCCTTAGCTTCAATTTTGTCGAGGCATTTGGTGCTCAGGGCGCTGATGGTATTGCCCAAAATTTCGATGCTGTGAATGAGATTGTAGGCGATCAGGGGCATCATCACGTTCAATTCTAATTGTCCCGCTTGGGCGGCAAGGGCGATCGCGCTATCGTAACCCATAACTTGAAAACAAACCATCGATGTCATTTCTGCCATCACAGGGTTGTATTTTCCCGGCATAATGGACGAACCAGGTTGCACAGGAGGCAGTTGAATTTCTTTCAAACCCGTTTTCGGCCCTGAGTCCATCAAACGCAAGTCGTGGGACATTTTAACGCAATCCTGAGCGAGATTTCGCAGTGCACCGGACACATTTACAAACGGTGCCATACTCTGCATAGCAGCCATTAAATGCTTTGCTGGTTTCAGGGGGTGGTCGATTAATTCGGAGAGAATTTCAGCAACTTTTTGACAGTATTCAGGGTGAGTATTTAAGCCTGTTCCTGCCGCACTTCCACCCAATCCCAGGGATGTCAAATCATCGGATGCCCTGTCAATTCTCAAGGTATGTTCTCTGAGAATTTGCGCCCAAGCGCCGAAGGTGTCGCCTAGTCGAACCGGCACAGCATCTTGCATATGAGTGCGGCCGGATTTAACAATATTTTTGAATTCTTCTGCTTTGTTTTCTAGGGCGACTACGGCATCCGATAAAGCCGGAAAAAGAGTCTTTTCTAAAGCCAACAATCCCCCGATACGAATCGCCGTCGGAATCACATCATTTGTCGATTGACCGTAGTTTACATGATCGTTAGGACTAACGCGCTTGTAATTGCCTTTTTCATCGCCCATAATTTCCAAAGCGCGATTTGAAAGAACTTCATTAACGTTCATGTGGTGAGAAGTTCCGGCGCCTGCTTGGTAGACATCCACTACAAATTGATCGCGCAAATTGCCAGCTAGGATTTCATCTGCTGCTTGGACAATTGCTTGACTGATGTCTTGGGGAATGCAGCCGAGTTCGCCATTGGCGATCGCCGTTGCTTTTTTAATTAAAACACAAGCATCAACGTATGTTGATAAAGGCTTAATGCCGCTAATCGGGAAATTTTCGATAGCCCTTAGAGTTTGGATGCCGTAGTAGACATTAGATGGGATTTGTTTGTCTCCCATCGAGTCGCTTTCGGTGCGATAGGTTGCGGTTGGCGTTTGAGTCATATCGTCTGGTTTGTGATAATTAGGAATTGTGCAAACAGAACTTACGCACAGTTGGTCAGAAACCGGGTTTCTTGTCGGGGAATCTGTTTGAAAGCGTAGTTTTTTGTCAAGAAACCCGGTTTATGAAGGTTTTTGTGCGTCCTGGACTGGCAATTTTTTTGGTAACACGGCTGAGGGACGATCTTACTTTTGGGCGCCTGCAGGCAACTTTACAGTAATGCGTAAGTCCCGATCGTACAAAATTATCCCACATCTTAGGCTTCAATCTAAAATCTCAAATCTCAAATCGATTGACAGTTTGCAAAAGCTAAAATTAGTCGATCGGTAAGGGCGATCGCACGCACACAAGGCGAGTCAGCTATAATCATACAAGTAAATCCATTTCACTCATAGTGTTAAACTCCCATGAAAAAACCCGCAAAAACTTTCAAACACTCGCTAAATATTTTGATAATCGGCTTAAGTGCCTCTGCGATTTTTCCGGCTTCAGTAAAGGCTATATCCAGCATTGTTCCCACCGCAGCCATCCCGGAAAAACCGGCGATTTTAATGGCTCAGCGCCAGCAGGAGATTCAGTTTAAGCGCGGTGCTAGTTCAGCGGAGGTAAAAGGAGCAGTAGCGCGCGGCGAAGTCATGATTTATCTGATTAACGCCAAACAAGGTCAAACCATGAATGTTGAGATCCAATCAGTTGAGGGAAATGCTGCTTTTAAGGTTGTCGATCCGAATACAAACGCCGTAGCTGAAGGAGAAAAAAGCTGGTCTGGAGAATTGCCCCAGACGGGTAAATATCAGATAGTTGTCGGTACAGAACGAGGAGGCGCCAGTTACACTCTGTCAGTTTCGATCGACTAATTGTATGGTGCGTCGCCACGAGATATTCAAGCTGCTTGGAGATGGTGGGTAGCGACGCACTCTACGTTGTGTCTCGCGCGGGCAATTTTGCCGTCGATTTACCCGATGCGGATGTGTTGATTCAGGTATCAGGAAAGTATGGTTCTCGCCAAGAAGAAGCGCAGCGCCTCGGACGAATTCTCCGCCCCCAACCCGACGGACACAATGCCAGCTTTTATACATTAGTATCGCTACAAACTTGCGAGGAGGATTTTGCCCGACACCGCCAACTCTTCCTCACCGAACAGGGCTACAACTATCGCATAGAAGTTCAAAAAGATGTTTAGTCAGCGTAAGGTTTGTCTGGGCTGGACTAAATTGCCTCACTTTGTGTTTGATTCAATGATTTTTTATGCGCTGATTGCTAATCAATTTCTTGGCTATGCGATCCCTAATAACTTATCCTAACTGAACTGCGAAGCCATTGATATTCGCTTACTCAATCTTCGGTAGAGCTCAGGGAAATTAACAGGCTCATCGCTTTCGCATATGCTTAAGGTAAATCTTGGCTCACGGTGATGTTATCAGCACCACCTTGTTGGGCTATATTCTTCCTTAGCAATCCCGCCATTTCTTCTGACATTGTTTTAAGGGAACTTTCTATATCTTCTTTGGCTCTCACCATGCTTCTAGCAGCAATGATAATATTTTCTACAGACTTCCAGTCATTCGGAATTGGAATGAGAATCGAGGATATGTGCTTCGCTTCCAAATGCTGCTGAACAGAACCATATTCATTTCTAATCATCTGATCGTATCCTGCAAAAGACTGTAAATAGGCATACACATAAAGACGCAAATGTTCATCAGGAATTCTTACACGAATCATATCGTCAGAGACAATCACTCCTATAAGTTTTTTAGTTGCATAGGCTACACGACCAATTGTTCCAGATCGCGTGACCAAAATATCCCCATGATTGACTCTCAAAGCCTTGATTGCCTGAAGCTGCTTTTTAGATGCTCGCGAAGTGTCAATTGGTTTAGCGCTTTCAGATTTCTCTTGTAGCACAGACATTGGTGGATAGTAGAGTTCTGTTCCCTTTGAATCATCATCTACGACTAAATTTTCTGTCTTAATTCTCGGACCTTTAAAAATCAAAATATCCTTTGATACCTGTCCAAGAGTTGATACACTCCATCCATCAATACCATCTATCTCTTCGATTTGTTTAATAGTCTTGTTTAAATTAGGTAGATAGAATTGAGGGTTTATACACAAGGTTTCGCTTAGGTTTACTCGCTCAACGGAGAACCTGTATTCCGACTCTTTTAGAGCATTATTTTCAAAGTCTCTATAATCTGATAATATTTCATTCAAATCATGATCGATAACATCTGTCTCTGTATTCTTATCATCCCGCTTAAATATTGGAATCCCTTCACTATCTTGACCAACTTTTTTGGATACTCCCATGAAAATAGAATAGTTTGTGTCCAGGTTTTCCCCTTTTTTAGGTCGGTATATGAAGACTAAACACGTTCTTACGCCAGTGTGTGGTTGAAAAGTGTTTTTGTGGCAATTTACAACTGCTAAAAGTTTGTATCCATCGAACAACTGCTTTCGTGCGGGATAATATGTTGTAGTGTCTAGAAAACTTTTTGGCATTACTATCCCAATTTTTCCGCCAGGAGCTATCCATTTAAGACAACGCTCAAAAAACAACATTTCAGGTGGAACTCCATCATCTATAAGTTGTGAAGTAAACTCAAACTTTCCTTCACGTTCTGTCCACTTCATTCCACAAGAGTAATTGTCTAATATTTTCTTGTCAGTGATTCTACCTTCACCAACTCCGCCAAACGGTGGATTTGTAAGTATTATTGTAGGCTTACCTTCACCAGCACGAGCTATCACATGGTCATCTAGTTTAGTAAAAAGACCAAGACTATCTCCTTGAGTCATACCTGTGTGACCGTCGCCATTTAGAATCATCGCAGTTTTCGCAATTTTTACCAATCGCTTGCTCTGATCAATCATAAACAAATTAGTTCTATGCTTATCAAGCATACGCTCCTTTGATATTTTCGTCCCAGTACCTGTGAGAATATTTTTGCGGATAAAGCGCATAGCACCTGTAAGAAACCCCCCTGATCCTCCCGCAGGGTCAAGAATAATATCCCTATGGTCTGGGTTTAAGATAGCTACCATCAAATCAATTACTAAACGATTAGTAAAAAATTGACCCTGTTGCCGCTTTAGATAGGAAGCTGTGTATTGCTCATATGCGCTTCCCATTATGTCCCAATCATCGGAATCATGGAGATTGCTCAACAACCTAAAACTTTGCAGTTCATTCACCACGTCACAAATAGCACGATCCCCAACAGTAATTCGCTCAGTTTCGCTAAATACCAATGGATTTGTACGAACTGCCTCCTGAAATAAGCTTTGAACTCGCAGAGCTACTGATTTACGTCCGTCATCGCTCCCATACTCCTCTGGAGTGCAATAAAAATCAGGCATATTTTCAGGTTTCTCCTCATCTATTGCCTTAGCGAGAATAAGCCTGATCATGTCCATTGTGAGATCATCTTCGTCGCCATCAATTCCTCTGCCATGCAGTTTATTATGACAGCGCCGAAGTAATCCTTTAATGTCTTTGGGTCTTAATAGATCTGACTTGTTTCTGCGTCCTAGTGAATCCCAGACCTCACCGATACGAGGTAAACCTGTCCAATCAATTAGAATGTTTGAAGGTGTGCTAAGTCTACGAAAATACTTAATATTATCCCCGTTAAACCATGCTGCACCGTTTGAACTTGTATTGAAAATATAAGATACTAACTGGTTAGAGCCATCTGTTTCGCTAGGAGCTTTACACTCTACAATTATTTCAATCTGACCTTGGTTTCTTTCCTTACACGCCTTTGCATTATTGTAAACTACAATATCTGCCCTTACTGGGTTACCTTCTTTGTCTTTTACTTCACTTCTTCCGTAATAAATTGGAACCTCACGCGCAAGAACACTTTTGGGATAATGATATTCGTAGTGAAGCGTTCTCAAATACAGTTGCCTAACGTACTCTTCCGGTTTTGGTTCAAGTTCAATGCTTGAGAGAAAATCGACAATCTTTCCATTTTCGTTTAGCGGTATATCAAATGAATTCTTAGAAAGTGCCATATTGCCTCATCAATGCTTTTCAGTAAATGTATCATGCCGATCGCCCCTCAACTCCCCCGTTCGAGCCCCAA
>JACJNV010000305.1 GCA_014695175.1 Microcoleus sp. FACHB-DQ6 | reverse complement strand
TTTTTGAGGAAGCAGCACAACTCGGCTTTCCCCTAAAAATTCAGCGCGTAATTCCCATCACAACCTCCGAATATCCGACACCCGCAAAACGTCCCGCTTTTTCTGTCCTTTCTACGGTAAAAATATCAGCACTTCTAGGCACGTATCCTCCCCACTGGCGGCAAGGGCTCAGACAAATGCTGGCAAGAGAAGTGAAATAAAAAATTGAGGAAAACTCAAAACGCGAGGGCGGGTTTTGCTCAGAAATCATCTGTTAGATGCAAAGTTTCTAGGCTAAACCCGCTCCTACTAATTAAAATCTCCCCATGTCTGAATCCATGAAAATCAAGCAACAAGATGTTTTAATTGCCGCATCAGTTTTCGGCATTCTAATACCAGCCTCATATATTTTGTACTTGATATCGCAAGCGGGAGACTTGTCTAATTTTGATTATTGGTGGATGACCTGGAATTTTTACTCAGTAGACGGTTTCTCTACAAATCCTTTTAATTGGATCTTTCGGGCCAACGAGCATTTTGTCTTGATTCCGGCAATTATTTATGGCTTGAATATAGTTGTCACCCAAGGTTCAAATATTGGTTTATGTTTAGTTGCCTGGTTCTTGGCTTGGATTCAGTGCCAGGTATTAATTGCTCTGCTTCCGTTAAATTTGAGGCGTTTTCCTCTGCAATTTATCTCACTACTTCTGTGCATTTCTATTTTTAATTTTACTCCGGCGGCGGCTCACAATTGGATGCGGGGATTCAGCGGCGTTCACTGGATAATTGCTAATTTATTTGTGACTTGTTCGCTATTTTGTTTGCAATCCTATGTGACGCTTTTGTTAAATAAGAGGGAGGCGGAGCCTCTGGATCTTCATTCCCCGGCAGAGCCTGGTAACGAAGAATGGAAACAAAATAAGTGGGTAATTGGCAGCATTATTTTTGGGATTTTAGGCTGTATTAGTTACAGCACTCCTTTAGCTTTGTGGCCGATATTGTGTGCGGCTGCTGTTGTGCTGCGGTTTCCTCGGCGAATAACTTATTTGTATTTCATTGCTTCGATTGCCGTGATTGGCATTTATTTTTTAACTTATAAAACTCCATCTCATCACCCTTCTTTAACTAAAATTAACCCGCTCAAAACTCTCGAATATATTCCCACTTATCTCGGGGGAATTTTTAGTGAAAATATTATTGTTGCTTCAATTATTGGTATAATTGGTTGGATTGCAGCGACTGGTTTTGTGGGTTATTGGCTATTTGTAAAAAAGGTCGATCGCCCGGATTGGCTGCCTTGGCTATCAATCCAACTTTACACGCTGCAAACGGCGTTAATGGCCGCGGTTAGTCGATCGGGATTTGGCGTCGAACAAGCCACCGCTTCCCGCTACGCCACACTCCCAGCTTTGTTTTGGATGAGCACAATTGTGCTGACAGTATTGTGGGTGCGCGAGTTGCAGCCAACACCAAGAATTCAAGGGCGTTGGCTGACACCGCTGTTTGCAGTCGCCACAGTCGCGATTATTTTAATGTACGGGGTGGGAGGCGAAACTGCAATGGCGATCGCCTACAGAGCCACCTATCAACCGTTAGTAGCATTATCACTGCAATTAGGCATCACCGACGTAACGCTAATTAAAGATCGCGTAGGCAACAAACCCGCCGCTTTTATCGGATTAATTGACGCCTTAAAAACTAACAACTTAGTGCCATTTAACCGAGACATCAAAAAACACAATTTCTGTGCAGCATTAGACACAAAAATAGACCCAAATTTACTGTCAGCGCCCAAAGACGGAGTACCCGGATTTTTTGATACAGCCACCACACTTGCACCAACAGCAGCGAGAGTAATTGGCTGGGTAGGAGACCCCGAAAACAATGTAAAATGTATTGCCATTCTCAACCAAGAAAATGTCGTTCGAGGTTTCGCCATGTCAGGATTTCCGCGCCCAGATTTAGTTAACTTGTTTGGTCCTTCCTACGAATTCGCAGCTTGGAGAGGATACATTCAAACATCACCAACAGATAAATTATTGACAGCCTATGCCTCCTTTAAAAACCGCAAAGGTTGGGTAGCCTTGCGAAACTCCCAAGTTATCAATAAAAACTAAAAAACCTCTCTTTCTCCTCCTCTGCGTCCTCTGCGCCCTCTGCGGTTAATAAAAACACCTCATTTACAACACAAATGAAATAGAATAGCCCTATGCCAAAACATCTCAGCTTCGTAATCCCAGTTCACAACGAAGAAGCTACCCTAAAATTACTGTTTGAAAAACTAAAACTTGTCATGTTCCAAACTGGAATTGACAGTTACGAAGTCATTTTCATAGATGACGGTAGCCGCGATTATTCGTGGCAAGAAATCACAGATTTAGCCAGCCAACATCCCAAACTAATTAAAGCGATTAAAATGCGTCGCAACTTTGGCAAATCCGCCGCACTGTCAGCAGGATTTCGCAATGCAGCAGGGATAATTATCTTTACTCTCGATGCTGACCTTCAGGATGACCCCGCTGAAATTCCCAAGTTTTTACATCATTTAGAATCGGGATTTGATTTAGTTTCCGGTTGGCGAAAACAGCGGAACGACCCCCTTTCTAAAACTTTACCTTCCAAACTGTTTAATGCGGTTGCGTGTTTGCTGACTGGGGTGCAAATGCACGATATGAATTGCGGTTTTAAAGCTTACCGTAGGGAAGTTTTGCAGTCTATTAAATTGTACGGGGAATTGCACCGCTACATTCCAGCTTTAGCAAACAATTTAGGGTTTAAAATTGGGGAAGTAGTGGTGGAACATCATCCGCGAAAGCACGGAAAATCCAATTACGGCTGGGAACGCTATGCGCGGGGTTTTATTGATTTGTTGACGGTGTTAGCCACGACGCAGTATTTGCACAAACCGGGTCATTTGTTTGGAGGTTTGGGATTGTGTTTTGGCTTGGTTGGAACTGTTTCGCTGAGTTATTTGATAGTTATTTGGTTTCTGAATTTGGCGGGGATGAATTTTGGGCCGATCGGGAATCGACCTTTGTTATTTTTTGGGATTTTGTGTACAATTCTGTCGGTGCAGTTGATTTCTTTGGGGATTTTAGCTGAGTTGATGGCGCGGAATGTGGATGCTGATTATGTGGACAAACAAATTAGCGAAATTATTGATGATTCGGGTTTTGATATTTAACCGCAGATTAAGGCTGATTAACGCTGATTAACGCAGATAAATCTGTGATTGAAATTGGTTCTACACAAGCAAAGTCTGCCTCCGTAGACTAAGATAAAATTCATATTTTGATTTAACAAGTGTTACCAATTACCTATTATCTAATTTTAAACAGTATCCATTTGCCTTCTTGCTCTACTATTTCTCCGTCAATATTTGGATGCCAATCGCTGCGAGTCAGGATATAATCGGCACGATAGTTTCGGGCTACTTTGACTAAATCCGCACTGCTGCGGCGGATGAAAAAGTCATTTCCTCCCCAAATCATTTGCGGGTTTAAGGGCACTCCTAAAACCGCTTCCATGCGATTTTGCCATTCTTTAATACCTTTTTCGGTAAAGGGGAAGTTCTTGAAGTTGACGACAATCGCTCTTTCGGAGAAAAACTGGAAGCTGGTAACTGAGGGTGGAACTAATACGAGTACATCGCGGCTGCTAATTTGCGAAAAACGGAAAGCTAATCTGCTTAAGTCGTCCCTGGGAACGGCATTGATATTAACTCTTGTTTGAAATACATTTAATATAGGTTTGGGCAGAATTGCTGCTATTCCAAAAACTAAGGTGGCAGTAGTTATTAAGGCTAATGTGTGAGTTATAGCCTGTTTGATAGATGTAGCTAGGGAGGTTTCTTCTAAAATGAATGGGAAGGCGAGGATTGAGAAAAGGACGGGGATACTAATTATTCGATCGCCTATTATTTCCCATGAATCAGTCAGCGGATATATCAAGCTGAAAATTACCGTTCCTGCTGCTAAAATCCACAACAATATATTAGATAGTTTGGGAAATACGTAATTTTTTGTTTGCCAAACTGATAATCCTAAGAAAATGATACCCCGAAAAGGCAAAGTTAGTACAGCTAACATCAACAAGCTAACAGCTATTTGTTTGTCTCTGTAAAGTCGCTCTACCGTCAAAGCTACAGCAATAAATATAATTATTTGAGCAAAAGGTACGGTTCTAGCTAACTGTAGTTTGGCGATAAAAGCCAAAGGGTAAACTTCAACAAAAACGTAATTTAGAAACAGTGCAAAAATTGAAGTGCCAACAATTACATAAAAATTAATCTTGTCTTCTTTTGCCAATAAATCGGAATTTTTGATGCACAGCAAGCCACCCATTATAAAACATATAAAGTTGAACCAATTCCCGACATCCCAATTTGACGGGAGGATGTGGTGGGGGTTGCGGACTTTCGCGTGAATGTAGACAAACTCGGCGTTGTCGATAGTGTGAGTGCTGGTAGTACCTGTTAATAACATCGGTACGTAAACGATACTTGCCATTGCTGCTAAAAGTGCGATCGCCAAAATCAATGTTTTGAAATTCCGCTGTCTTACAGATTCAATAACTAAAACGGGAACCATCATCAATCCCGGCAACAAACCCACTAAGAATTGCAGCAAACAACCCAGCCCAAAAAAGAAATATCCGGTCAGCCATTTCTGGCGCAAACTAAAGTAAATTCCCCAGATTGCGAAACCCATTGCGAAGGTACTGGGTACTGATTTGGTCGAAAATATCAGCGTGTTACCAACATCTGTAAATGAAGCGGCTATACATAAAAAAGCCATCGCTGCGGCAGGCAGTTTGGAATTAGTATAGAGCTTGAGAATTGCGTAGCAAGCTACGATAAATGAACCGAAGGCTAGGAATTGATAAATAAAATGCGCTAGGGGAATGCTTGTTCCTAAGTTAGCGAGCAAATAAATGATATAGTAATAGTAGTATCTCGGATTAAATTTAACCATTTCCTGAACGTAATAATCATTTTTATACATTTCAGGATTTAACATAAATTGAATGGGCGGCACTTCGGGAAAGTTGCCTCCTATCGGGAAAATATAGCCAGTTGCCATCAGGGACCCGATGATGACAAAAGTAGAGAGAGATAGATTAAAATACCAGTTGGATTTTTGATGTTTCTGCATTGACGGTTCAATTTACCTACTGACAGCTAAATTGTTAATCTCCAGTTGGCATTGGTTTGTTAAATCCTGTTTGCTGCTACTCAATACCTCAAGCAGCAGATAAAGGGGATTTTTGCCCTCAACTAATAGATTTAAGCCGATCGCACTTTTTTGACTATAAGCCATCTCTGCTGAGTCTACTAATTTACCTTGCTTGTCCCACAAAGTCAAGCGCAGGGCAATTCCCGGACATTGTTCGTTAGGTAAATTGAGTTGACCCGTAACTTTTACTTTGTCTGAGATAGAGCCTAAATACAGGAAAGATGTATCGAGTTTCTGGCTGTTTTTAATTGGATGAGTTACAATATTATATAGGTTATCCGATTCTTGACTGACTGAATAATTAGCACTTGTGTAGATTGATTGATGCAAACTAATCCAATCTAACTGCGTGCCCGGCCGATCGACTATTTGCCGCTGCATCGCCTCAAGAGTCCTAACTGCCGTTGCTGTATCAGTCGGCCGCACCCTCCGGTAAACGCTGACTGTCACGCCGTTTTCTAGCTTAAACTGTTCCGGTAGCACTTGGAAATCGCGGGCAATTTCCCAGTTTTGAGTAAAGGCATCGTACACAACTTTAACAACATCTTGTTCGTGCGATCGCAAAACTTGTTCGTCAGTCGGTAACACCTGCTGAAAAGGTGTAGCAACCACCGCATATTGTGACTGCAACAACTCCGGTAGCGGGTAAGTATCGCGCGAGTCAATTTGCGGCCGCCCAATTGTATTTAATTTCCACCAACCCTCCGGCGGGTTTAATTTTCGGTTAGCTTGTCTGAGTATGTTAGCATTGAAATTGTTAGAAGCACCGGCAATATAAATCGGTTCTTCATTCGGTGCTAATTGTCGCAGAAACTCTACTAATTTTACAACTTCGTCGTAGTCCGAGCGCACTAACGGCGGAAAATTAGCCATAAACAGTCTGGACAAATCAATTGTGAGAGGAATTAACCCGACTGCGGCATTTACAACCAGGTACAAACCCGCCGCGCCCAGCATCAAATACCGGGCTTTTCCCTTGAGTGTCAACCAAGTTGTCCAGAAAAATGTGGATAGTCCTAAAAGTGCGATCGGTGTAAGATGAATTGTATAGTGCAAGTAGCCGTAACGCAAAACTAACAGCCATTCAACCAGCG
This sequence comes from Microcoleus sp. FACHB-DQ6, assembly GCA_014695175.1. Lineage (GTDB taxonomy): Bacteria > Cyanobacteriota > Cyanobacteriia > Cyanobacteriales > Microcoleaceae > Microcoleus. The sequence continues at coordinate 31,413 of JACJNV010000305.1, read as the reverse complement.
ACAAAACCCCAAACAACGAAACAAAAATAGCCGCCGCCGGAACCAGGGTTCGGGCGAAAATTCCCGCCGAGAAACCAATCAGTACCAGCAGCCAAGTTCCCAAACCGTAAAAATCCGCATAACGAGTTAAAATATCATTGACAGGCAAACTCCAAGCGACATACAAATTGCGGTAGTCAACCGTCAGAGCACTGCGAGTAAAATCTCCCGCTACCAACATTAAAATAGTCAAGCTAGTTACAGCTATCAAGCCCAATTTTACAGCGGATTCAAACAAGCATCTGTAGGCAAACGGCATTGCCACGTCCTTGTCTTTTGAAGACGACAACGCCATTTTCCTAGGGTATATTAGTACAATAAACTCGATAAAAGCCTGTAAAGTCGCTGCACCAAAAAATGCGATCGCACTATAAGCAAAATGGCGCCGCAACAGAATAGCCGCCGCCAGCAAAAACCCAATTAACGGGATTTTCCACCAAGATTTCAGCTTAACATCCTGCAAATAAACCCAAATTGCCAAGGCTACAAACACACAGCCGCCAGTATCCAGATATCCCCGCAGAGTCGGTATCCAAGTCATAGGAATTAATAAACTCAGCAGCACAGTTGACCAAAACACCCGGCGGGAATAAACTGGAATTAGCTTTGCAGAAATTGCTCCCAGCAACAGGCGAAACGGCAGCACATAAATCAGGGATACGCTGAGAATGTAACTCAGCCGAGACTCGCCAAATAAGAGAATAAACGGCACTAATGGCAAAGAGATTAATAGGTTTTTTTCCTTAGAGAGGGATTCTATAACTCCGCGCCATGCTTTATCTGGCGAGTCTCGAAATAAATTTGCCGTGTTGACTGTAGCGGTATTGTAGCCCGCGTAATCCCACCAATAAAAAGTATGTTCGCTGGATACATAGATTGATGTAACGGCCACGGTTACAAGAACAACTAAAAAAAGAAAAAAGCCATCAATCAAACTCTTGCGAGGCAATTTAAAAGAAACAAAATCCAATAATCCCATCACTCTCGCAACCCTAAATAACTTATAAACTTCTTCTTTCTCTCTTCCTTCGCGCCCTTTGCGCCTTCGCGGTTCGTTAACTTACCTTAAAACAGTACCTTGCAAAAAACCTTCCAACTTTTCTGCATATTGCCGATTCGCGATCGCACTTGGATGAAGGTCATGAGGTAAATTATTATTGGCAGGTATTTTCAAATCAACCGAAATATCCGCCGTAGCAATTCCCTCCTGACTTAACTCCTCCAACATCTTAGCAGAACCTGTATTAATTCCCGCCACAACTAACTTAACACCATTAGCCTCAGCCACACGGTTAAACTCTTCAATAATTGCCTTAGAAACCTCATGGCTTTTGTACAATCCCTCTTCAAATTGATTGTAATTAACCTCCAAAAAATGGCTTAATGCAGAAACCCGCATCAGCGGGAACTCGTGATATTCAAGTTTTGCCATCTTGTAGGTAAAATTATTTTCTCCATTCAGCCTAGCATCGGGCTGGAATAAAATACCGAGTTTATTCCAAGCAGCCATTTGCTTTCTTCTCGCCCTTAACAAAGTATTGCGGCGGTCATGAAATCCCGCATAAGCAATCACCGCAATTTGGGGTTTATTTCCTTGTTTGAGGGCTTCTTTGAATTGAATCAACGAGTGCAGCGTGCCGTAGCCGTTAACGCCAAAATTCACTATTTCATATTTGGGTAATTTCTCTTGCAGCAACCAAGCATAAGTTTCGCTGTCATTCAATGACCAACCGTAGGTAAAAGAACAGCCGAATATCCAAATCTCAGGTTTTTTTGACGATAATAAATTGTAAGTATTGAGGGGATGTGTTATTCTTAAACTATTATTGAGATGAGTTGTATTAAATGAGTAATTGCCGTTAAGTGTCACCTTGAATTGACCCGGCAAATGCTTGTAGCCAAGTTCCGAGTCCTTGGTAAAAAAGTTACCTTTGGGTTCGACGGCCACATCAACATTTTGTATTTGCCAGGGTTTGTATCCCGCAACTCGTAAGACAATTTCAGCCGTGGTGGTAGATAAAAAAATGGGAAAAATTAGATATGTTATTACTTGGAAAATAGAGGTTTTAATAAAGTTTTTTTTCATAATTTAACGTAGGGGCGGGTTTTACAAACAATATTTGAGGTTCACAAACAATTTAGATAAACCCGCCCCCACACAGCCGATAATCTAGATTAACCTGATGTTCGAGATACTCCAAAAAAATGTAGATTCCGATTATTCGTTGGGCGGGGGCGGGTTTATTATATTGTTGGTCTTACGCCGATATTGTTTGTAAAACCCGCCCCTACAATGGTCTGTAGGGGCGGGTTTTACCAACTATCTATGTCTAAAACACACAATCTCGTAAACCCGCCCAACCGAGCGATTAATTTCTAATAACCAGGCTCCTCCTCGTACTCAGGAGTCTTAGTCTTCTCAGGGATATTCACCCGAGGAGCCTGGTAAGGCTTCGGTGCCTCATCGTCAGCCCAAGCATCGGCCTCCACATCATCCTCGTACTCGTACTCGACCACAGGCGCCTTCGGGCGAGAACTCTCAGAGCGAGTGTACTGCGGCTTCGCCTCGTACTCCTCCTCGTAATCGTCCTCCTCGCCGCCCCAATTATCCTCTTCGTAATCCTCGTAAGCGTCGATGAGCGGCTCAGGCTGCACCGCGCGCATCTGCTGCTGCGGTTGTCGCACCTGCGGTCGGTTCCACTGCGAATCCTCGTCCCAAGGAACTTCCTCCACCGCAGGCGCAGCTACCCGGCTCCGCATTTCCGGTGCAGGTATCCGCACGCCCGGGCCCAATTGATTTCCCGTAGCCACGGGTTTCGGATAATAACCTGCCTCGTCCTCTTCCCGTTCCCAAGGTGCTTGGCCCAAACCGACGCGCTCCAGCAAACCCACACTAAGCTGCCTGAGCCTTTCCTCGGAACCTTCAAACACAATCAAGCGATTCGGGCCGCTGCTGACAATTTCTTCAATCCCCAACTCGTAAGTGCTGAGAACTTGGTCGGGGATTTGGGGGATTCCCAGGGAAGCGATAATTATAGAAACTAACTTACCGTCTTCGGGGTCGAACCTAAAGCCCCGCACCCTACCTAAAAGTTCGCCGGTTTCGGTAATAACTTCGCTGTTAATCAAAATGCTGTAGGCTTCAACATCAACATCATCTTCGATCGCGCTCTCATCTTCCACCAACAGCACGTCGCCGATTTCACTGACATTGCTGAGGAACATAAACCTCGGCATTCCAGCGACCGCAAATATATTATCTCGCAGACCGATCGCCACAACTTCCCGCCGGTCAATGTCCACCCACAATTGACTAACCACCCCCAAGCGTTTACCTCTGTCGCGGGTGATGACTTGAGTGCCGAGAATGTCGGAGCGTTGGCAAATTTGTTCGGAGGTCATTCTAAGTTTAATCCTGATTTATTAAGTACATATATCACTCAACACGATCGTTAACAGAGACTCCGGGACTACAACTTCAGTCCTATGACTTGAGTATAAGCTCCGCGCGCTTGAGTAACGCCAATTGTACGCTCAGCCGATTGAATCATAGGTCGCCGCAAACTCACCACAATAAACTGGGCTTGTTCCGACTGTCGTTTTATCATTCTAGCCAATCGCTCCACATTTGCCCCATCCAGAAACATATCCACTTCATCAAAAGCGTAAAACGTAGATGGGCGGTAGCGTTGCAGCGCAAAAATAAAACTCAGCGCCGTCAGCGACTTTTCGCCTCCAGACATGGAAGCCAGCCGCTGTACGGGTTTGCCCTTCGGGTGAGCGACCAAATTCAAGCCGCTGCTGAAGGGGTCTTCCTGGTCATCTAGCTGGAGATAGCCGTCGCCTTCGGAAAGTTCCGCAAAGATAGTCTGGAAGTTCTCGTTAACCGCGTCGAAAGCTTCTTTAAAAGCGCGCCGCCTGAGTGTGGTAAAATTTTCGATTCTCAACAGCAGTTCAGTGCGTTCTCCTTCCAATGTCGTCAATTTTTGACTCAATTCTTGAAGGCGTTCTTGAGTGCGGTTGTACTCTTCCAAGGCTAGCATATTGACCGGTTCTAAAGCTTGAATGCGTTTGGCGATCGCCTTTACTTCCTGCTGCAATTCCGTCAAATTGGCTTTCTCGACATTTTCAGGAATCGACGGCACGGGGTCTGGCATTTCCGCCCGCTGCGCTTCCAATAGAGTGCGGACTGCGCTCAATTGTTCCCGGCGTTCTTGCTGGGTTTCGTGGAGTTTTTGCAACTGCCATTGTAACTGCTGTTTGGCTAAATGCTTCTCTCGCAGTTGAGATTCCGCCCGATCGCGCTCTCCCTTTTCCACGCCCAATTTTTCCTCAATTTCCCCCAAAGCCGCCTTAGCTTCCGCAATTTGCCGATCGAGTTCTAACTGCTGCGAAACAATGCGAGCGAGTGCATCCGCACCCGCATTTTGCTGCACTTGCCATTCCTGCAATTTCTCGCTGCCTTCCTTAATTTTGTCTTCCAAACGCCCGAATTGATTTTCCAAGTCTACAAGGCGCTGCTGGACGTTTCTCAGAGCCAATTCTCGCTCTTGGAGCTGCGCTTCTAGAGCGCGCAAACTCGATTGCATTTGCTGCCATTCGCTGTGACTGTTCGACTCTTCCAACTGCGCCAAAGTTTGGCGGTACTGCTGCAATTGAGTTTCCTGTGCGGGCAATTCTCGTTCCAGCAACTGCAATCTCGATCGCGAATTAGTTAATTCCTGTGTGTTTTTCGCAATTTGCGATCGCACTTGTTCCTGTTGCGCTTGCAAATTCTTAATTTCCGAATCCAACTGTTCCAAGCGCAACTGATTTTCGCGCAAATTTTGTTTCGCTTCCATCAATTCTTGGCTGCGAGTTTTAACTGCAACAGAGGCGCGCTCGATCGCAATTTTGCACCGTTCCAAAATCCGCTCAATTTCCTCCAACCTTTCTTGCAAAAAGGCGATCGTCCGCGCTTCACTAGCAGCCTCACTAGCCTCAACCGTGCCAAAATGCAACGTAGATCTATTAGTAGAACTTCCCCCAGTCATCGCCCCGCTAGTTTCCAAAATTTCCCCGTCCAAAGTGACAATCCGGTACTGTCCCAAATAGCGGCGGGCGTCGCTGAGGTTGCTAAACACAACCGTACTGCCAAAAACGTAAGCAAAAATTTCCTGATACCGGGAATCGCAATCAATCAAATTAACAGCCGCATCCACAAATCCCGCCGCGCGCCGCAAATTTTCATTCACCGAATACCTGCCGCCTCTAATCTTATTCAAAGGCAAAAACGTCATCCTTCCCGCCCGTTTTTGTTTCAGCAATTCGATCGCAGCAGCAGCCACGCTGTCATCTTCCACCACCATATTTCCCATGCGCCCGCCTGCGGCAATTTCCAGCGCCAACTGATAGCGCGGTTCTACCCTGCCCAGTTGAGCCACCAAGCCGCAAACTCCGCCAATTCCGCTTTGCGCGACAATTTTTGCAGTAAACGTTCCCGTCGCTTCTTGCAGTGCTTGAAACTGCACTTCTAGTTTGTCTAATTTGCGCTGTCTTTCCCGCTGTTCTTCCAACAAACGAGTTTGAGTTTCCTGTTGCAGTTGCAATTCTTGTTCGGCTTCGACTAAAATCTGAGTCAGCGATTCTACTTGCAAAGATGCAACGCCTTTTGTTTCCACAAGGCGAGATTGCTGCTCTTTTTTCGCTGCAATTTCCTGTTCCAATACTTGCAGCGATTGGTTTTGTTCTTGAATTTGACTTTGCAGGCGATCGGCTCTTTCTCCAATGGTAGCTTGTTCTGTACGCTGTGGTTCCAAAGTTTGTTGAATTGTTTCGATTTGGCGGTGCAGTTCCGTTTGCTGCTGTACCCAAACTTCGGCCGTCGAGGCGATCGCATTTGCAACTTCCCGACTTTCATCTAAACTTTGCTGGGCTGCATCCCGTTGTTCCTGAAAACTCCCCTGCTGAGACTTAACATAAGATATTTCAATCTCAATTTGCTCCAAACTTTGCTTAAATTGTCGAACTTCTTCCTCAGTTTGTGCTATGCTAGCCGCCATTTGCCCAGCAGTTTTTTCCAAATCCTGTTTGCGGTTTTGCAGTTGCCGCCGTTCCGCTTCCTGAGTCGCAATCGTCGCTTGCAAAGCCAACAATTCCGACTCTCCCAAAGCTTTAACACGGGCATTCAGCGCGTCAAGTTCGGCGGTTGCTTCTTGAATTTGGGTACTAATTGCTTGCAGTTGTTCGGTGAGAGATGCAGAAGTGCGATCGCCCGTTTCGATTTGTTCTCGCAACTTCCATTCTTGTTGCTGCAATTGCCGGAATTTGAGCACAATTTCCCACTGCGACTTTTCTTGAAATTCCGCCCGCAGCTTTTGATATTTTTCCGCTTTTGTGCGATCCGAAGCCAGCCTATCGCGCTGAGAAATCAGCTCTTTTTCTACAATCCTGCTGCGTTCTTCCACCTCCTTAACTTCATCCAACTTCTGCCTAGCTAAAGAGATTTTGCGATCGAACTGAGCCACCCCAGCCAATTCGTCAATGATTTCTCTGCGTTCCTTAGAATTCATCGAAATAATGCTGGTAACGTCTCCTTGCAGCACGACGTTATAGCCTTCGGGATAAATTCGCAAGCGGTTGAGTTGTTCGTGAAGTTGAGTCAGCGTGCAAGGTTGGCCGTTAATGTAATAAGTTGAAGTGTAAGTACCTTGGCGAGTTACCCGAAGTTTGCGGGTCACACTCCACTCATCCGGTTTTGGATTTGGGATTTTGGAGTTTTTATTAGTAGCGAGTAGTTGTCCGTTGTTGTCTTGAGTTGCTGCGATTTCAATCTCTTCTACATCTTCAACAGATAACTCTTCCGATTTTCGATTTTCGATTTTCGATTTTCGATTGACAGAAGATGATTGGCCGTTGTTGTCTTGAGTTTCGGCAGTTTCTATCCCTTCGACTTCCTCTGCTTCAACAGATAACTCATCTGCTGCATTTTCCTCCTCATCTTCATCCCGGGCGAACCATTCCTCCCCCACATCTTCCAGCGCAAAAGTCGCAGTCACGCTAGCTTCGATCGTACCGCGTTTGTTTTGGGCGCTGTTGACCAAATCCGGCAAACGTTCAGCCCGCATTCCCTTAGAACTCGAAAGTCCCAGACAAAACAGCAAAGCGTCGAGGATGTTGGACTTCCCAGAACCGTTGGGCCCGGAAACCACAGTAAAACCGGGCAGCACGGGAATGGCCGTCGTGCCGCCAAAAGATTTAAAGTTCGTCAGTTCGATCCGTTTAATGTGAACCATATGCTAGGAGTAGCTTTGGCTCTAGGTTGTTGTCACAGGGTAGCACAGGCAATGGGGCGATCGACAATGTGTTAACTTTCTGGCATTGTCGATCGAACAGATATATTACACCTTTGTCAACAACCGAGTCCGCTTTTACTTCAAAAGATCGTTGACAAAGCTATAACATCTGCGCTCCGAGCGACCGCTACAAATAAACGTAAATTTTGATACAGATAACTTCATAAGACTCGATCGACATTATTTCTGTGATTAAACCTGAAAACCTTGTCCCTAGTGGATTCCAGCAAATATAATTACGGAAATTTCTCATGTTACCCCTAGACATATAAAAACTTTCCGGTAAAATCGAACCAAAATTAATAATGTATAAAGTAACGAAGCGAATTATGGAGGGCAAACCCATTACACCAGCTCAGAACTCATCTAACCTGCCAGCTTCACCTGAAAGCGACGAACAACAAGTATTACAAATTTGGGGTCGCCAGCCCCTTAAAGGACACGTCAAAATCAGCGGCGCCAAAAATTCGGCTTTAGTCGTCATGGCAGGAGCCCTGTTATGCCCAGAGGATTGCCGTCTCCGCAACGTTCCCGGTCTAGTCGATGTCGCCCGCATGGGGCAAATTCTCTCGGCTGTAGGAGTCAACTTACAGCAGAACGGGGACGTTTTAGACATCAACGCCAGCAACCTCATAGACGCTCAAGCCCCCTACGAATTAGTCAGCCAACTGCGGGCGAGCTTCTTCATCATCGGGCCCCTCCTAGCGCGTTTGGGATTTGCCAAAGTGCCCTTGCCCGGTGGGTGTGCCATCGGTGCCCGACCCGTTGAACTCCACGTTCGCGGTCTGCAAGCCCTCGGCGCCGAAGTTCACATCGACCACGGCACGGTTCACGCTTACGTCAAAGGGCCGAACCGCCGCCTGAAAGGAGCCAAAATTTATTTGGACTACCCCAGCGTCGGCGCAACTGAAACTTTGATGATGGCGGCGACTCTGGCTGAAGGAGAAACCGTGATTGAAAATGCGGCTCAAGAGCCGGAAGTCGCAGATTTGGCGAATTTCTGCCGCGCCATGGGAGCAAAAATTCAAGGCGCCGGCACTAATACGATCGTCATTTCGGGAGTTCCCAAGCTGCACGCAGTAGACTATTCAATTATTCCCGATCGCATTGAAGCCGGAACATTTTTAGTAGCAGGAGCCATCACTCACTCGGAAATCAGTTTGTCGCCAGTAATTCCCGACCACCTGACCGCAGTCATTGCCAAATTGAAGACAATTGGGGCAAAAATTATTGCAGAATCCCCCGACATTTTGCGGATAGTTCCGGGCAAAACTCACTCGGCGACAGACATCGAAACTCTGCCTTACCCCGGTTTCCCCACAGATATGCAAGCTCAGTTTATGGCTTTGCTGACGCTGAGCGAAGGAGACAGCTTGATCAAAGAAACTGTGTTTGAGAATCGCTTGCGCCACGTAGCAGAGCTCAACCGCATGGGCGCCGACATTCGCCTTAAAGGCAATGTAGCGATTGTGCGGGGAGTGTCGCGGCTGTCGGGCGCGCCAGTAGTGGCAACCGATTTGCGGGCTTCGGCGGCGTTAGTGTTAGCGGGACTTGCAGCCGATGGTGTCACCACCATCAGCAGCTTGCAGCATTTAGACCGCGGCTACGAGCAGTTAGAAGTGAAACTGCAAAAATTGGGAGCTAAGTTGCGGCGCGTCAAAGAGGGTACAGACCCGGCGACTGCTGAGGCTCCTGTCAATCCCGTGCGATCGGGTTTAAAGTAGTCAGAAGGAAGAAGGAAGAAGGAAGAAGGAAGAAGGAAGAGGAAAAAAGGAAGAAGCAAAAGAATTCCCCATGCCCAATTCCCCATGCCCCATGCCCAATTCCCAATTCCTAATTCCCCATTCCCAACTGACTAAAATGTCGAACATACCGCTCATCGGTTTAAAAGCAGACCAGTTTCGCCACCCGCTAGACTTGGAAGCCACCAGCACTCTCAAACAACTGCCCGGCCTGGATTTGATGGTGCGGCAGTTGCTGGGACAACTTGGAGAACAGTTTTTCATGCTGGAAAATCTGGCTTCCAGCGTCCAAGTCGGCGAAAATCAATTGCCCCACCTGCATCAATTACTGTTGGATGCCTGCAAAACTCTGGATTTGGAAGCGCCGCAGCTTTATGTCCGCCAGCATCCGATGCCGAATGCTTACACCTTTGCGATGCGGGGAAAACAGCCTTTTGTGGTGATGCACACTTCTCTGATTGATTTGCTCACAGACGAGGAAGTTAAGGCAGTAATTGCTCACGAGTTGGGGCATTTGAAGTGCGACCACGGAGTTTACCTGACTCTGGCTAATTTAATTGTGTTGGCCGCCGGTCAAATTTCGCCTGTGGGAACCGTGCTCGCGCAGGGTTTGCAGGCGCAAATGTTGGAATGGTTGCGGTGTGCGGAATTTACGTGCGATCGCGCCGCCTTGCTCGCCACCCAAGACCCAAGAGTGGTAGCATCGGTGCTGATGAAGCTGGCCGGAGGTTCGCCGACTTTAGCTCCCAAACTGAATGTAGATGCGTTTTTGGCGCAGGCGCGAGCCTACGACGACCTCAGCAGCACTCAACTGGGAGATATGCTCAAACAAGCTCAAACGGCTCAGTTGTCCCATCCTGTACCAGTATTGCGCGCCAGAGAGATCGATCGCTGGGCAAGTTCAAAAGATTATGAATCTTTGCTTGCAAGAAATCGATCGGTGTGTTATGATGGTGAAACCCAAAAGGGCGGGTGGCGAAATTGGTAGACGCATCAGACTCAAAATCTGACACCGAAAGGTATGAGAGTTCGATTCTCTCCCCGCCCACTACTAGAAAAGCTAGTGATGTATTAATAAAGAACTGTGTGCTAGAGAACTGTGTGCTAGGTAGCCCAGTAGCTCCAAGTGCAGATATCATCACTTGATCTCGCCCTTGCTGGTGGCTGTGGTTGGTAGCCGACTATTTTCCGAACTTCAGTTGAAATAACTCATGACCAACCGCACTATCGTCTGCTTTTTTATGTAATAAAAACAGAAAAAGATGAGTAAGGAGGCAAGCAATATACCTTCTTTGGATTTAGCTATCGTTCCAGGCACAGTTTATCTCCAAGATTGTGTCTGGAATCAGTTAAGTAAACTGTATACTCTTGATTTAGCCACAGGTAAAGCAAGATTCATCGGTGAGATCATTACAGAAGTCTATGATATTGCCTTTGGTGATTCACAACTCTATGGCATCGATCGAGTACGAGCTCGATAAAATGCTCGTTGCGGCTGACTTCGCACCACTGAAAGATGAGAAAGATGTATCCGCTCAATAATTCGGGGCGGACTACCCACTCAGGAACGATTTTGCGTCATTTGAGGTGCATCGTTGAGCGATTTATATCATTTCCGGTTACACTCCTTATGATGTTGACTGTTGACGGTTGACTGTTGACGGTTGACTGTTGACTGTGGACAGTGAACAGTCAACCGTCAACAGTGAACTCGAATTTACTATTGCGATGCTAACGGATTTGATATTACCCCGGATTATTGAGCGGATAAACAAAGATGTTACGCTTTATTACTAAAAAAAAAATTATCTACCCTTCTAGATAGACTAATAGTCATCCCCGGAGCGGTCAAACTTGCGACCAATTCTAGCAGATGCTGAGTTGATCAGCACTAAGGGAAATACCGTCATCAGCAACCTCGATTATGATTTCTTAACTGTTTGGCAAAACAAGTCTAATAGCAGATATCACATTAAGTGATTACCAAAAACTGAATGTAGACGAGTTTTTGGCGCAGGTGCGAGCCTACGACGAGCTCAGCACCACTCAACTGGGAGAAATGCTCAAACAAGCTCAGACGGCTCAGTTGTCCCATCCTGTACCAGTATTGCTGGCCAGAGAGAGCGATCGCTGGGCAAGTTCAAAAGATAAAGATGAGTAATCAGGCAAGCAATATACCTTCTGTGGATTTAGCTATGGTTCCAGGCACAGTTTATATCCAGGATTGTGTCTCAAATCAGTTAAGTAAACTGTATACTCTTGATTTAGCCACAGGTAAAGCAACATTCATCGGTGAGATCATTACAGAAGTGTATGATATTGCCTTTGTTGATTCACAACTCTATGGCATTGATCGAGAAGGCGACACAACCCAGCTCGTTAAAATTGACATCAAAACGGGCGATACGACTGTCATTGGGGATACGGGCTTTGCTACAGCCGGCTTGGCTTATAATGCCCAACGTCAAACCCTTTATGCCACCACAGCTAAACAACTGATTGCCCTTGATATCAAAACAGGAAAAGGTACACCAGTAGCTACCGTAGCTAATAAAGACTACAACTGTGGTGAAGTTGCCTTTGATAGCAATGGCATAGCATATATCACATTAATTGGCTACGAAAAGAAGAAATTACTTGCTAGATGCAATCTCGATACTAGCGAAGTTAAAACTATTGGTGATACCGGATTTCCTGGTATTGGCAGTATGGAATTTGTTGGCAATGTCCTTTATGGCGTTACCGGCAGATTTTTTAACTTGGGAAAAGACGGTCAATTAATCCGCATTAATACCAAGACAGGTAAAGGCACATTAGTGGCTCAAACCAAGCCTAGCGGTCGTTGGGCAGGAATTGCGGTTTATCAACCAGCAGCAGAAGCGATCGCAACCATCACTTCACAAGTTAACCCTGAAACTACACAAGCTCCACAAACAACTACTACAACGGGTGACGAAACTATGAAACTGTTAACGATTGATACAAAAGAAAACTGTTACGTTATCAATACCGCTCAGATGAATAGCTTGCAACAAAATGTTGCTAAGTCTCTGACATTAGACAAAGGAACTTTTGACATCCAAATTACCAGTGGTAGCTACAGCTATAGTGCCGACAATACCGTCGGTGAGCCTTTTGTTTTTCTCTGGATTTATGGACTTGATGGCAGTACCTTTATCAACACAAAGACAGGTGTTGAGACAGGTGGAACTTGGGCAACTTTAAACGGCTATAACGACAAATTGCAGTTAGATATCAAAGAAAAAGCTGTAGTCTGTGCTTTATTCTTTGATGTCTATAGTGCTGATAATGAAGGACAAGTAACTGTTTCAATCACGGGCAATCAACAGTCTAATCCCCAAACTTTAACCGTTGATAGCAAGAAAAACTGCTATTCGCTTGATGGCAATTATCTCTCAACTCTTAAAAAAGCCAATGCTAATTCTATGGAGTTAGCCCCAGGTAACTATCGCGTCAAGATTCGGGAAAGCAATGCCACTTATGGAGCTGAAGCAAAAAATTTCCAATTAGAACCTTGGGCGTTACTGTTGATTCAAGGGGGAAAATTTATCTCCAAGTTGACAGGAAATGAAGTTAGCGAAAGTTGGTGTTCCTTAAATGGCTTCAAAGATGAAGTTATTTTTGAAGTCAAACAAAAAACAACCATCTCCGGCTTCTTTTTTGATACATACATAGAAGATAACGAAGGGCAAGTTGTTTTAGAAATCAACAACATCAGTGATGTAGAAGTAGACCAAGAAAAGGCAAAACAAAAACCTGGTACGGGCAGCAGCGAAAGCAGTGTTAGTGTACTGGGTGGTGGTTCAACTAGCTCTGGTGGTTCAACTAGCTCTGGTGGTTCAACTAGCTCTGGTGGTTCAACTAGCTCTGGTGGCACAATTAGCTCTGGTGGTTCAACTAGCTCTGGTGGTATACCAGTTCCCACTGGTCCAAATTTTTATGACCCTGACAATATCAATATTGGCAGTGGATTTGGGTTCAGTTTTGACCAAGATCAGATGGAACAAATGTGGCAGCAAATGGCAGCCCAAATCAATAGTTCCATCACAGTAACAGGTGACCCGAACGATAAAAAAGAAGCTTATTGGGACAATTTGGAAAAATGGCTGCTTAAAGGCTATCAAACTCAAGCTAAAGACTTAGGGATGAAGGTAGCACGGCTGGAGTTTATGCTTAAGACTCTTACCCAACAAATGGAAGTTAGTTTTAATCAGAATTTCCACAATTGGTCGGGATACTTCAACAAAAATCTCAACGACTTATTTATTTCCCGAATTCCCCGCATTGTTAGCGAGCAGGTGAATTTAAGAATCTCTGAACAAACCCAAGAGATTAAAAGCTTAGTGCTGCAACAAATGCAAACCGAACTCAATGAGCGTGTTGAGGCCGTCGTTAATCTCAAAGTGGCTAATCAGACTCAAGAAGTTAAGAACCTCGTAGTTCAGCAAATGCAAACTGAACTTGAGCAACGGATTGAGAATGTAGTTAACATCAAAGTTGCCAATCAGTCTACAGAGATTAATACCCAGGTAATTAATCAAATGTCGGCTGATATTGATGAGCGCATTAGTAACTCCGTTAATGTCCAAATCGCCAATCAATCTCAAGAGATCACTAATCAGGTAATTCAGCAACTCCAACATAATATTGATCAGCGTGTTGAGAATGTGGTGAGCATCAAGATTTCAGATCAAACCCAGAATGTGAAGAATCTGGTGATTCAGCAGATGCAAACTTACATCGATCAACGCATCGATAATGTCGTGAACCTGAAAGTGTCTAATCTATCTCAAGATATTAACACTCAAATTGTTCAGCAAATTCAACACGACATGGATCAGCGGATTAATGCGGTAGTTAATCTCAAAATTGCTGACCAAAGCCAAAACATTAAAAATCTGGTCATTCAGCAGATTGAATCTAACATTGATGCTCGCATCAATACGGCTGTTAATCAATCTAGCACTAGCAACGTGCAGTTAGTGACTAATAATATTGTCAACGATCTTGACAATCGCATTAATGTTAGCTTGGATAACAAGATTCTCAACTTCCGTAATGATGTCTCTACGATCGTCAAAAATGAGCTGAACCAAAACTTCACGCAGAACATCAAAAATACGATTTTTGCAGAATTGAAACAGCAACAATTCTACCTAGATATGAACTTGATCAAGTCAGAAGTTGAGAACTTCTACTCTAATCTGGCACAGTTTGAGAATCAGTTCTATTTACGCATTGAACAAGGGGACACTCAACTGTATAACTGGACGCTGGAACAACTTATTGCTCTCCAAGGTTGCTTAACAGATCGTCAGGCGTTAGTCGATATGTTTGAATCTTTCGCCAATAAACTCAAAGACGAATTAGAGAATGCTGAATGCGTTCGTCCCGATCGTTTTGGTTCTTGGGTAAGAACAGATATGCGGTCACAATTTCAACCTACCCAATCTCCGCAATTACCACAACGTTAATCAGTAGGTAGACATATATCTTGGGTGTCCGAAGAAAGGAACGAAGCCATCCCAAACCGCAAGCGAATTGCTTCGTTCCTCTATTCGGACATGATGGTATTGATTTATGTTCACCGCCCACTGCTAAAAAAGCTTAATAAATCTAGGGTTCCAGGTAGGCCACCGGGAACCCTAATTTATATGGCATGGGGAATCGGGCATGGGGAATTGGGAATTGGGCATGGGGAATTGGTAACAACAGTCAACAGTCAACAGTCAACAGTCAACAGTCAACAAATTTTATGGGTGAAATCGCCGCTTTAGGCGCTGCATTTGTCTGGGCTCTATCTTCCACCATCTGGCAGCGAGTGGGACAGCAAATCCCCGCAGTGGTGCTCAACTTGCTCAAAGGCGCGATCGCCCTTTTCATGCTCCTTGCCACTGTACTAATTTTAGGTAAACCCTTACCCGCCATCAACCCTAATATTTTAGCAATGCTGCTCATCAGCGGCGGCCTAGGAATTGGCATCGGAGACACCGCTTTCTTTATCGTATTAAAATATTTAGGCGCGAGGCGATCGCTGCTTTTAGAAACCCTATCTCCCCCTTTAACAGCTTTATTGGGCTTAATATTTTTGCAAGAAAAGTTATCGCCCATTGCTTGTACTGGCATTCTTTTAACAATCTGCGGCGTAGCGTGGGTAATTGCAGAACGAACAGCCGAAACAACCTTATCATCAAAACATCTTTGGCAGGGATTAGGTATTAGTTTATTAGGACAAACAACCCACGCCGCTGGAGCAATTTTATCCCGCGCCGCCTTCACTCAAATAGATATCGATCCCCTGTGGACGGCGGCCTTGCGTTTGAGCGGCGGCATGGCAGTCATGCTGTGCTTTTTGAAGCCAACAAACCTTGACAGTTTCAAACAATTAAAATCCTCAAAAATATTAGGTGCCATAATTCTGGCAGCTTTTTTAGGAACCTATCTCGGGATTTCCCTGCAACAGACTTCACTGAAATATGCACCCGCAGCAATCGCTCAAACACTCAGTTCTACCAGTCCCCTATTTATACTGCCTTTAGCGGTGCTGGCGGGCGAAAAAGTGAGCATTCGGGCTGTTTTGGGGGTAGTTGGTGCGATCGGCGGAATCGCCTTATTATTGGGTTTGAAGTGATTAGATTTGAGACAAAAGTGTTGCGTGTTGCTAAAAAGTCAAAAAATAGGCTCTTTCTTAGTTAGTGTCCTTAAATATTAGTTTAAGTAGCCAAAAACGGGTCTTCTATACTTAATATGCTTAAATATAGCAATCCTCGCATCATTTGTGAATTTCTTACTTCCTCCCCTCGGGTTCGGAGTGGGTGGGGGAAAAAAATTACGACTCCTGCAAGGATTGCTATATTAGTTTAACTAGCCAAAAACTAAACTACGTCTGAATTGACGAAAAAAACGCATCAATTTAAGTTAAATAATGAGTCAGTTTATTGCCATTGCCCAAGACCTCGAAACTCTGATAGAATAACAACTCCGACAATTTAAAATAAAACTATCCGGAGAAATTGAGAAGAAAATTGCAGCCACTCGCCAGAAGTAAGAGGAAGTGATTTATGCTTCTCATACTGGGGTAAAACAATTGGCAGAAATCCGTAAGCATTTTGACGTGATTATCCAATACATCACGCAGGTAACAGCTAATCCCAATACTTGAAGCTGCAAAAGTGCGATCGCCCTTACATCCCAACTTGTCAAAAAGCGGGATTTAAGGGCGATCGGATATAACCATCAACAACACGGCGATGGAGGAAACGGCAGTGCCGTTTCCTGATTTCGGGCTACTCTTACAAATTGCAACTCATATCCCCAGATAATTGACTGAAACGCGCATTTTCCCGATAGTCTACCGGACAGTCAATCACGCAAGGGACATCTTGAGCCAGGGCTTCTTTCAGAATCGGAATTAAATCGGTTGCAGCTTCCACTCGATAGCCTTTTAAACCCATACTTTCGGCAAATTTCACAAAATCGGGATTGCCAAATTTGACGAAATCCGAATGACCAAAATAATCTTGCTGCTTCCATTCAATTAACCCGTAACCTCCGTCATTAAATATCAGCGTCACAAAATTAGTACCGACTCGCAAAGCAGTTTCTAACTCTTGACAGTTCATCATAAAACCGCCGTCGCCGGTGGCTGCTATTACTTTGCGATCGGGATAAACGAGTTTTGCAGCCACCGCACCCGGAATCGCAATTCCCATCGCCGCAAAGCCGTTGGAAATCAAACAGGTATTCGGGCGATCGCAATGATAGTGCCGCGCGATCCACATTTTGTGAGCTCCCACATCAGATATCAGAATATCTTCTGGGCCCAGGACTTGCCGCAAATCGTAAATGAGTTTTTGTGGTTTGATCGGGAAACCGTCGTCGGCTGCATATTGTTCGTACCCAGCGCGAATATCCGCCCGCAATTGCTTAGCAAAAGGGTCTACTTTCTCCATGCGATCGGCACGCTGCAAAATTTCATTGAGGGAATCAGAAATATCTCCCACAACTTCTATAAGAGGAATATAACTGCTGTCAATTTCTGCTGGCAAAGATCCAATGTGAATAATCGGAATTATTCCTTCTGGATTCCACTTCTTCGGGGAATATTCTATCAAATCGTAGCCAACAGCAATCACTAAATCCGTTTCTTCAAAAGCACAGCTAATATAATCCCGTTTTTGCAATCCCGTCGTCCACAGTGCCAAAGGATGAGTGTAAGGAATTACACCTTTGCCCATGAAAGTATTAGCTACAGGAATATTCAATCGAGTAGCAAATTGTGTCAAAGCGTCGCTGGCATTAGCGCGGATCGCGCCGTTTCCTACTAAAAGCAGAGGACTTTTGGCCTTGGAAATTGCCACAGCGGCTTTATTCAAGCTTTGGTAAGCGCCAAAAGTTTTTTCGCGGTTGTCTTTGGTGAGCGGAGTTCCTTCAGCCGGCATTGCTGCGATGTTTTCAGGTAAGTCAATGTGAACAGATCCCGGCTTTTCACTTTGAGCTACTTTAAAAGCTTTGCGGACAATTTCTGCCGTCGTGCTGGGGCGAACAATTTGAGCATTCCACTTAGTAACTGGCTCAAACATGGCAACCAAATCTAAATATTGGTGCGATTCTATGTGCATCCTGTCTGTACCCACTTGTCCGGTAATTGCTATTAAAGGAGCGCCGTCTAAGTTGGCGTCAGCAACTCCTGTCATTAAGTTAGTTGCACCTGGGCCCAAGGTGGACAAGCAAACGCCGGCTTTGCCGGTGAGACGACCGTAAACGTCGGCCATGAAAGCCGCGCCTTGTTCGTGGCGAGTAGTAATAAATTTAATTGAAGAGTTTCTCAGGGCTTCTAGAATTTCTAAATTTTCTTCTCCCGGAAGTCCGAAGACGTATTCGACGCCTTCATTTTCTAAACATTTTACCAATAGTTGAGCTGTGTTCATTTCCGTTTCTCTCCTCGGTTAATGGGGGTTTGTGGTCTTTTTAAACCGATCGCAAAAATACTAAATGGGAATTTTTAACCGCAGGTAAACGCAGATAAACGCAGACTTCTGTAGATTTGTGCGATCGGTTGATAGAGTGGGAGCTTATTTCACCCACACTGTTTTTATGTTAACAAATTCGTGCATTCCTTGGATGCTCAATTCGCGTCCGTAACCGGAGCGTTTGATGCCGCCGAAGGGCAATCTCGGGTCGGATTTTACTAAACCGTTGATGAATACCGCGCCGGCCTCTAGTTCGGAAATAAAGCGATCGCTCTCTGAGTTTACTGTAGTCCAAGCTGACGCACCCAAGCCAAAAGATGTGCTATTTGCGAGGGTGATCGCCTCATCCATATCTGCCACTCGGAATACTAAAGCTACGGGCCCGAAAAATTCTTCTTGACGGGCAGAGGCATTCGGGGGAATGTCTGCCAGAATAGTTGGCAAGTAGAAATTGCCGGCATTCTCTGACAATGGGCGGCCACCTGTCAGAAGTTTTGCTCCCGATTGGATGCAAGTTTGCACTTGATTGTCCAAGTCTTTGAGGATTGCGGGAGTAGCTAAAGGGCCGATATCGGTTTCGGGCAACATCGGATCGCCTACTTTTAATTGCTCCAATTTTTCGACAAATCCTGTGATGAATTCGTCGGCAATCTCTTCTGCTAAAATAAAGCGTTTGGCGGCGATGCAAGATTGACCGTTATTGAGCATCCGGGATGTCACAGCAGTTGATAAAGCTGCTGCTACATCGGCGCTGGACATAACAATAAAGGGGTCGCTTCCTCCCAATTCCAGCACTACTTTTTTCAAATTTTTGCCCGCATTTGCTGCCAAACTTTCACCCGCTGGTTCGCTACCGGTGAGAGTTGCTGCTTTGATACGATCGTCCGCAACGATATCAGCTACTTTGTCGGCGCCGACTAACAAAGTTTGAAAAACTCCCTCAGGAAAGCCAGCAAGCGTAAAAATTTCTTCGATTTTCAAAGCGCACTGAGGCACGTTGGAAGCGTGTTTGAGCAAGCCGACATTGCCCGCCATCAGTGCTGGCGCCGCAAACCGAAAAACTTGCCAAAATGGGAAATTCCAGGGCATGACGGCTAAAATAGGGCCCAGCGGTTGGTAGCGGACAAAGCTGCTGCTAGCGTCAGTGGTTGCGGGTACGTCTGCCATAAATTGAGCGGCATTTTTGGCGTAATACCGACAAACTAAGGCGCATTTTTCCACTTCGCCGATCGCAGATTTGAGCGTTTTGCCCATTTCCAGGGTCATCATTTCAGCGTAAATTTCGCGATCGCGCTCCAAGATGTCTGCTGCTTTCTGCATCCACAGGGCTCTCTGCTCAAACGGCAGTTGGCGGTATTTTTTAAAAGCTTGCTGTGCTAATTCCAGCTTAGCTTCTATTACCTCATCCGCGATCGGCTCGAAAGTTTTCAGCGTTTCTCCCGTTGCCGGGTTGATAGTAGCAATAGCCATGGTTTCATCTCCTGTGTGAAAAACACAAAACTCCCTGCTAGTTTTCAGCCTCGGCAGGGAGTTGTATCAAGGTATTACAAAATAGGAATTTACCGGCCACGTTTTCTTTCAGGTCTTGCCAAGTGGCAAGTGCCGCGATTTGTTTAAATTTCTCTACTTTTAATTATAGTTCAGAGTCTCGATCGCAAATCTTAAGAAAATTTGTCTTTCTGAAATCACGCACAAATCTCAAGAACAGGCTAGACGGCCTGTTCCACAAAAGTTAAATGTTCTTGTGGGGCGTCCCGCCCGCCCCTGATATCGTTTCCGGTTGCATCGGAATAATAAAATCGAGTCAACAGTTAACACTCAACCATTCAGTTTTTCGACCCGCCCGTCAACAGTCAACAGTCAACAGTCAACAATCATGTATGAGTGCAACCGGAATTGATATGACAGCTTTATTCACAACTAATGGTGCAAGATGGATGAAATATCTTGTCGGGTGTCCCGCCCGCCTTGCATTCTCAAGAACAGACCCGACGGCCTGTTCCATTACACATTTCTCAATTCCTCTCCCTCAAACAGACTGTTCCTGGACGTAATCCTGCACGTAAGACTGATAGTAATACCTGCTGCCTTTATCGTTATTCGCCACCATTCCCAACAGCGGAATTCCCGCCATTTTTAAATCTTCAAAAGCCAACAACAGCGCCTCCCGCTCAGTTTGATGCAGCCCCACTACCAGCATCAATCCGTTAGTGTGAGCCGCCAACAAATTCGCATCCGCCAAACCTAAAAGCGGCGCAGTATCGTAAATAACTAAGTCAAAATGACTTGACAAAGCTGCCATTAAATGCTGCATTTTTCGGGAAGAAAGCACCTTTGTGGGATCGAGAGGAACCGGGCCGGAAGTTAACACAAACAAATTTTCATCACGGGGCGATCGCAAAATCACCTGTTCCACATCCACATCCTCAGCAATCACATTGTGCAAGCCTTGCCAATTCGGTAAACCCAGCATTTCGTGTACCTGCGGGCGCCGTAAATCCCCATCCACCAACAGCACTTGCTGCCCCATTGCAGCAGCAGCCCGCGCCAGATTGACTGCTACAGTAGACTTGCCGTCAGCTACTTGACAAGAAGTAATTACACAAGAATTGATCGGAGTATCAAGGTTGAGTAAGCGAATATTCGCATTGAGCGATCGAAAAGCTTCTTGAAAAGCATCCGTCGGCATCGGCGAAATTCCCACATCCACCGGGCTTGTCTCAGCAGGAGGAAGTCTCAAAATTTTATCGCTAGCAGGAATTACCCCCAACAAAGGCAGGCGAATCGACTGTTTGACATCCTCTGGAGTTTGGAACACCGTTTTATTGTTAAACCGTTCCGCCAACTGCGCCGCCAGCATACCGAACAGCAAACCAGCCAATCCCCCCAAAGCCAAATTCAAAGGCATAATCGGAGCAACAGCCATCAACTCGCCATTTTTGTAGCGCGGAATTTCCGGCTTAGCAATAACTTCCCAAGCCACCTCTTTTTTACCCACAGATTCAAGCTGCAAAGCTTGCTGTTTTGCCAGCAAACCATTCAGCGTATTGTTAGTTAAATCCAACTCGCGCTGCAAATCGGAATAGCGCCGCAAAATCACCGGGAATTTTTGAGAGTATTGATTCAACTGCTTAGCAGCTTGTTCCAAAACTTGATTCCGCACGCCCAGCACCTGAATTAAATTAGCAGTACCGATCAACTGCTCGATTAACTTAATCCGCACCGGATCTTGAAAAGCCAGCACTTGTGAACTTACCTTACCTAAATCAGTTCCCAGAACTTGTTGGGCTTCTTTCTTCAACAAAGGAATCAGGTTCTTGCGCTGTTCTCGCAACAATTGCATTTGCGGAGTTTCGTCTGTAAACGTAGCCGAGTTAATCGCAATTTGCCCTTCTAATTGTTGCAATTGAGTCAGCATCGCTTGATAGCGGGGAGCTTGACTGAGAGCCGACGCCATCAGCGCTTGCTGCTGGTTCAGTCCGAGCTGATTTTGCAGATTGGAATAGAGCAATCTCTGCTGGTTTAACTGCGTTTGCGCGTCTAATCTTTGCGCTTGCAGTTGGCTGATTTGCTGCGAAAGCTGTTGGGTTTGAATTTGCGGATCGATGAAATTGTACTGCTGCCGCAATTTTTGAATTTCTGTTTGCAGAGCTTGTTGGCGCTTTCGCTGGTTGGGAATTTGCGATTTCACAAAATCCAGAGTCTGACTAATTTGAGTGGTGGTATCTTGCACGCTGTAGTTGCGGTATCCTAGCGCCACTTTTTCCAAAACAAACTGAATTTTTTTCGGATCGTAATCCCGATATCTCACTTCGATAATCTTGGTATTTTTGAAGCGATTAATTGACAACCTAGTTTCCTGAGAAAACGGCAAATTATCTGCTTTTTGGTTCAAGAGGTAGTTGTAATTTATTTCGGGATACTTAGCCTGCAACTCTTTAATAATCGGCGACATTATTTGCGGACTTTGCAAAACTTGAATTTGGGATTCGTAGTCAAAACCGCCCTTTTCTTGCGTCGCCGGGGCCGCTGGTTGCAGTTTCAGCTCACCGGAGTAGATTTTTGCTAAAGTATTTTGCGTAACTGCTGGTTCTACTAATAATTGAAAGCGCCCTTCGTACTCGCTTTTTTGATTCAGTGTCCAGGCAAAAACTCCGGTAGTCACTGCCGCTGCTACGCCGATGACTAAGATGGAGCGACTGCGGCAAACTTCCCAAAAACTTAACTTTTCTGCCTCGGTTTTGTTTCTGCCTAAAAATTGATCTTCTTCATAAAGCCCAGAAGACATTTTTTGCAGGTCAGCGACTTTTTTATGATTAAACAGTGCTACTTGAGATTGTTTCCCTGGTTTCATTTGATTTCTACAACTTATTAGTTTAAACGTCTGTATTGGTGGCGGAGTTCCAGGAAACCGGTTGATTCCTCGATATTTCATTCCCAAACCGCAATTTTTTCTAGAAAGCGGGTTTCTTAGGTGTTAGTGCCAGTCTCTTCAAATCACCGAAAAATATCGAACAACCGAAATATTCCTAACAGCGGGCTGAGAGGAGCGAGAGTCCCGCCTACATTATCCGAGAACGTAGCGCGACCCGATCGCCTTACCATAATTACATCATTATTTTGCAGTTTGGGATTAGATTCTTCATTGGCTGTTGCAGAAAAATTAACCTTAACAGTTAGCTGGGAAACTGTGCCGTTAGGATTGAGGCGAATTAAATCCACCGAATCCATTTGAGCGCGCGCTTTATTAAAACCTCCCGCTGCTACCAGCGCTTGATTTAAAGTAGTGTTGGGAACCACCGCAATCGCTCCCGGTTTCACGACTTCTCCCACAATGTTCACCTTAATCGTATCCGGTGAAAAATTAGAATTAGCAACTTGTTCGTCTTGGACTGCATCGAGATTTTCGGCTTTGGGAACGATTACCGTATCTCCCTGTTGCAGCGCTAAATCTTGGGATACATCTGCCCCTTCCAAAAGTTGCCACAAATTCACATTAATAATTTGTTCTGTACCCGCCCGTGTCAGGCGGCGAACTTGTATTTGTCTGATATCAGCTACCGGCGTAATGCCGCCCGCCATTTTAATTGCCCTCGTTACAGTTTGCTGCAAAACAGTTTCCCCGCTGTTGGTTTCGCTGGCAGCAAACAAACCAGAATTTTCACCCATTTCATTCTCTTGTACCCTACTTTGAGTCTCTTTTGCCAAAGTATAAGTACCGGGGCGAGTGACTTCGCCCACCACAGCAATATTAATTGGTTGAGTGCTTTGTCCGGTAATGTTAGCTACTGCTAAAGTCGGTGCTTCTTGGCGGTTGAGGCTAGTTACAGTGGGAATAAATATAGTATCGCCGTCGCGCAAAGTCATATCGGCCCGCAAATCGCCGTTTTGCAATAATTCCCACAAATCCACACTAATAATTTGTTCCGGTGCGTTACGTTGGGGGCGCCGGATTTTGATTTGCCGCACGTCTGCTGACTGGGTAATTCCACCGGCCATTCGCAGAGCCCGCGATATCGTTGGCATTTGAGTTCCCATTTGCTCTGCTGTGCCTCCGGGGCCTGCTGCTGAGGATATTGTATAGGCGCCGGGGCGGTTGATTTCGCCCGCGATCGCAATTTGCAAAGGACGCGGTGCCAGCAATTTCAGGGTAATCCAAGGACGTTTGAGGTATTTGCCGTATTTGTCTTTAACAGCATTAGAAGCTTGTTCTAGGGTCATCCCGTACACCGAAACGCTGCCAATTAACGGCAAATTCAGGGAACCGTCTGCCTGTACTTGGTGTTGACCGTTGGGGCCGCTGTATTCCGGGACGTTGAAGATGTCCATTTGAATACGATCGCCCGCTCCCAAAGTGTAAACTTCCGATCGTACACTTGAAGGTGCACTTGCCGGAATCGCCGGAAATCCCTGAACAGGAGGCACGGGTACGGGAACAGCAGAACCAGGAGGAGGAGGAGGAGGAGAGAAAGCAGGAGGAGGAGGCAAAAACTGGGCCATCCCCGGAGATGAACCCGCAGCCAGCGCTGACACTGTTAAAAATTTGACCGTGAAACCTTTGACAGTATTGAATTTTGAATAGTTTTTGCTCACCATCGCCTTTTGCCCCTATCCGCTTCCTACCCCGCCACCATCAAATGTAACCCAAGTCTTCTAACTTGCTTAGAACTTTTTTAACACTCTCTTCCACACTTTCTCGCTCTGTGTAACAAATAATCTCAGGATTGAGCGGTTCTTCATAAGGATCGTCAATTCCCGTAAAACCCTTAATTTCTCCTGCTCTGGCCTTAGCGTATAGCCCTTTGACATCGCGACCTTCGCACACTTCTAACGGCGCTGTGATATATACTTCAACAAAATTGGGCTCCATTGCTCTAATTTCGTCGCGAATTGCTCTGTAGGGGCTAATAGCTGCGGTCATTACCGCTACTCCATTGCGGCTCAGCAGGTGAGCGACAAATCCAATCCGCCGAATATTAGTATCTCGGTCTTCTTGGCTAAATCCCAAACCTTTTGACAAGTTGGTGCGAACGACATCTCCATCCAATATTTCAACTTTGCAACCTCTTGCCTTCAATTCGGGTTCGAGAGCTTTGGTGATAGTTGTCTTGCCGGAACCGCTCAGCCCGGTGAACCACAAAATAAAACCTTTTTCCATTTTCAGCCGTTAATTACTAACTCAGAAATTATTAAGACGTAAAACTTTATAGATGCTGTTCCCTTTTTTCTATTATCGTTATTCGCGGTGTCATATTGCCAATATTGGCGCACCAAAAATGACAAATCAAAAGTTGCGATCGCTCCTGCAGTGATTTAGTAACAAAATTGTGCGATCCCTGCATAATTCCCGATTTATTATTTGTCAAGTCTTTACACACTAAAATTCACTTCGCGATCGCCAACGCCGAACATCTATCCGTAGCGCACTCATCACCTTAATCTAAAATCTAAAATGGTATTGCCCATGTCTTCGGTCTTAAAAGCAGATGTTTTGGTAGTCGGTGGCGGCACCGGCGGCACTGCAGCAGCCGTGCAAGCAGCCCGCCGAGGTGCCAAAACTATTTTAGTAAGCGAATTCCCCTGGCTGGGAGGAATGCTGACTGCCGCAGGCGTTTCGGCCCCCGATGGCAATGAATTAGCAGCTTTTCAAACCGGTTTGTGGGGCGCGTTTCTCCGGGAACTCCAGCAGCGACAGCCGGGAGGCTTGGATTGGGGGTGGGTCAGTTTTTTTACTTACGATCCCCGCATTGGTGCTGAAATTTTCGCTGATTGGGTTAAATGTTTGCCGAACTTGCACTGGATTTCTGGAAAAAAAGCTCACGATGTGCTGTATGAAGGAGATCGCATTTCTGGCGTTCGGTTTGCAGATTTTACGGTTTCCGCCAAAATCACTTTAGATGCAACGGAATTGGGAGATTTGCTGGCTTTAGCGGAGGTTGGGCACCGCTGGGGTTGGGAATTCCAAGCCGAGTGGGGAGAACCCAGCGCGCCGGCTGCGTCTAATACTCTCACAGAGAGCTATTCGGTGCAAGCTCCGACTTGGGTGGCCATCATGCAGGATTTTGGTAAAGGTGCGGCCGGGCCAGAAATTCCCGCGCCGCCTGTTGACAATCCCGATCGATTTCTCGGTGCTTGGGACGGTTACACCCCCGAACAATTTCTCAATTACGGCAGGCTTCCGGGCGGATTGTTGATGATTAATTGGCCGATTCGAGGTAATGATTATGGTGAAGGGGTTGATCGACTCATTAAATCTGAAGCATCTCGACAAGAATTCCTGCAAGAAAGTCTCTGGCATACTCAAAGTTTCGCCCGCTTCATTCAAACGCAACTCGGCCCCCGCTACGGCTTAGCACAGAATATTTTCCCCATTTCAACGAGCGAAAATCCACACAATTATTCCCTTCTTCGTTCTTTTGCCTTACATCCTTACTACCGAGAAAGTCGCCGCTTGCGAGGGATGAGTACAGTCATAGAACAAGATATTTTGCCTATTGCCGGCGGAAGAGTCGCGAAGTTGCCGATAAATTCTGAGGGTATTTGTGAAACAATTGCGCTCGGCAACTATGCCAACGACCACCACTACCCCAGTGGCGACATTCCCTTGCAGCCCAAATCCATTCGCTGGGGCGGCCGCTGGACGGGAACTCCGTTTACCATTCCTTACAGCGCCCTAATTCCTGCGAGTACAGACGGTTTGCTAGTCTGCGAAAAAAATATTTCCGTCTCTCACATCGCCAACGGTGCAACTCGCTTGCAGCCGACGGTAATGAATATTGGACAGGCGGCGGGGATGGCGGCGGCTTTGTGCGCGGAATCTGGATGTCAGCCGCGGGAGTTGCCGGTGAGAGTTTTGCAGGAAGCTTTGCTGCAAGATTCCGAGGCGAGTGCGGCAGTTATTCCCTTATTTAATTTGACACGGGATCGATCGGACTGGCTCGACTGGCAACGCTATTATCTCGATCGACCTGAAGCATATCCCGCCAGCGGCGAATGTCAGGAGTCAGTAGAGAAACAAAGCAGCCAAACAGCAAATACCCACAGCCAATTTTCGGGCATTTTCCGTCGCCTCGGCGAACAAGACTGGACACTAACGCTGACAAGTCCCGTATCTGTAGCCGGTCAAACTTGGCAACTCGTGACTTTGGACTCGGAAACCGACAGATTTTTACAGAATTGCGAAACCGAAAAGCCTCTGACAGTGTGGGGTAGGCTGAATTCGGCAGGCGCTTGGCTGCTGGCGGAATCCGTAGAATTGAAGAGGTAAGGTTTTTTGCAGAGATCCGAAAATTTCACAGAAATTTATCCTGATCGATCGGGGAGAGTCCGTATCAGTTAATAGACAATGACACGGATACTAACCCCATGCAAACTTACACACCAATTGCTTTACACAGTCTTTTGGGCGTTACTTTGAGCGCCACTGTCGTTCGAGCCTTTGAATCCCTCGTCGGACTGCTCGAAGTTGCCACCGCTTCATACATTTTATCCGCCCAAACCGAACAAAGGGGCGATCGTTCTCCAGAAAGAGGCAGCGGACGCCGAGAGTTCATTGAGCCTAATCTTTACACTCATCAACTACAAGCATTTTAATGACATTGGACGAAAGCGATTTCCGTTATTGAGTTAGTTTCTGCCGCCCGTGTCTAGCGCTCAATTTGATTTTCTGGGATGCTAGTTTTTCAGGTTTCCAAGGCAACTGCATTTCTTGTTTACAGTCATTAGGATCTTCTTTTATGTGAGTGATGATAGCATATAAACCTTAAACCGCCATCTATCGAGAGATTGAATCTTGTATTTGGCGGTTTTGTATATTATTGCAACCGTCTGGGTAGTGCAATTAGGATTTTTTTTATTAGTGAAGCCAGAGATTTTATTGATTCCATTTTACATCGACTTGTGACTGCTCTCATAGATCAGATGCTACGCATCTAAAGTGTCTGTTGCTTCGGGAGGAGGTGAGCTTGACAAAGGGAGAGGGAAAGATAATTTTCCGCTTTTTATACAAGGATTTTAGGAGACAATTTAAATGCGCGATAGCTTAACTAAAGCCTGATTCCTTCTTTCTTTTTCCTTCTGATTCCTGATTCCTGATTCCTGATTCTATAGTTTGATAATTTCAGGGAAATTTATCCTGATCAGGCTGGGTAAATGTCGTATCTCTAAATAGATACTGAGACTAATACTACCCATGAAAACCTACACTGCAATTGCTTTACTGAGCCTGTTGGGCATTACCTTGAGTGCCAGCGCCGCTCAAGCTTTTGAATCTTCACTCCCCATGCTCGAAACTGCCACCGCCCAATATATGTTGTCAGCCCAAACTCAACATAAGGGCAATCGCCGTCCTCAGAGCGGCAGCGGACGCAGGAATTTTACTGAGCCTACTGTTTACACTCATCCGCTACAAGATTTCTAATGGCACTGGACGCAAGTGATGACCACAACTGAGTTGCTTCGGGGCGTTCATTCGATCGCGCGATCGGATTTTCTGGGATTCTATTTTTTCAGGTTAAGCGACAACTGCACTTTTTGTGGACAGTTCTGAGGAGATTATTTTTTTTGTGATAAATTTTAGCATATAAACGGGGAACCGCCATCTACCTAGAGATAGATTCTAGTAGGTGGCGGTTTTGTATTGAAAGCGCTTCAATTAAACAGGAACTAACCACAGGCCTCTGATCATCTGGGTTTTTCAACCGATATCCCTCGCCCTCCACGCCTTATTTTGGCATTGCACAATTTGAGGAGGATTCTTGTGGGGTGTCCCGCCTGCTGTGAAAATA
The DNA here is from genome assembly GCA_014695175.1 of Microcoleus sp. FACHB-DQ6. Taxonomy (GTDB): domain Bacteria; phylum Cyanobacteriota; class Cyanobacteriia; order Cyanobacteriales; family Microcoleaceae; genus Microcoleus. The sequence goes on along the minus strand of JACJNV010000305.1, from coordinate 3,019 downwards.
AAGCGGACGGCCTAGGAGAGTCCATCCCACAAAACCATCAAAATTTTCGCGCAATTATGCAACAGCCTTATTTTAGTTGATCAAACCAGGTTTCGGCATCCATGACTATTCAAGAATTAGGGGCTCGGAGTCGCCTCAGATTCCTGGGAGCGCAACAGTTATTTACCTTCTCCCCGCCCAAAGTACGGTTTAATTTTCAACCCCTGCACTATAATTAACTTGCGATAACTAACTTATATATAGGTAAACTGTCAGCGCAGAGGGTGCAGCAATCTACTTAAATTGGCCACCAATAAGAACCACTTATGCGGTGTGGATAGCCTTTAAGCCCATGCCCCTGTTACCTCAGGGAAATTAACTAACCTGAATATTAGGGTAGCTGGCAAGCTTTCCGGCGACAGTCGGCTATGCTTGATTCGGCGCTCTCGCAATAATTTAATGGAGGATGAAAAAATGCCTCCTAATTTGGCTATTTCGGGGATAGTGATGAAAAATGACTCTTTGGATCTGGTCAAAAGCCTCAGCCCTAGTGCAATGGATCAGATCATGCTATATCTGGCGTTTAGCGCCATGAGAACCAGTGGGCACAGGCACGGGGCGTTTCTAGACGCGGCTGCAACGGCGGCTAAGTGTGCCATTTATATGACTTATATGGAGCAGGACAACAACCTGCGGATGACCGGGCACTTGCATCACATTGAGCCTAAACGGGTGAAGGTGATTGTTGAGGAAGTCCGGGAAGCTCTGACTCAGGGAAAATTGCTGAAAATGTTGGGTTCCCAAGAACCTAGATATTTGATTCAGTTTCCTTATGTCTGGTTGGAACAGTATGGTTGGTTGCCGGGACGCCCTCGCATTCCGGGAAACAATTTGACTGTAGATGAAAAAAAATATCTCGAAAGCAAGATTCCTCCTAATCCGCCAGACGCTCAACTGATCAATTCTTTTCAGTTTATGGAGCTGATTGAGTTTCTGCACAGGCGATCGCAAGAAGATATGTCTCCAGAAAGGCGAATGCCTTTGAGCGAAGCTCTAGCAGAACACATTAAGCGGCGCTTGATCTATTCTGGGACAGTAACTCGCATTGATTCTCCTTGGGGAATGCCGTTTTATGCCCTCACCCGCGCTACTTACTCTCCGGCAGAGCAGGAAGAGCGAACATTTACTATGGTGGAGGATACGGCTAGATATTTCCGGCTGATGAAGGATTGGGCGGAAAAACAACCGAAGGTGATGCGAATTATGGAGACTTTGGATATTCCGCCGGAACGCCTCGACCAAGCCCTTGAGGAATTAGATGAAATTATTCGCAATTGGGCCGATCGCTATCACAAGCGGGGCGAACCAACGATGATTTTACAAATGGTTTTTGGGCCGCAAGACGACGCTTAGTTTGATTAGCTATTAATCATTAGTCATGAGTTGATTGCTTGAGACTAATGACTAATAGTTAATAACTAATAGCCCGGGAGGCAGAAACCTGGTTTTTTTCTAAAAATACTGCGTTAATGCCTTCAATTATCGTAAAAAACCAGGTTTCTTGGGTCGCGAATGCGTCCAAGATTAACTAAGCTAAAAAAGCTCTCCAGGTCGCCGCTAAAATAATCGCTGCGATCGCTCCTATGAGTGTATTGAAAAAATTTACTACCTCGTTGGTCAGCCACTCAAACTTTGATTGCACCGTCGCCCCTATCACACTCTCGATGTTCGTGGCAATAAAAGCCGCCATAACACAAAAAAGAATTCCTGTCAAGTCAATTAAACCGACGGCCCAACTCAAAAGCGCAATCAGGATCGAGCCGACAATACCCGCGATCGTTCCTTCCAAACTTACGGCCCCTTCGGTACCCCTAGGTACAGGCTGCAAGCTGGTAATCAAAAAAGTCCGCTTCCCGTAAGCTTTGCCGATTTCGCTGGCGCTGGTATCGGAAAGTTTGGTGCAAAAACTCGCCGCGTAACCCAGCAATAACAGCGAAATAGCATCTTGTGGCACAGACATTTTGCCTGTATCTCCTAAAATAGATAATGCCAAAACTCCCAAAGCGCAAAGAGTCGCGGTTAAAGCCGAACCCCAGACATTTTCTGGGCCTCTGGCGCCTGAACGCTTTTCGGCTATGCCTTCTGCTTCTTTTTGGGCTTTGCCAATGCGGGTAACTCCCGATCCGACAAGAAAGTAAAACATCACCACAGCATAGCCTTGCCATCCCAAACAGCCCCAGATGAGCACGCCCAATACCCAGCCGTGAAATTGGCCAGCGGGAGTGAGCAATTTTTTAGGAGCAATGGTGGCGATCGCGAGTAAAACTGTATTTAGGGCGATCGCCCTCAACCAAGGATTAGACCAAGATAAATAATTAAAGAACAATTCTGAATTCTGCATTTAGTACCTCCATGAACCAAGTCTTATTTCATCTTGCCTTCCCGGTGACCGATATTGCCCAAACCAAAGCGTTCTACGTAGACGGGCTCGGCTGCCAACTAGGCCGCGAATCGCCAAATTCTGCGATTATGGGTTTGTGCGGCCATCAAATTGTCGCCCACGTCAGCCGCGAACCTTTGACGCCTCAGCGAGGCATCTATCCCCGGCATTTTGGGTTAATTTTTACTTCCGAAGCTGACTGGGAAGCGTTATTAGAGAAAGCCCAGCAAAACAACTTAAATTTCTATCAAGAACCGAGACGGCGATTTGTCGGTTTGCCTACAGAACACCGTACTTTCTTCTTAGAAGACCCTTTCCACAATATACTTGAGTTCAAGTATTACTGTGAAGCTGAAGCAATTTTTGGTCGCAGCGAATACGCTGAAGTTGGCGATACAGTTTAGTAGTAGCCTCTCACGGTGCGTCAGTCGATTTTAGATTTTAAATTTTAAATTTTAGATTGAAGAATTGGCTCCACTGTGATGAAATTCTTGTGGGGATTAGGGGTTGGGCGTCCTGCCCGCCCCAAAAATACAATTTAGATACGGGACAGCTTATTTTAATAAAAAGTATCTGCTGACGTACACTACAAGTTAATTA
>JACJNV010000304.1 GCA_014695175.1 Microcoleus sp. FACHB-DQ6 | reverse complement strand
GCCGCATGATTGTTGCCACATCAGACCGAGCGCAGCAATTGACCGTAGTCGGCTACGGTGCCGAATGGATGTCCGCCGAACAACTAGCGGCTGACGTAGAATCCACCGCCCGCCGCAGCGAGCGCCAGCACAAATCCCGCAAACACAACTCCAGTCGCTTTCTCGCCAATTCCCTCGATCCAGAATCCCAGCAGCGCCTCGCCAAGTTGAGAATGGGGCTGCATTAGCTGCTGAAACCCGCTGGCTGTATGACAAAAAAAAAGTTTGTCAAAGGCCTTGCCAAATCGAGTAAGTTCAGCTATTGTTAGTAATTGTGGGTAACAAAAACCCCCAATCCTCGGTAGCTCAGTGGCAGAGCGGTCGGCTGTAATGAATGCAAGCCTTTGGCATCAACCAAAAGCCCTAGTGACATAGCAGCTCTATCCGGTAACGGATACTGAAAAATCGGGTGAATTCAAGGAAACCGCAGCACTTTGGGTGGCGGCAATCTTGAGCCAAGTCTGGCGAAAGGCAGCGGTTGCGATCGCAAGTAGCCGGAAAGGTGCAGAGACTAGAGATGAGGAGCCTAACCAATAAATCTCATAGCGCCCGACATCCGACGACAGATCACAAACATGATTTGTAGGGATGATGAAATAGTCCGCGCCCTTCGGAAACGTTGGGATAAGTGTAACCGATTGGTCGTAGGTTCAAATCCTACCCGGGGAGTTAGTAAAAGTCTGAAGTTGGAAGTTTCCAGCTTCAGACTTTTTGTTTTTACTTTTTGACTTAGGTGAAGTATTTGGCTGAGGCACTATACCGAATATTAAACATGGCGTTTTGTCCGCACCAGTTTATTCAATATGATCCCGAAACGAGGTTTTAGAGTTCGTCAAGTATCTGAATGACTCACTCTACAAATACTAAACATCGCGTTCTGTCCGTACCCATTTAGTTTGCCGCTTCAGGATAAAACCCAAATACAAAGGGATTTTCCACAGGATGTAAAAAGGTACGGATAAAAGAGTTGCGCCGGAAATATCGGCACGCCCGAATTTTGCCCAAGCGCCGACAATGGAAACTAAAATCAGCATTCCTTGTACTGCTAACAAGACGGCGGGAATTGAGGATGTTCCCAAAATTGCTGCTAGTAAAGAGGTGGCCAAAGCAGCTAGCCAGATAGCGACTAAAAGCGATAGGGGAGGGACGGATAAGTCGAGGGCGATCGCCAATAAGTCAAAACGTTTTTGCTGGACTGAAGCTGCTGTCAGCCGGGGAGTTTGAGTTAACAAGGTCTGTATGTGACCGTGTTCCCATCTGGTTCTTTGACTTTTAGCTGCTTGCTGCTGCTGTGGCAAACACCCGGTGACGTTTGCTTCGGGGCAGAATACTGTTGGGTGTCCGGCGATCGCAAAATCCAAACTCATCTGCATATCTTCAACAATATTGCTGCTAGCTAAGGAAACCGATCGAATTATCGACCAGGGAAAAGCCATGCCAGTACCCGTTAGTAATGATGGGAATCCTAACTTTTTTAATCCGCTGGGACGAACTAAGTTTTTCACAAGAAATGCTAAAGCAGAAATGGAATCTTTAGGAGTAGGATTTGGTGGCTGTTCCATGAGATAAGTTGCTTGCACAGGTCTTTGTTCGGCAACTGCAACCCGGGCTAATTTTTCTATAGAGTCGGGCTGACAGATGCAGTCCGCGTCAACCATGATGACTACTTCGGGGGGGTCGGATTCGATCGACTGCAAGCCAAAATCCAGTGCGTATCCTTTGCCCTTGCGTTGTGTGTCTTGGCGCTCTATCGCACTTGCACCGCAGTTACGGGCGATTTCTGCCGTGGCGTCCGTGCAGTTGTCAGCAATCACTAACAGGCGGTCTTGAGGTGTTAGCTGTGGCAAGATTGTGGAGATGGTGGCGGCAATTCCTGCTGCTTCGTTGTAAGCGGGAATTAAAACTGCTACTTTGGGGCGGGGTGCTTTAGTTTCGGCTGTCTCGCCCTGGCCGGACAAGAAAGCTGCACTGCATTCTAGAAATAGAACTGCAACGGGAATTAGAAGGATCAGGGCGATCGCCAATAGCCCAACATCAATCAATAGGAACGGTAGCTGATTTATTTCCACAATATCTAGTACCTTAATTTAATTTGTTGCGTTCGTTCAGTTCATGTAATAAAATTGCACCTGTAGTAACTCAGCGAGCAAGCCTATCTTAAGTATCATATCATCTCCGGTAAAATAACCGTTATAACCTTTGTAGTGATGAATTAATTCGTTATAAAACTATTAGGACTGGCCTCCTCACTACCAATTAATTGAAGCGCGGTTATTGGAGCAGACATAATATAATATTATCTGCTGTCGATTCTGACAATCTTAAGTAAATAAATTTAATTAAACTCAACCACCTCCCGACTGGAGAAACCAGGTTTCTTTTAGAAACCTGGTTTCTGCGTTTTCTATTTTTAATCAACTAAACACTTAGTCGATGTTGAATTCATTCATCCCCTGTGGGTGGGCACTCAGGAAGCCATCTCCCAACTCAAAACTATGTTCAAGCTAAGCTGCATCGGGGATAGCAACAGGTTCAGATTTTTTGGTAGTGAACTGTGCGGGGGGTGCAAATTCTCTGAGATATCTCGACAGCGATCGCAAATATCCCACTTCGGCTTGAATCACATCCAGGGTAGAAAGACTCTCAACTAAGTCATCAAACTCATCTGCCGTAACTCCTGCACTGTGCAATACTTCTTGGCTAAGCCGCCCGCAGATTCCTTGCAGGAGGAGTTGGATAATCTCGCTATAGTCAGCGATTTCCGTTCCGTAACCTTGCAATTTCTTGGGATTGATTCCCCATTGCAAAATCTTCAACAAGTCTTCGGGGGCACTCCACGCAAAAGAGGAAGCAATCACTTCTTTTTCCGCTGCGACAAGAGCGTGCTTGATTTGTACTTCGGGGAAATCTGGATCGATGATTAAGCTTTCCAGCTTCGACACTTGTTTATCTAAGACGGGCAAAGAAAAAGGAGCTAATTCAACACTCACCATGTCGCCCGTATCGTTAACACTTCTAAAAGGATCTTCCAAAACATTAATTAAGAGGTGAATGTCTGTAGGCTTTTTCCAGTCAAATTGTCCAAGGAAAAACGGTTCTTCATATCCCGGCAAAAGTCCTTGAAAATAAATCGGCAGATTTTTACCAGATTCAAGAATTTTATAAAGAGCTACTTCCAAAGTTTCTGTCGGCCACCCGAGATTACTTACGGCAACAAATTTCAGTTTTCCGGGAACGGACACAACCAGAGAATTCAGCAATAAATGTACGGCTTCAAAAAGATTTTGAGCAGTTACGTAGCGGTGGGGAGCGTGAACGTTGACAGTTTTACCTTGCTCTACTTTTTTGGACATTTGCTCGCAGAACAAGCTATTTTCCAACATATGAGTAAAGCGAACCATCCCGTAAGTCACATCTCCTTCTTGAGCTGCTTTGGCAAATTGCCATTCGGCAAACTTCTTCGAGGCGGCGTAAACTTCGGTTGTAAAATATCGAGATGTTTTGCCTGTGGAAGAGAAGATGCAGTGTTCTATTCCGTATTCTTCGCACAGTTGGATGACGTGTTTACATCCTAACAGGCTGGTTGTAACTGTTTCTCGGATTTTGATTTCAGCTAGTCCGGGTTGGCGTTGGGCTGCTAGGTGAAAAACAATTGCTGGTTTTTCTACCTCAAATATGTGTTTCAGCGCCTCGAAGTTGCGAATGTCAACGGCATAGAATGTTACTGCACCTTCTCTGTTAAAAAGCGGGAGATTTTCTTCGGGGTTTTGACATCGGGCGTTGTCTGCGGAAATGATTTTAGTTGCGCCTAATTCTAGGAGTTTTTCGATTAAGAAACTGCCGACACATCCTTCTCCACCGGTGATGAGGATGGTTTTTCCTTGGATTTGGCTGCTGACTGCGGATGCGTATAGGTGAATGGTGCGACCCCGCACGTCGCTAAATGGTTCGCTTTCTAATTGTCCGTCGGCTTGATAGGCTGCGATTAGCTGTGCGGTGAGAGTTTGTAAGGCCGCTAGGATTTGAGGATCTTGCGGTTCCGGGGAACCCGGGGGAACTAGCTGCTGGATGCGCTCAATTATTTCCGCTTTGCTGGCACCTTCAAAAACTTCTCTTTGGTTAAATGCACTCTTCACTTTTTTGGCTCCTTTAAATTCTAGAAATACTCTTGCTGATAAGCGACTTGTTAAACAAATTTTTGAGGGACAGAATCTTTAAAAGTCTGCTTTGTTTTAGAATTTTTTAGACTGAAAGCTACTTAATCGGAAAGAGACGCGATCTGCTCTGCTTGTAGTTTTATTAAGCGCTTTTTTAACCTGCTTACTTCTGCCATCGGCAAATATCGGCAAAGTCCGAATGTTCTCTGTCCAAAATTTGTCACTACAACTATATACTTAAATTGCTGATTGTTGGCAATACTCGGAACATATCTTTACTATTTCTTTGCAATCACCTGCGAGTTTTCACGCAATTTTAAAGTTTATGTAAAGTAGGGTCTACGTTTAAAAATTTTAACAATACACTCGATATTGATTCTAGCATTTTACTCTTTAATTATAATGTATTCTTTGTTACTAAAAACAGTTGAAGTTTAAGTAAAAATACGCACAAAAGCCCTCATCAAATATTTCCGTCTGCTAAAAATCTTGTTACTTGAGGGGTGGGGTAGTCCTGCTGTGCCTACCCCTGTATGGGTGCTGCTACTAGGCGCGAACAATGCGTTCTTTTTTGCTGCCTTCAAAGCCCCGAGCGTCCCCAACATCGTAGCCTCCTGTTCGCAAGCGACGGTCTAAATCGCTGGCTTCAGGAGAAGTTTTGGTCGCTTCTTCGATCGTCACTCTGCCTTCAAGCACCAGTTTGTAAAGACCCTGGTTGATAATCTGCATTCCTTCGTAAGTATCATGTTCCATTAATCGCAAAGCTTCCTCATCCGCACCTTTCATCAAGTAATCGTGCATGGCAGGTGTATTCACCAAAATATCGTGAACTGCTACCCGACGGTTGTCAACTGTGGGCAGCAAAAGTTGGGCAATTACCGCTACTAAAGAATCGCAAATTTGAATCCGCATCGCCTGTTGTTCCTCGGGCGGGTAGAGGTTCAACAATCGGTTAATAGCGTTAATGGCACTGCGAGTGTGGAGAGTTCCCAATACTAAGTGACCTGTTTGAGCTGCTTGCAACGCTGTATTGATGGTAACGCGATCGCGCATTTCCCCGATTAGAATTACATCCGGATCTTCACGCAATACGGCCCGCAAAGCCTGCTGAAACTCGTGGGTATGCAAGCCGACTTCCCGCTGGCTGACCAAGCATTTTTTAGAGGGATGAATGAATTCGATCGGGTCTTCAATTGTAACTACGTGCTTTTGCTCCATCTGATTGAGGTGGTCGATCATCGCAGCTACGGTTGTCGATTTCCCCGAACCTGTAGGCCCAGTAACTAATATTAATCCCTGCGATCGCAAAATGATACTTTTGAAAACTTCTGGCAACCTCAAGGAATCGATAGTAGGTATTTCCAAACTAATCAACCGCAATACTATGGCACCGCCGCTGAGGGACTCAAAACAGTTTAGCCGACACCGCACGAAGCCAGGGTAAAAAATTGCTGAATCTAATTCCTTGGTAGTTGCAAACTGTTTTCGCTGTTCGGGGGTGAGAATTTCAGCTAGGTAATGTTCAAAAATTTCTGGCGTTACTTTAGGGTGGGTGGTTGCTACTTGCATCACGCCGCGAATCCGAAATCGAGGTACTTGGCCGACTCGAATGTGAATGTCGGAAGCTCCTGCGCTATGGGCATCTCTGACCATTTGTTCGATCGTACTGACGGGTGTCTCAACAGAAGACCGCTGCTGGGCCGGAGGGGGCGCACTCGGCGCGGGTGCAGGAGGCGGCGCGGGAGTTGCAGCCAAGGGCGGGGGCGGGGGCGGTGTGCGGCGGGCTTGAGCCTCTGGTCGAAGGGGTGTACGATTGTTTAATGGGTTCATTTTTTTGTCTCCAGTCAGTCTATTTTAGATTTTAGATTTTAGATTTTAGATTTTCTCCACAGATTAATCTGGGAGCAGGAACTAGAGTCTAAAATTTGGGGATCGACCCTGACGGAGTGTCGGGGGCTTGTATCCATTTTTGGGCGGGGTCTATGTGATTTATTGCGAAAAAATGCCCGATTTCTAATCTTATCGCTCGCAGCTAATTCGGTGTTAAATGCTGAGAATATTTTACAATTAGGCTTGATAGGACGATCGAGTAATTAACAATTTAAACTCCTATGAACATCGGTCATAAAATCGCCGACTGGCTCGAAAATCGTGCTGTTACCCCTGCCTACGCGGGTTGGCTGCTGTCGGGGATGACGGTTTTCTTTTTTGGGTCGGCGACTAATACAATGTCTGGGTGGCTGTACGTGCTCAGCGGTGGGGGTTTGGCGCTGTTGGGAGTAGCGGCGGTTTTGCCTGGAAAATCGCTCCGTTCCTTGGAAGTCCGTCGCCGGACGATCGAACCGGTGAGTGCGGGCGATCGAATCACCGTCGAACTAGAAATCGAAAATCGCGCCCGCCAACCTAAGACTCTGTTGCAAGTGCTAGACATCTTGCCGTTTGTATTGGGAGAACCCGTCGTCCGCCCGATCGAAGTCATAGAGCCTAACAGTATATACAGGGATACATACTATCTAGAAGTCCGGCAGCGCGGGGTCTATCGGTGGCAAGAGGTAAACTTGAGGACGGCGGCACCTTTAGGGTTGTTTTGGTGCCGGCGCAGCCGCCCAGTCAAAGCGGTGGCGGTTGTGTATCCACAAGTTTTGCCGTTGAGCACTTGTCCTTTGATCGATCGCATCGGTCAAGAAGACAGCCCGCAATTTTACAATCGTAGTCGATCGCAAACTGCTACCGAAGGCCTCACCCGCAACCTGAGACCTTACCGCCACGGAGACCCCACCCGCCTGATTCACTGGCGCACCAGCGCCCGCTACGGAGAACTGCGAGTGAGAGAGTTAGAAGTTGCAGCCGGCGGTCAAGAAATTATTATTGCTCTCGACAGCGCTGCGGCATGGCAGCCAGAAGAATTTGAACGAGCCGTGACAGTAGCTGCGTCTCTTTACTTCTATGCTAGCAAGCGCCTGCTAAACGTCAAACTTTGGACAGCCGGGACTGGACTCGTCTCGGGGAACCGGGTAGTTTTGGAAACTTTAGCTGCGGTTAATGCTGGGGAAGATGCGGTTGAGAATCGGCCGAAACTGCCGATAATTTGGCTGACTCAAAACTCTGCAAGTTTAAGCACTCTTTCCCTAGGCAGCCGCTGGGTACTCTGGCCGTTGGCAACTGCTGAAATAGGCGAAAAAATGTTAGTCAAACATGAGTTACCCGGTTTAGAAATTCGCTCCGGCCGACCCTTAGAACTTCAGTTACAAGATCCTCTGGAAAGAGCGATTAGCTATTAAGTAAGATAGGCAACGAAAAAACCTGTGAAAGAGCGATTAGTTATGAAGATTGACTTGATTAATCTAAAACCTCAAGAACCATGATACACTACAGGAGTGTAATTGATAAAGTTAAGGGTCTTACGGGGTCTGGCAATTGCTTGACAAGTTAAGAGCAGCTTAGATTACTGTGACTCCGGTCATAAACATTATATCTCATTCACCAAACAGGAGAAAAAATGACTTTCTGGGAGAAATTAAAGCAGAACGTATCACAAATCAATGATTCTCTGCAAACCAATATTTCCAAGTTTAAAAATAATGATTTTGCTGATGCCTCAATGGCAATATGTGCATTGATTGCGGCTGCTGATGGCACTATCAATACCGAGGAAAGACAAAAAACGGCGGCTCTAATAATTTCCAATAAAACACTCCAAATTTTTCCGGCGTCGGAGTTGAAGCAAAAATTTGATTTTTATTGTGATAAGCTATCACAAGACTTCGATTTTGGTAAAATTGAGGCTATCCAAGCGATAGGGAAACTTAATAAAAAACTAGACCAAGGTCGTGCCGTCATCCAAATTGGCATTATTATCGGTGGTGCCGATGGTAATTTTGACAAAGATGAAAAGAAGGTTGTCAAAGAAGCTTGCCATGCTGTGGGCATTAATCCTGGGGAATTCGATCTCTAAAGTCAGCTATTTTATGGTTCTAGCCAATCAATTATTCAAGGCTTTATATCTGCGAATAGCATTGTTCATTGAGTTTATTTGCTCTGCATGAAATGAGGGAGGCATTAAGCTATGAACAGTATGAACGAGTCCATTGTGCATGACATCGGTCGGAAGTGGAGAATGATCGAGCCCTAGTGTATGTCCTATTTCATGGGCAATGGTATTTGCAATTAAGTTAGATAGTTGATGGAGACTAAGGCTGGCATTGTAAGAAGCATAGAATACTTGTTGAAATACTCACCGACCTGAAGGTGCGGTGATGCTTGACGCTTCACAGGGTTCTGCTACCGAAATAGTCTGACAATCCCTCTGCGCCCGTTTATAGTCGTGGCGATTCCCCATCCCGACTTTCTCTATGTTTCTAGAAGCATTTTTATCTCTATCTTGCTCAGTACCACAACTGGGACAAAGCACTGAACGAATAGACAAATCGATTTTATCCCATTTAAAACCACAGTCCACACAAACTTGGCTAGTAGGTTCCCACCTGCTAATTACTTGAAACTCTCTGCCAAACTTTTCAGATTTGGTTTCACAGAAAGTCCTAAACTCCCTCCATCCTTGCTGACTAATCGCCCTTGAAAGTTTTCGATTTTTCAGCATCCCTGACACATTTAAATCTTCCAAAATAATCACTTGGTTTTCGTTGACTACTTTGGTTGACAATTTGTGCAGGAAATCTCTACGGGTATCGGCAATGCGATTATGTAATTTAGCAATCTTGATTCGAGTTACGTTTCTTCTTTTAGAATCTTTTGGCTGACGGGCCTCTTTGCGTTGGAGTTTATGAACTTTCCGGTCTAACTTTTTATAACTAGGACTTTCAGCTTTTTCGCCATTGCTCATCACTGCAAAGGTTTTAATCCCTAAGTCTATTCCGATACTTTGGTTTTTAGCCTCAGATTTAATTGGTTGAACTTCTACGACAAAACTTAGGAAATAACGATTTGCACAATCTTTAATTACTGTGACGGAGCTAGGTTCAGACGGGAGGCTTCTTGACCATATTGGGTTGACAATACCAATTTTAGCTAAATAGACACCGCCATTTTTAAGGGAAAAACCTCCAATCCTAAATCGCGCCGATTGGCTATTTGTTCTTTTCTTGAATTTAGGATACCCCACCTTACGACCTTTCCGCTTTCCTTTGCAGGAGTGGAAAAAGTTCTTGAAAGCTGCTTCCAAATCCGTTACAGACTGCTGTAAAGGGATATTAGAAACTTCACTCAACCAAGCTCTTTCTTCGGTCTTTTTCGCCTGAGTTATCACTACTTTTTGTAGTTGGGTCGAACTTGGCTTTTTTTCGGACTGTTTACAGAGAGCTAGGCTATCGTTCCAGACTACCCGGACGCATCCAAACAACTGAGCCAAGCTCTGCTGCTGTTGACTTGTCGGGTAGAATCTGTACCGAAACCTTGCTTTCATGGTTATATTGATATTGGTCTGTAGGTTTGATTATATGTTGCTTTGCAAGCAATAACAACTATTTACCGCCGGGAACGCCATTCTGTTACAGAGCTTAAGATGCACTTGGTCTGTGTGACAAAATATCGTCGGTCTGTATTCATAGGTGAAAGTATTGATTTGATTGAAAAGTCGTTTCGAGAGGTGGTCCAAAAAATGAATTTTCAAGTGCTGGAATTCAATTGCGAAAGCAATCATGTTCACGCGCTGATTGAGTATCCGCCTAAGTTGTCTATCTCTCAAATAGTTAACGCATTAAAGGGCGTTTCTAGCCGTCGCTACGGACAGGCTGGACATAAGAAGCCCCATAAAGAAGCATTGTGGAGTCCTAGTTATTTTGCTGTTTCTGTAGGGTGCGCCTTTAGAAGTTTTAAAGGAGTATATTAGAAACCAAGAAAAGCCGTCCACTGAAGAAGGGGCTGGTATCCCAATTTCTTGGTCAATAGGGATTACAACTCTTAATTATTTTTTGGGGTCTGAGTACAAAGCAATCATGCCCTTCCTCCCACAGTTGTACAATCTCAGCTTGGGTTATTGTGCTTGTGTATTTTGACAAACTCTCGGAACTTGACCGTGTTTTGTGATGCAAGTGACCCTTACCAGGGCGTTTCCACAAGGCCCTCCGCTTGGAAGTCTCCTGTGTTGCAATACCATCGACTTGTGGCGTCGATGGTGTTGCGACGGATTCCCAACACTTGAGCAACTTCGATTTTCTTCATGCCATTTAACTCGATCGCTGGGATGACCTGATGAAGGAGGTATAAATGTACAGTTTGGGATCAAAAGTCGGCGCGATCGATCTGCAAAACTGGCGACTAATTGTAGTCTATTTTCTAACCGAGGAAAGCGGTTGCTATAGTTTAATTTAAATGGCGCTCGGCTCGAATCGAACTCTTTGCCTGACAATAAAAGCTCAATCCCTATCACTCTGTAGTGTCGGGGAGAATTTCGACTACATACTCCGGTACATATTCGGGTCGATTCTCGGGCCGATTCTGGGGCAAATTCTTGGGCAAATTCTCCGGTGGATGTTCGAGCCTGACTCGCCGGATCGGAAGATTTGCAATCAGTGCTGTGGCCCGCTGGTCGCTCTCCAGCGAGAACTCAGACCCGGTGGTATCGATTTCCACGTAGCGAGATACCACCTCTAGAATTTCTCGGCGCATCGACTCAACCATTTCTGGGCTGAGTTCTGAGCGATCGTGGGCTAGAACCAGTTTGAGGCGCCGTTTTACCTCGTCGCGGCTGTTGTCAGGGGTGCGCGGGAAAAGTCGTTCGAGAAGTGTGTATATCATGGGTCGGGCGGGTTTGTCAAGGGTTAGGCATAGAAAAGGTCATACCATTTTCGATTTTCGATTTTCGATTGGGGAATCACTCATTCCCTAAGGGTGTGGAGTTGACCTACAGTTTCATTCTTTTTGGGAACTGGTGTCACTGGGGGAAAATTTGGGCTAGTTTTTGTGATGCGGTCGCTGCTGTTAAAGATCGATCGCCAATGAGCACATCACATAATTTTAGTATTTAAGAACTTGCGGAGGCGAGTAAAGAAGTTTTCCCGACGGGGATTGAGATCTAGAAAATCAACTTTTTCGCCTTCTAAGCGGCGGGCAATATTGTCGAAGGCAGTTCCAGCTAAAGAGGCCGTTTCCGACAATACTAATGGTTCGCCTCGGTTGGTGGAAACGATGACGCGCTCGTCGTCGGGAACGACGCCTAACAGCGAAATGGCGAGGATTTCCCGCACGTCTTGCACCGACATCATATCATTTGCCAGCACCATTGCGGGTCTGATCCGGTTGACGATCAGGTTGATTTTCTTGACGTTGTTGGCTTCCAGCAGGCCGATGACTCGATCGGCATCGCGGACAGCAGCGATTTCTGGAGTGGTGACAATGATGCCTTCTTGGGCCGGGGCGATCGCATTTTGAAAACCTTGTTCAATTCCAGCAGGAGAGTCGATCAAAATATAGTCGTATTTTGCTCCCAACATCCCCACAAGCTGCTTCATTTGCTCAGCGCTGATGGCATCTTTCATCCGAGTTTGGGCAGCCGGCAACAGCACCAAGCGCGGCTGCCGCTTGTCTTTCACCAAAGCTTGCTCTAATCGGCACTCTCCAGCGAGAACTTCTAATGCCGTGTAAACAATCCGATTTTCTAAGCCCAGCAGCAAGTCTAAATTTCTGAGACCGAAATCGGCATCAATTACGGCAACGTTCCGCCCCCGCTTAGCTAAAGCCATGCCGAGATTGGCTGTGGAGGTGGTTTTTCCTACCCCGCCTTTCCCTGATGTAACAACAATAATGCGAGCCATAAGCGATTTTTGATTTATTGGGAATTGGTGATTGGGAATTAGTAATTGGTAATTGGGAATTGGTAAGGGGTAATTGGTAATGGGTAATTGATTTTATTCTTGGTTGATAATTAGCAATTATTTTTTGGTAATTTGGCAGCAATCTGTAATTCACTGAATAACAGCAGATTCCACGTTTATGAAGGACACCCGCTTATCGCTCCCCCGCTGTAGTGGCACGGCGAAAGCCTTTGCCCCTACTTCATAAACTCGCAACTCTCCTTGTTTTACTAATTCTCTCTGAATTTGCACTTAAATTTTAAATCGTCTTTTAGTGACTGATTTAGCCTAGGCAAAAATTATTAAGTGCAGGCTTAAAGAGAAAGAGTATTACCAATTACTCATTACTAATTCCTAATTACCCATTATCGATTACTCATTACCCCCGACTAACTGCGATTTGTCAAAATCAGAGGCTCTACCGATCCGAATCCCTTGAGGCGTCACATAGGCGACTTCCGGGAAAAACTGAGCGGGTGAGGTTTCTGGGCCTCTGGCAACATACTTAGCAATCCTAATCACCATCGGTTCCATCTGCAAGGTCATAATCACGCTTTTGGTATTGCCACCGGCACCGGCGTGCACGACTCCCCGCAAACGGCCCCAAACTAGGATATCGCCTCCGGCGATGACTGATCCGCCTGGATTTACGTCTCCCAAAAGTACGACGGTACCCGGATGGCGAATTTCTACGCCCGATCGCACTGTCATCTGCAAATATAAAGGTTCCGCCAGCGATTGCGGTTTTTCGGCAGTAGCTTTATTCAGGGAAGAAACCGGAGGCTGTTGTTCTACACAATAGCCTGCGGTAGCAGCAGCAACGGCGGTTTGGCGGCGACTGGTGTGGACTCGTTTGAGTTGCAGTTCTACTTCGGAGAGGGCATCGGCGATTTCTTGCAGTTGGCGGATATCTAAAAGTCGATCGCTCCCCATCAATTGTACTTCTGCGTTTGGCTGCCAAAAGCGTTCTCCTGCATTCAGCCTGACTTTTAGCTGCTGCCAAAGTTCAGTCCAAGTAGAGGCCGCGGCTGTTCCGGGTTCGCTGTTGGTTTCTGGGGGGAGTAGCAACAGTAGCTGTCCATCTTCTGTTTTGAGTCGGACTTGCAGCTCTAAGCTGACTTCGGGTGTTGATTGAGGGGCGGGGGCGGAAGTGGCTCCGGCGGAGGCATCGGGTGTCATGGACAAGTCTGAGTTCGGGTAGGGACAGGTTAACATCAATATTAGCTTGATTGGTGATATTTACCATTTAGTGTAATATTTAAAGATATTTGGGGACAGGGAAATGATGACAGACAAAATTCTCCAAAAAATTGAAGAACTCAAGCAAAAACGCCTCACTGAATTAGATTTAAGCAATTTATTCTTAGATTTAAACAATTTAGTCATGGAATATGAGGAAGAATTAACCGAAATTCCAACCGAGGAAAAATTAACCGAAATTCCAGCCGAGGTGTTGGATTTGACATGGTTGGAAAAGTTGAATTTAAGTCACAACAAACTGACGAATGTACCCGAATCAATCACCCGTCTCACCAATTTATCCACACTTGATTTAAGGGGCAACCAACTGACGAGCGTACCCGAATCAATCACCCGTCTCACCAATTTATCCACACTGGATTTAAGTAGTAACCAACTGACAAGTGTACCTGAATCAATCACCCGTCTCACCAACTTATCCACACTTGCTTTAAGTAGTAACCAACTGACAAGCGTACCAGAATCAATCACCCGTCTCTCCAATTTATCCAAACTTGATTTAAGTCGTAACCAACTGACGAGCGTACCCGAATCTATCACCCATCTCACTAATTTATCCACACTTGTTTTATGGGGAAACAAACTGACAAGCGTACCCGAATCTATCACCGATCTCACCAATTTATCCACACTTGTTTTATGGGGAAATAAACTGACAAGCGTACCCGAATCTATCTCCCGTCTCTCCAATTTATCTAAACTTGATTTAAGTCGTAACCAACTGAGGAGCGTACCCGAATCAATCACCCGTCTCACCCATTTATCCACACTTTCTTTAGGTAACAACCAACTGACAAGCGTACCAGAAGCTATTACCCGTCTCACCAATTTATCCACACTTGATTTAAGTAACAACAAACTGACGAGCCTACCAGAAACTATCACCCGTCTCACCAATTTATCCACACTTAATTTAAGTAAAAACCAACTGACGAGCGTACCAGAATCTATCACCAATCTCACCAATTTATCCAAACTTGATTTAGGTAGCAACCCCCTCGAAGACCCCCCAATTGAAATTGCAAAACAAGGTCTTAACGCGATTCGTAAATATTTCCGATTAATTCAACGAGTCAAGGAACAACGCCTCACTGAATTGGATTTGAGCGGTAATTCATTAACCGAAGTTCCGACCGAGGTGTTTGAGTTGGAATGGTTGGAAAAGTTGAGTTTAAGTAACAACCGACTGACGAGCGTACCAGAAACTATCACCCGTCTCACCAATTTATCCTATCTTGATTTAAGTTGGAACCAACTGACGAGCGTACCAGAATCTATCTCCCATCTCACCAATTTATCCAGACTTGATTTAAGTGACAACCGACTGAAAAGCGTACCAGAATCAATCACCCGTCTCTCCAATTTATCCACACTTGTTTTAAGTGGCAACCAACTGACGAGCGTACCAGAATCAATCACCCGTCTCACCAATTTATCCACACTTGATTTAAGTAAAAACCGACTGACAAGCGTACCAGAATCTATCTCCCGTCTCACCAATTTATCCACACTTGATTTAAGTAAAAAACGACTGACAAGCGTACCAGAATCTATCTCCCGTCTCACCAATTTATCCACACTTGTTTTAAGTGGCAACGAACTGACGAGCGTACCAGAATCTATCTCCCGTCTCACCAATTTATCCACACTTGATTTAAGTTGGAACCAACTGAAAAGCGTACCCGAATCTATCTCCCGTCTCACCAATTTATCCACACTTCATTTATATGGCAACCAACTGAAAAGCGTACCCGAATCTATCACCCATCTCACCAATTTATCCACACTTTATTTAAGTTACAACCAACTGACGAGCGTACCCGAATCTATCACCCATCTCACCAATTTATCCAGACTTGATTTAAGTGACAACCAACTGAAAAGCGTACCCGAATCTATCACCCGTCTCACCAATTTATCCAGACTTGATTTAAGTGACAACCAACTGAAAAGCGTACCCGAATCTATCACCCGTCTCACCAATTTATCCGAACTTGATTTAAGTAGCAACCAACTGACGAGCCTACCAGAATCTATCACCCGTCTCACCAATTTATCCACACTTCATTTAGGTAGGAACCAACTGACGAGCCTACCAGAATCTATCTCCCGTCTCACCAATTTATCCGAACTTGATTTAAGTAGCAACCAACTGACGAGCCTACCAGAA
>JACJNV010000303.1 GCA_014695175.1 Microcoleus sp. FACHB-DQ6 | reverse complement strand
TATGAAGGAAGAAGGAAGGAGTGTAGTAGGGACACGGCACCGTGTCCAAGGCGTGTCAAATTAACGTTAAACCGAGAGTCCGACAGTCCGACAGGGGTTGAAACCCCTGCCTCAAAGCTAAAGTCCTCTTAAGAGGACTGAGAAGAAAAATTTTCAACTCATCAGTCCTCTTAAGAGGACTTTCGCTATTAGACAGGGAATTCATTCCCTGGCGGACTAGCTGGATGGTGAGAGGAATGGCGGACTGACAGCTAATGCCATGTCCCTACTGGATTAATTAACTTGTAAAAAACTAAAAATATCTGCAACTCGCACTTGCCAATCGCTCAATACATTGAGAATCGGTAACATATCGCTGTCATACTTGACCTCTGGCAACTGATTCGGTAGAAATACCATGATAGAGCGATCGTGAGGATCGATGAACCAACCTAATTGGGTTTGGTGCTGGATCGAAAAAATAATCTTGTTAATTACACGATTGGGAGACTGTTCGGGTGAAAGAATTTCAATCACCCAATCGGGATGACTTTCAAATCGATTAGCAATTTCTCCATTCTCATCAACTGGGATGCGAGACCATTCAAAAACCGCAATATCTGGCACTAAAGAACGTCCCCCAAATGTGCAGCGTAACTCAGTCAAAGCTAAAGCGAGTTTTCTGGGTTTACCCTGCTGATTAATCGTGGAGGCAAACTCTGTTTGAATCAGACTATGTTTTCCTTGAGGCATCGGTTTCTGATAAACTTGACCGTCGATGTATTCACTCGCAGGTTCTGTTTCTGGTAAATTTAAAAATGCAGCCAGAGAAAGCTTCGATTGAGGCTCAATTGATAGCGTCATACATCTTTACTCTTAAAATAAAGCTATCCTTCATTATACATCCTAACCGGCGGAGTCGATAAATCAGAAACCGGGTTTTTGCTAGAATACTGGTTTATAGTCTTTAATATCGATAAAAATCAGGTTTCTTGGGCCGCAGCGCCCAAGCCCTAACATAATTAATTATTTCTCTTGAAACAAGCCTAAAGAACAAATAATCATCGGTTCCCGTTTGTCTTCGTCTTCATTGACTATACACAAACGGTCGTCCATCCGCAAACCCACGACTAATTCTGCTAATTGTCGATCGCCAATACCGCTTTTTAACTGCCGATTCAACGTGTCAATTGCCGACTGGCGCAGGGGATAGCGGTAAATTTCATCGATTGCTTTTGCCAATTCATCGGATGCAAATATTGTACCGCGCATGGACTGGGCATAACTTTTCAAACGTTCGTATGTTCGGAACCGGGCCCCGGAAGGCCGGCCCAATTGTCCGCCCGCATTTTGTTCTTCTTCTGCTATCAACTCTGCACCTTTTGTGACTAATTCGTGATGCTGTTTGTCTCTCGGAATTGCTGGTGTCGCTTCGTCGCAGGCGGCAATTCTTAAAATTGCCAGTTGCGATTGAGTAACGCTATTGCCATTGCGATCGACCCAAATTAACGAATCATTTCCCTCGGCGGTTTTCATGTACAATAAAACTCCTTCTGGTTGCAAGGGTGCGGGAGTATGATTGCGAGTTGAATAAACTACATTTGGCATTGACTCAATGGTTTTTTTCAAAATTGGGTTGTTGTCAGTCGCATTTTTCCAAATTTGAAAAGCTTCGGATGTTAAGTCAACTTCCGCATCTTCTTCGCCATCTAAAATTCCTGATTTTTCATTGTAAATATCGAGAATGACTTGAGGTGAGTCATCCTCAAAAAATGTCTCATCAGTTCCGACAACTTCGGCATTTTCTTGCAAGCGTCGGCGCAGTCTTTCGCGCAGGTTGATAATGCGATCGACTCCTTCATCCGGCAAGAAGGAATAACACAAAATCTGCTCAGCTTTTTGACCGATTCTGTCCACCCTTCCCGCCCGCTGAATTAACCGAATAATTGCCCAAGGTAAGTCATAATTAACGATAATCGCACTGTCTTGCAAGTTGTGACCTTCACTCAAGATATCGGTGGCAATTAAGACCCGCAATTCTTGTTCTGGGGAGATTTTATCCAGCTTGCCGCTGCTAGCCGGACTAAACCGGAATGTGAGTTCAGTGGGGTCTTTTGATTTACCTGTCACGGATGCAACGCCCGCAATATTTAGCTTAGTTAAATTATCAGTTATATAGCGGACTGTATCGGCAAACTGAGTAAAAATTAATACTTTATCATGGGGGTGAGTTTCTGTGAGCAATTTCACCAAAGCAGCTAACTTTTCATCGGGTTGAGAATGCCATTCACCGCAAGTTTGCAAGACTTCTATCAAACAGCGGGCATCTGCTAGCAAATCCCGTTTTAACTTCTTGGTATCAAAAAAGTCTGATTTTAGCCATTTAAACCTGCGCTGGTAGCGCGTTTGATATTCTCGATAAACAACTTCTGCCCGCTGTTGAAAACTCTTTTGGGTTAACAGTAATTCGGCTTCGATATCTAAAAGTTCGCCCGCATCATCTTCGATTTCTTCGCTTTCAAAACTGCTAACCACCACAGAATCAGCATCTTCATCGCTGTTGCGGGTATCCAACAAGTCTGCATCCTGGGTGCCGATCGGAATATCGAAGTTTTGGTCGATCGCATATAAATAGATAAAATTCCGCAGGATGTGGCGCTCGATCGACTGAATAAAGGCACTGCCGCTGCTTTCTAGCCGTTTAAACAGGTTTGTCCGCGAAAACCCCATTAATCGGCGACCCCCACGGAATAAGGCATTTAACTGCCGCTGTTCTGCTTCTGTCGGCTTTTGTTTGGGTTTTTTGGCAATGTAATTTCCGAGTCCGTAACGCGGCAGATTCAGTGCATTGATGACTTCGACAATTTCCTCAAAGTCAAGCTTCGTATGGGATTTAGCTGCTGAGGTTTCCGAGGAAAACTTAATAGTTTTTGGAATGCGATCGGGAAAATAGGAGCGCGTGCGATCGGCAAATTCTAAATATTTGCGCCCCTTCTCTGCGTCAGTTTCCGCATAATTTTCTTTGATAAACGAGCGAGTGCGTCTCACCATGTAGCGCTTCATCAAATCTCGCCAATCATCAGGATGTTCGCTTTTTTCAAAAGCAGCTAAAGAGCGCACGGAACATTGATGCCGCTTAATAAATTCTAACTCTCCTTGACTGCCTCCGCCCAATTGATTCAGCAAAGCTTCGGGCCGCAGTCCTAAATTTTGGTCTTCAGGAATAAACAGCCGCAACTGAGAAGATAAATCTAAATAGGTTTTGTTGTAGGGAGTTGCTGAAAGCAAAATACATTTACTTTCGTTGATTGCAATATATTCTTGAATTGCTCGATATCGCTTGCCTTCTCGGTTTCTGAGGTTGTGACTTTCATCAATTAACACAACTCGATAGCGGCGCAATTCTGGCAATTCTTGCTGTACCAGACTGATCGATAAGACTTTCGCAAGCAGGCGAAAGTTATCTGCATATTCCTGCCACATTTTTACCAAGTTTTTGGGACAAATAATCAGGGTTTCCAAGAGACAGTCTTCTTGTAAAATTTTGGCGATCGCCGTACCGACTAAAGTTTTGCCCAACCCTACAACGTCGCCAATAATCACGCCTCCCCGTTTGGTAATGTGACGGGCGGCTAACTTAACGGCTTCTTCTTGAAATTTAAATAAACCCTTAAAAACGCGGGGAATCTGAAACTCAGCAATACCTGCGATCGCCTCGCGCGACAAATGATAGACAATGTTGAGATAGATATGATAAGGGGGAATTAGTTCGGATCTCGCCCAACTGCGATCGATAATTTCTGCAAGTTCTTTGGAAATATCAACACAGCCATATTCTTCCCAGCGATCGTCAAACCACTTTTGCAACTTATTACAAGCATCAAAATCTAAAATATCAATATTCAATTCCCCTTGTTTCGAGAGTCCCGATAAAGTCAGGTTGCTGCTGCCCAAAAAACCGACGATCGGACTGTTGGGATCGTGACGGTGAACGAGATACAGCTTAGCGTGCAGTGGGTAAGCTAAGAATAATTTAACAATGACTTTTCCGCTTTTAATCTGATAGCTTAACCTGCGTAAGCCCTGCTCGTCGCGATCGTTGGGAGCGCCGATCGTCAACTGGTGGCGAAATTCCTCAGCCATCCGTTTTTTAAGCCTAATAATGGCATTATTGTCAATCCCTCCGTGATGGGAAATTAGGCTAAAACTAGCATTTAATTCCTCCGCAGGCAAACTTTGCATTCCCACCAAAAGGCGGCAGCAGGCTCCTTGGTTTCCTATATATGCTTCGATTAAATCGCCAATTCTCCGCCATCCCCGAAGATTGAAATAGCCCACACAAAAATCTGCCCGATAGGAGAGTTTAATGGTTTCTCGCAAGGCTGGTAGCAGTGGCAGTTCGATGTTGTCAAAAATGCGTGGCACTGGGTTTCCTCTGTTATATTAGTTGTACATAAAAAAGTTGGTATAGCAATCCTAAATCATTTGTGTAATTCTTGTAGGGGCAAACCCCCCGTGGTTGCCCCATGAGGCCGGGGTAGGCACTCTTAGCACTACCCCTACATCTTTTTACGACTCATTTAGGATTGTTATAGTAAGGACTTTAGTCCTTAAAAAATCAGATGGAAGGACTAAAGTCCTCACTACAAACCTGCTTACAATTCTGGTTCAATTCCGGCCGCTCGCAACTGAGCGCGCAATTGCTCTAATTGGTCTTCTGCTTGTTGAGCTCTTTCTTGTTCGCGATCGGCTCTTTGCTGTTCTTGTTGAGCTCTTTCTGCTCCCGATAACAGCAAATTTCCTGCACTATCCCACCAGCGCAGCCAAGGTAACTCAACATTTTGATACCTTCCTTGCCAAATTCCCAATTCCACTCCTAACGGTTCAATGGGATAATGACCGCGATCGTTTGCAGCAACTAATTGATACCTATTTTCGAGCAGGTGATAGACTTCAACGCTAGCCTTAGTTACTTCATAAATGCCGTAAAAGGCCGGACGGATCACATTTTCATAAATCCAGAATTTACCCGGCTTAGTTTCCTGTTGACCCGATCGCAATAAAGGCGTTCTGTCCCGTTCTTCTGCACCATTGCCAGATACAAATTCTAACACAATTAACGGTGCTACAAATTCTTGCCACATCACATAAGAACGGCGCAATTGACCGTCAATAGTTGGCGGGACATTAGGCACATAAAACCAGTCCGGTGCTTCGGCACCCCGTTCTAGCGGCTCAGTTAATCGCCAATAAATACCGCTGTCTTGACCGATACAATAGTTACCATCTGGATGAATGCTTTGGAAGACGGGAGTAATTGAATCGGTTAAGAGAATGCTTTGGGGGTGTTCTTGGAAATTTTTCACAAAAGTACCGTCTGATTCGGGTAGCTGAGTGTGGTCGGGCCAGCCTGTAGGGTTATTTTCTACATCTAGGGTAAATTTCATAGTTTTATTGTGATTGGAGGCTTTTTGAGAAGGAGGGCGATCGCACTTTGAATTTCGATTATATCTGATGTAAACTGTGTAATTACTCACTCTAGCTCCGATTCACATCATCCCATTTCAACCAACCGGCACGATCGCGGTTTCCACCCGCACCTTTTAACTCATTTAATGCTTTTTGGTAATTTGCAAATCTTCTAAAGTCTCTAACCCTTCGATGAGTGGTTGCCAAGTTTCGACATCTAAGACAGCAACTTGTTGGCCTTTTAGATTGAGAAATTCAACTGACTGCAATACTTCTAATCCGGTCATTCAGGCTACCTCTATGTTAATGATAGGATAACTTTTGATCTCCATTCTAACTGATATCTTGCACCATTCTCAATTAGCCATTTATGAACAGGCAAGATGCCTGTTCCACAAAAATTCAATGTTCTTGTGGAACAGGCATCTTGCCTGTTCTTGAGAATGGTGCAAGATATGAGTTCTAATCAATTTGCTCCTCGATTGCTGCGCCAAACCGTATGGAAAAAAGGGCGATCGCACCCAGCCAACCGCAGCCGCTTGACCAAAGTGAGGCAATCCCCCCGCAGCCCCCGCTTCTCGACGCGGTACAATAAATGCAATCATACTTAACGCTTATATTGAAAAGGCTACACACAACGCCACAGGAGACAACTGACGCATGGGTAAAGTAGTTGGCATTGACCTCGGAACAACAAACTCAGTAGTAGCCGTCATGGAAGGCGGCAAACCGGTTGTGATTGCCAATGCAGAAGGGATGCGGACAACTCCCTCGGTAGTCGCTTTCACAAAGGAAGGAGAAC
>JACJNV010000302.1 GCA_014695175.1 Microcoleus sp. FACHB-DQ6 | reverse complement strand
GGTGCTTTGATGCGGAAATTGGTGCATTTGGCTTTTGGTATTTTAAAGTCCCAAAAGCCTTTCGACCCCAATTATTTGACTGCTACCCCTTGACAGGTCAAGACAGTATCTACGCATCGATTGACATAATATTACAGGACGATCGACTGTATATAAGATTTGCCATTCCATTCGATCGCCAATGGACTAGATTCATTAATTTTGACTGCATTATGAGGATACAATTCATCTTTTCCCCACAACAAAGGATTATTAATGATATATTCACGAATGGCAACTAATGATTCTTCATTGCGGATGATATGTTCGTAATAACCGCGCTGCCACACTGATATGCCTGTCAAATATCGCATTTGGTTAATTCGTCGCGCTGAAGATGTTTTCAAGCCCCGCACAATTTCCCACAAAGGATGGATTTTTGATTTTCTCAGCCCAAATTTATCTGATTCTGTAGAATTTATTTCTGGGCTGCCGTTCAAAACAATAATTCCATGCACGTGATTTGGCATCACAATAAAATTGTCCACTGCCACATTTTGGTAACGTTTGGGAAGAAGGCTCCAATTGAATAAAACAGTTTTACCATAGGGACTCAATTGCATTTTATCATTAATAACTTCGCCGAATAAACATTCGCGCTGCCAACTGCAAATAGTGATAAAAGACGCGCCGGGAGTCCTATAATCATATCCTGGCAGGCGAATTGAGCGGCGGTGGTGTTTGTTAGGATCGTATTTCATAATTTTGTCCCCATAAAACAGTTGTTCGTTGGGCCGGGGCGGGTTTATTATATTCTTGGTTTGTCACATAGATGGTTGGTGAAACCCGCCCCGACAATGGCCTGTAGGGGCGGGTTTTACCAACAATATTTGATGCTCACAAACCATCTATAAAAACCCGCCCCCACCCAACCAATAACCCAGATTAACCTGATTTTATAGATCATCCCAAAAAATGTAAATTCCGATTTACCTTTGGGCGGGGGCGGGTTTATTATATTCTTGGTTTATGACAGAGATGGTTGGTGAAACCCGCCCCGACAATGGCCTGTAGGGGCGAGTTTTACCAACAATATTTGAGGCTGACAAACAATCTATAAAAACCCGCCCCCACCCAACCAATAACCCTCAACCAAAATTCAACGGATCGACATCAATAGTTAAACTAACAGAACGCGGCGTGCGATCGCGCAATCCGATCAAATCCGACAAATCCACCGACTCATCCAAAGGCAACTTCAGCAAAATCTGCCACCGATACCGATTTGCCACCCGCATAATCGCCGCAGGTGCAGGCCCCAACAACTCACACCCCGGTACAGCCAATCTCTCAATATACTCCTGACAAACAGACGCTAATTGTACCGCCGTCACCGCCACTTCCGACGCATCTACACTGCTCAATCGCAACAAAACCAGCCGCCCCGAAGGTGGATAATTCAGCGCTGCTCTTTCTGCTAATTCTGTTTCTACAAAACCCGCATATTCGTGCCGCCTAACTGCTTGAATAACCCGGTGTTCGGGAGTGTAAGTTTGAATAATTACCCGCCCCGGATCGTCGCCTCTGCCCGCACGGCCCGCGACTTGAGTTAATGTTTGAAAAGCTCGTTCGCTTGCCCGATAATCTGATAAGTTCAGCAACCCGTCAGCAGACACAACTCCCACCAATGTGACTCCAGCTAAATCTAACCCTTTCGTCAGCATTTGCGTACCCAACAAAATGTCAGCTTCCCCATTAGCAAATTGCGTTAACAATCTGCGGTGGTCGCCCTTATTTCTAGTCGTATCGCTGTCAAACCGAATTGCCCGCAATTCTGGAAACAATCTCGTTAATTCCTGTTCGACTCGCTGAGTGCCGCTGCCAAAGTTTTTGAAGTAAGGAGAACGACATTCGGGGCAGTTTTGAGGGTGTCGTTCCGTGTGGTTGCAGTAGTGACAGCGCAATATTTCTGCTGTTCCTTCGCCGACGTGGTGATAAGACAGGGAAACATCGCAGTTCGGGCATTCCATCACATAGCCGCAACTCCGACAAGAGACAAAGGTACTGTGTCCTCTTCTGTGAATAAACAGGATACCTTGCTGTTGTCTTGCTCGCAATTGTTCCAGCGCGTTTTGCAGGGAAGCGCTGAAAATAGAGCGGTTTCCTTGCCGCAATTCTTGGCGCATATCGACTATTTCCACAGGCGGCATCGGGCGGGAATAAATGCGATCGGGCAATGATAAATAATGGATATTTGGTAACGACAAATAATCTCGGCGCGTCCCGACAAAAGTCTCTAAAGCTGGCGTTGCGGAACCTAAAATTAAGGGGCAATTTTCTAATTCGGCGCGCCATTTGGCAACGGTGCGGGCGTGGTAGCAGGGGGCTGGTTGGTCTTGTTTGAAGCTGCTGTCGTGTTCTTCATCGAGGATAATTAAGCCGAGGTCAGGTAATGGCGCGAAAATGGCCGATCGCGTGCCGATGACAATTTGCGGGGTTCCTGTCAGCATCTGACGCCATGTATCGTAACGTTCGCCGTCGGATAGGGCGCTGTGGTACACGCAAATTTGCTCGCCAAAACGGGCTCGGAATCGATCGGTAAGTTGCGGTGTGAGGCCGATTTCGGGAACGAGTACGAGGGCGGATTTGCCGCTGGCTAAGATTGGGGCGATCGCCTGCAAATACACTTCGGTTTTCCCGGAACCTGTAACGCCGTGCAGCAGCACTTGACGGAATCCCGAAAAAGAGTTAATAAACGCTAAAGCTTGAGCTTGAAAATGAGTTAAAGTTTTGGGTGCATCGGGCAATTGAGAAATTCCGCGATCGCGCCTGAGAACTTCCCTTTGATCGATGACAACGCTACCTTTTTGTTCCAAATTTTTGACAACAGAAGAACTCGCGCTGCAAATTCTCAGCAAATCGTTCATCCACATTTCACCGCCGCCGCGCCGCAAAACTTCCAATACTTCTTGTTGCCGCTTGGTTAAATCTGTGACAAATGCACTAGCAATTAATGTCACTGCCGGTTTAAGTTGTGGTTTGGGAGGATTGGGAGGTTCTAAATAACTTTCTACCCAACCGCGTTTCAATAAATCTTTCAATCCCCGATAACTTCCCTTAACTTGGCGCTGGAGGTATTGCCAAGTGTAATCGCCGTTTTTTTGAGCTTGCAGCAATTGCAAAATTTGACTGGCGGCGGGATTAAGAAATGTTTCGGCATTGGGAGAAATAGCACTTTTAATTAAGCGAATTCGGCGCACGGAACGGCTTAACAAACCGGGCGGCAGGGAGGCTCTAATGACTTGAATTAAAGGTGTGCAATAATAGGTGGCGGTGCGTTCGAGTAATTCCCAGTAAGTCGGTGGGAAAAATCCCGTACTGACAACATCTTCGACATCTTTAACCCGCGCCGGATCTAAGTCGGGCGGCAGTTGAGAAATGAAGCGAATCGCGATCGCCCCTACCTGTTGACTGCCAAAGGGTACACTCAAGATATCCCCTGGTTGCACGGTAAGTTCCGCAGGTAAACGATAGGTAAATAACTTATTTTCGTCCCCAGGGGAGTCCCCCGCAACCCTGAAAGGAGAGTCCACCAATACCTCGATCCACTCTGCCCGCACGGTGGGGCGCTGTGGGGGTTCGCTGCTGCCGTAGGATGCCCCGGCCTCTGCCGCTATAGGGGTTGACAAACCAAAAGTGACAGTAGACATAGGGTTGCACATCAAACTAGGAGGAGCCGCGGTCAAAGGGAGTTTTCATTATCCCTCAGTTTAGCTCGATCGATCGCTCTTAGCTGCGGGAATTGGCGATCGGAATCTCGATCGCCAATTCAGTCCCTTCTCCAATTGCGGATATGCACTCCAACCTCCCGCCGTGTTTGTCCACAACAATTTGATAGCTAATTGAGAGTCCCAAACCCGTCCCGTTACCGACTGGTTTGGTGGTGAAAAACGGATTAAAAATTTTCCCTTTTACAGATTCATTCATTCCCAGACCATTATCTTTGATGCTAATTCTTGCCCAATTTTCGGAAAAAATAGAAGTAGTAATTACAATCTGGCTGGGGTTGGCTTCTATTTCGCCTATGGAAAGCTTTTGATCTCGCTCCCGCACGGCATCAACAGCATTATTAATGATGTTCATAAATACCTGGTTTAATTGCCCCGCATAACATTCAATTTTCGGCAATAATCCATAATTCTTAACAATTTTTATAGCCGCATGACCGGGTTTTTCTTTAGTTAAATTTTGCAATATTAACAAGGTGCTGTCAATTCCTTCGTGAATATTAACTGGTTTCTTTTCTGCTTCATCTACCCGCGCAAAGTTGCGTAAAGTCAGCACAATTTCGCGGATGCGCTCGGAGCCCACTTTCATGGACGAAAGAGTTTTCAACAAATCTTCCCGCAGAAAGTTGAGGTCAATTTTGTCAATAAAAGCTTCAATCTCTGCATCTGTTTCGGGATAGCGATCCTGGTACATTGCGAGCAATTTTAAAATGTCGCCAGCGTAATCATTGACATAGGTAATATTGCCGTAGATGAAGTTGACGGGATTGTTGATTTCGTGGGCGATACCAGCTACCAAAATCCCCAAAGCCGACATCTTTTCTGCTTCGATCAATTTGAGCTGCATTGTTTGCTGGTTTTCCAGAGCTTTTTCTAGTGTAGACATTCTTGCTTTTAAAAGATTTTCGGAATCTCTAAATTCCTGCGTGAGCTTTTTTAGCAAAGATTCTTTTTTTTGATTAAGGGCTTGTAATTGGCTGCGTTCGCTTTCCGAATTTTCAAGTTTTTTCCGCAGAATGCGATTTTCCTTTTCCAGCTCTTTGATTCTTTTTTCCCAGTCTCTTGGTTCCATCGGCTATTATTTTTAAACTCAAAATAGTGTCAGAACAGTTTTATTAGAAAATTTAGTGGCACCCTTTACCTAGTTACAATTTTGGAACACATTGCCTCGCCAATTGTGTCCGAAAATTTCAACACTTCCTTTATTTCGGTCGATCTAAAAATCTTATCTAATGTACCTTCAAAATGTCAACATATTAATAACAAATCTGGTTGAAACCGATCGCTGCTTTTCTTCCATGTACTCGCATTTGTGGGCTTTTCATCCGATTATTGATAAATAAGCAGGGCGATCGCAAACTTATAAGGGCGGGCCCAGCGCAAAAAAATGCCCGATTCAGACAACCTTTGTACAAAACCCGTCGGCAATGCAAAGCGAAAATATTAAATGTGAGTGCGATCAGACTCCGGGGCGACGGGAAAAGTACGATCGGCTGGGCGCGCGATCGCCCACAAGCAATCTCAAGTAACAAGCTCGTTGCTCTCTCCCAGAACGCAATCACACTATAGCATTGCTGAGAAATCTCACTTTAATGTGTCGATCGTACTCACACACCCGCACCATTTTGTGCTAATAACTACTACTTGTGACAACATCGACACAGCCGTTTATATTTGGAGAGTAATTGATGTCAGGTAGCGAAGTTCGTGCCGATTTTTGGATGAGCGAGTACATTACCCCTTGGGATATTTACGTTCACGGCGTCATCGCGGTGCTCGCTTACAAGAAAACAGCCTATCAAGAAATGTATGTCGTTCAGACCGGTACTTACGGCAAAGGCTTAGTTTTAGACGGTAAGTGGCAATCTTGTACAGGCGACGAGTTTCTGTACCACGAACCCCTGGTGCACCCAGCCATGATTTGTCACGGTTCACCCAAAAAAGTCCTCGTTCTCGGCGGCGGAGAAGGAGCTACAATTAGAGAAGTGCTGCGCTGGAAAACAGTTGAAAAAGTCGTGATGATCGACATTGACGGCGAAGTAGTAGAAGCTTGCCGCGAACACCTGCCAGAAATGCACCAAAATGCCTTTGACGACCCCCGCTGCGAAGTAGTAATCGGCGATGCTTTGGACTATTTAGATAAAACTGACAATGATTGGGATATTGTCATTTCTGACTTGTCCGATCCCATTGAAGAAGGCCCATCTTTCCAGTTGTTTACCAAAGAGTATTTTGAGAAAGTTCGCAGCGTAATGTCACCTAACGGATATTTCGTAGTGCAAGCGGGCCCCGTTTCTCCGGCCGAAATGAAAATGCACGCTCGCATTGTAAATACCCTGAAATCGGTTTTCTCTAATGTTCAATCCTGCACTAGCTTTATTTCTACTTACGGAGCTCCTTGGGGTTTTGCGATAGCTTCTAATCAAGAAATAAATACGCGACCCGAACCCGCAGTTACTGACAAATTACTGGCGGAGAAAACAACAGGCGGGTTGCGGATGTTCGACGGGATTACGCTGTTGGGATTGATGCAAGTTCCCGGTCACTTGCGGCAGGTAATCGCCGCTGAAACCGAAGTTTACACTATGGCAGCACCGCCTAAGTTTTTCGGGAAAGGCTCTGTCAGTCAGTGAAGTTAAATTGAAAGAGAAAACTCGTTTGGAGTAACTGAGATGGGCAATTTAATTCGCATAGTCGCTGCAATTTTTCTTCCCCCTCTGGGCGTATTTTTGACTGTCGGCATCGGTATGGATTTTTGGATCAACCTGGTTCTCACGTTTTTGGGCTTTATTCCCGGCATCATTCACGCTGTTTGGGTGATTGCTAAGCACGATCGAGCTTAACTTGAGGGCAAATCCAGTTTTTGGATAATAAACAGGCAAGAGAAAATAAGTTTTCTTTTGCCTGTTTTCACCAATTAATCTGTATTAAATCTGCGTTCATCCGCGTTCATCTGCGGTTGAAAATAAAAAAATCTAATTCATCTCAGAATTAGATTGCACCTCAATTTCTTCACAAACCAATTCAGCAATTTTTTTCGCCGCCCCCGATTCTCCTCGAACCGCACGCAAACGATCGCCCATTTGTGCTAATTTTTCAGGATGGCTCAAATAGTCGATCGCCAATTGAGCCACAGCATAGGGTTCCAGCTTCCCAATTAACTCCGGCACAATCTCTTCCTGTGCCCAAATATTCGGCCAAGCATAAAGCTTTCCCTTTCCCAATTGCCAGATTAGCCAATTAATCGCCGTAGCAAAAACTGATCCGACTAACGGCAAATTTGCCAGCAATCCCGGCAATCCGTCCCAAGCTTTCATCGCATCCAATTGCTGCGTCGGAATCAAAACAATCATCGGTACGGCTAAGGAACCCAATTCCGCAGTATTCGCTCCTACAGTAGTTAAACACAGGCTGCATTCTGATAGCAAATCGTAGGCTGGCGTCTGCGTCCAAAGTTCTACTTGCAAGTTATTTGCTGTCTGCAAAAACGGCCGTTCTGTTAAATGAAGTTCGGCGCTGGCGTTCTCAAATAAATGCAGGCAAGGATTTTGTTTTGGGTCGGCAAAACCTGCTAGAGTTTGCACATCTATGGTAGGAGCAACGGGAATTACAAAGCGAGTTTCAGGGCGGATGCGGTGGATGGATTGGGCGATCGACAAACATAACGGTACACCTAAAGCCAATTTGGCGGCTTTAGAACCTGGCAACAATCCAATTAATTCTATTTTCCGTAGGGGCGGTGTTCCCGTGCCCGCCCTGCCCGATTTCCCGTTCCCTACTTCGGCGATCAAATCTCCGACAACTGTAAATTTCTTAGCATATTTTTCGGGAATTTTAGCAAAAACTTCGGGTTTCATGGCCGCAAATTTATCAATCCAGCGATACCACCGCGCGTCCCATTCAGCATAAATAACAGTGCGATATTTGAGTCTTTTGCCAATAACAACCGTAAAAAATTGATCGCCGCCTAAAAATAAAACAACTCCTGTTTCGTGCCAATCCCAATTTTCAGCAGTTTTGCCAGATAATAGGAATGGAAAAAAATGCTCCGGCGCCTGCACTCTGTCCACTTCAGGGTAGGAACAGGCTATTTCTGCTTCTTTCCCGGTGGCGTGCGGACAGGGGGACAGCACTACAGAGATTCGCGCTTGAGTGCCCGCGTTTCCCAATTGCTCGCGCAAAGCTTGCACGGCGGGACGCACCCAAGTTGCCAATTCTCCGGGGCCGTTGGAGAGGATTAAAATATCGACTGTCATAGGATTTAATATTTGAGAGGATACAAGGGAGAATTTATGACAGATTTAATTGATGCCGTCAAGACGGGTGATGTTGCGGCTGTAGAAAGTGCGATCGAACAGCGTGCAGATATCAATGCCAAAGATGAGGAAGGTGCGACGGCTTTGACGACGGCGGCTGAGGCTGGCAATTCGGCGATCGTCAAAAAATTGCTGGCTGCAGGTGCGGATGTCAACAGTCACGACAATGACGGGTGGACGCCGTTAATGAGTGCCGCTGCTGCCGGACATACGGAGATTGTACAGCTTTTGCTGGAGGCGGGGGCGGATGTGAATGCTAAAACTAATTTTGGTTTGACGGCTTTGATGAGTGCTGCAGGTAGCGGGCGCACTCAAGTTGTGGAATTTTTAATCGATAAGGGAGCTGATATCAAAGCTAAGGATAATAATACTTGGACTGCGTTAATTTGGGCGTCTTCGGAGGGCCACAAAGATGCGGTTGAGCTTTTGAAGCTAGCGCGCGATCGGGCTTAATTATTGAGAAACCCGGTTGCTCCAAAAAGCCGGGTTTCTGGTTAAACCCGATCGCACATAAGCTCATGCGATGTTATATCTTAGAGTGGGGCGATCGCCCTTTTTTTTCAATTAGCGATTGCAGCCACCTAATTAAATACCCACTCATTAATAGCTTATGGATTTCTAGCCCACCAAAAAGTCAAAAGTAGGTATGGGTAATTTATTCAAGCTGAGATTTCCACCGCCTTCAATTACAGCGAGCGTGTCAAAGGCTTTGTTTTGGATTGCTAAATCTCGATTATTGTTGATAGGAAACAGAATGTATCCATCTAAAAAATCCAATGGGAACTGGATGCGATCCTGACCTTTGGTAAAGTTCTGAATTGTAGCAAAACCAGGTCCCTCGTAGAAAGATCTTACCACAAAGCCCGCTTTAGTTGCGTATCTATCACCCAACACGAATGTATCGCGACCGCTACCGCCAATGAGAGTATCGAATTCATCCCAGCCGTGACTTTCATAGCGCGTTGGGAAGTCGGGTATGCCTACTTGAACTCCCAATATGTCAACATTATTTTCCACCCCGAAACCGGTGACGATATCATTGCCGGAAGTTCCCATAAAAGTTGCTGTGCGATTAGGCTCAAATTGCCCAAATTTTCGGTAGTGTTCTCCGCCTGTTTTAAAATCTCTGGCCTGGACTGCTGCTGCTACATCGCGGTGGTACTGCAAGTATTCTCGTTCAAAAAAGGTGTTCGCATAAAGACCTTCATTGGCTCCGAATTTGACGAAATGCTGAAAACCAGATTTAAAAATTCCGTTCTCTACGAACGGAGTTATCTTCGGGTAGCGTTTTAAATAAAAATCTTCGTCGTAGTCAGGCGATACGCGGGTGCGACCTTGTTCGTAACCAAACTGGATAAAGTGGTCTAAACCAGACGCAAAAGGCGCGTTTGGATTATTGGCGGTGCGAACAAAGGCAGCAAGATCTGGATTTTGAGCTAGATAGGTATTTTCATCAAAATACCGCGATACTTGGGTGAGGCCGCCGGCTTGACCGAACTTTTCAAAGTGTTCTCTTCCAGATTTGATAACTCCTGCATCAATAGCCGATTTTACCCAAGGATATTGCGCCAGGTAGTATGGTTCATCAAAAATTGCGTAACTAGCCATGTTTTCCTACTACGGTTTTAATAATGTTGATATTTAGAAACCAGGTTTCTGGATCGTACAATTAATTAATAAAGTTGCCAACTTTCTGTCATGGTACTGTTCGATACGGGCACGATGAATACGGTTCTCGGTATTTAACAGCCAAAGCAAAAGCTGAGCCAGCAGAAGAACAACTCGAGCGCTATCGACAGCAATTTGGCAACTGCTATAATCTGAGTTGAGTAGGGTGCGTTATTAACGCATCTACCATGTTAAGCGAGAAAGAGATAACCGAGGTTCCGGTTATTTAAGGAATAGGTAGAAAGTGCCGTCCCCCTGTGGCTGAATTGTAGACACAGATAAATTTTTTCCCTCAATAATACCAATTGTTTCATATCTTGGGCTGAGGATTATGAGCTCGTTAGCATCCCCCATTGTTGTGTAGATATCGGGACTTCCTGCCAACTGGATCTTGTCATTGTCTTGATCAAAGTTCCGAATTCTAACTATACCGAGGGGAGTCGCATAGAGTTGACGGGATGTGGGATTACCGGAGGTAGCAGGAACTCCGAGTACGAATGTATCCCTCCCAGGGCCGCCGATCAGGACATCAGATTCATCAAACCCAAAGCTTTCATACTGCCGATTGCCTTGGGGATCGATACCTACTTCAACTCCAATTAATTCGGCATTTCCTACCCCTACACCAGTGAGGATATCATCGCCGCGGCTTCCGACAAAAGTAGCGGAGCGACTAGGCTCAAATTGCCCAAATTTGAAATAATGTTCTCGACCGGTTCTCAAGGCTCCCGAGTTGACAAACGGCACAATGTCGGGGTTTTCTTTTAAGTATTCCGGTTCAAAAAATGAAGTCCCAAAACGACCGTCTTTGAGTCCGAATCGAATGAAATGCTGGTAGCCTGATTTGAAAGTCCCGTTCTGAACGAACGATCGCAACTCTGAGTTATTTGCCAAATAAAACTCTTCGTTGTATTCAGGCGATACGCGGGTGCGGCCTTCTTCGTAGCCAAACTGAATAAATTGGTCTAAACCAGACGCAAAAGGCGCGTTTGGATTGTTTGGGCTGCGAACCAAGCGAGCAATATCTGGATTTTGAGCTAGATAGGTTTCTTCGTCAAAGTAACGCGATACTTTGGTCAGACCGCCGGCTTGACCAAACTTTTCAAAGTGTTCTCTGCCGGATTTTATAATTCCTGCATCAATAGCAGGTTTCACCCAAGGATATTGCGCCAGGTAGTATGGCTCGTCAAAAATGTCATAATTTGTCATAAGTTTTGCTCCAAGCTTAGTCTGCTTACTTGTCGATTAAACTTGACCCACTATTACTAATTCTACTAACTCAGTATGTCAAGTTACAGCACTTTTTAGGTAAATGAAGCACAAAAAATTGATTGTTGTAGGGGCGGTGCCAACAGTGCACGCCCTTCGGGGTTTTCGAGGTTTACTTGAGCAAGATGGAACCTGCTGTAATTATTGTCAAGCCTGTTTTATTATTTTTAGGGCAAACACAACAGTGCGAGCGCCATTTTTGCGAATGTGCGATCGCACTCCCCAGCAGCAATCAGGCAAATCCCCAATAGCTTCGAGATTTCTAGCCAAGTAAAGGTAGATTAGCTCTAGTTTCTGGTAATAGATTCAACTTGAGATTTCCGCCGCCTTCAATAACAGCGATCGTGTCAAAGCTACTAATTCCAGAACCTCCCTCTGGGCGCAAGACGAACAAGCCGTTCGTTTGGATAGCTAAATCTCGATTGTTGTTGATGGGAAATATCAAGAATTGATCTAAAGAAGGTTGGATATCGTTTGATGCTAGCTGAATGCTATCCTGACCTTGGGTAAAGTTCCGAATTGTAGCAAAACCCGGCCCGATATATAACTTTGTGGGGGAACTGTATCCCTTACCACCGCTGCCTACTAAAACGTCTCCGAGCATGAATCGATCGCGGCCGCTACCGCCAGTGAGAGTATCGACTTCATTACTACCATCACTTTCATAATTTCGACCGGGGATGGAAAAGCCATCACTGTTTGTAACATAACCTACTTCAACTCCAATTAATTCGGTATTTCCCACCCCGGCACCAGTAATGATGTCATTCCCCGAAGTTCCGATAAAAGTCGCAGAGCGGCTTGGATCGGAACTTCCGAACTTGAAGTAGTGTTCCCGACCGGTTTTCAAGGCTCCAGATTCCACAAACGGCCGAATATCGGGGTTTCTTTGTAAGTATTCTGTTTCAAAAAATGAAGTCCCAAACTGACCGTCTCTGATGCCGAATTGAATGAAGTGCTGGTAGCCATTTTTAAAAGTTCCATTCTGAATAAACGGCTGCAACTGTCGGTTATTTGCGAGATAAAACGCTTCGTCATACTCAGGCGATACGCGAGTGCGACCTTCTTCATAACCGTATTGGATAAAGTGGTCTATGCCCGTCGCAAAAGGTGCATTTGGGTTGTTGGGGGTGCGGACTAAGGCAGCGATGTCTGGGTTCGCAGCAAGGTAAGTAGCTTCGTCAAAATACCGGGATACTTTGGTTAAGCCGCCGGCTTGACCGAATTTTTCAAAGTGTTCTCTTCCAGATTTGATAACTCCTGCATCAATGGCGGGTTTGACCCAAGGATATTGAGCAAGGTAGTATTTTTCGTCAAAAATTGCGTAACTAGCCATGTTTTCCTACTGCGGCTTTAATGAGCTGTTTATGCAATTTATCAATCATCCGAAACTGAGACAATTACCTGATCGGGTGATATTTTCCAAGTGTCTAATCTCACTTAAGCTCAATTAGCGATGGCGCCGACAGCATCCAAAGACCAATTATGAATAGCTGCCATATTTCTACCCAATTAAAGTTCTAAAATAATTAGAGTCGGGTAATAGATTTAAACTGAGATTTCCACCACCTTCAATTACAGCGATCGTATCACCATAACTAAGTTGGTTGCCTTCATTTGGTGTATAGAACGGCAAGCCGTTTGTTTGGATTGCTAAATCTCGATTATTGTTGATGGGAAACAAAATGTATTTATCGAATGATGTAGAGCCGAGCAGGATCGTATCCTGACCTTGGGTAAAGTTTTGAATTGTAGCAAAACCTGGTCCCTGGTAAAACTGTACGCTGACAGGCGCCGGTCTGCTACCCCCTATACCTGGGACGGTAACGGCCAACACGAAGTTATCGCGACCGCTACCGCCAATGAGAGTATCGAATTCATTGCTGCCGTAACTTTGATACCGCCTGTTGCCGTTAGTCTCTACATCTAATGCAACTCCAATTATGTCAACATTTCCCATCCCGAAACCGGTGACGATATCATTGCCGGAAGTTCCGAAAAAAGTCGCATAGGGACGAACGGACTCAAATTGCCCGAATTTTCGGTAGTGTTCTCCGCCCGTTTTAAAATCTCCCGCCTTAACTGCTGCTGCTACAGCCGGGTTTTGTAGCAAGTATTGTGCTTCAAAAAAGGTGTTCGCATAAAGACCTTCTTTCGAGCCGAATTTGACAAAGTGCTCAAATCCTGATTTAAAAGTTCCGTTCTCTACAAACCGAGCCAGTACGGGATATCTTTTTAAGTAAAATGCTTCGTCGTAGTCAAGCGAGACTCGCGTGCGGCCTTCTTCGTAGCCAAACTGGATAAAGTGGTCTAAACCAGAAGCAAAAGGCGCATTTGGATTACTTGAGTTGCGGATTGAAGGAACAATATCTGGATTTTGAGCTAGATAGGTTTGTTCGTCAAAGTAACGCGATACTGCGGTGAGGCCACCAGCTTGACCAAATTTTTCAAAGTGTTCTCTTCCGGATTTGATGATTCCTGCATCAATGGCTGGTTTCAGCCACGGATATGAGGCAAGGTAGTATTGTTCGTCGAAGATATCGTAATTCATAGTTTGCTGTTTAAAGTAAAGTGCGATCGTACTTTTTCATAGCACATTAGCCCACAACCAATAAAAAAATCATTAATCATCAGCATTAGCTAATGATTAATGACTAATAACTAATGACTAATGACTAATGACCAATGACCTATGACTATCCAATCAAGAAAGTACCGTTACCGTTAGATTCTTGGAAAGTCAAACCCAAGGTTGCTCCTCCTTCAATCACGCCCAGCACATCTCCAAAACGCTGGATTGACAAATTGTTGCCAACCGGAGTTAGGCTGTAGCCGTTTAAAGAAGTTCCTTGCAGTTGGATAAAATCGCTTTCGATGTCGAAGTTGCGAATCGTAGCTTGACCGTTACCCAAATACAGCGGTGTCGCGGTGGCATTCCCCGCTGTAGGAGGAACTCCGAGCACGAATGTATCAGCTCCCGGACTGCCAATCAGGACATCGAATTCATTGGTGCCAAAACTTTCATACTGGCGGTTGCGGCTGGGATCGATACCTACTTCCACTCCAATCAGTTCGGTATTCCCCACACCAACACCAGTGAGAATATCGTTGCTGCGGCTACCAACAAAAGTTGCGTCGCGGCTTGGCTCGTTTTTGCCGAAATTGAAGTAGTGTTCCCGACCAGTTTTCAAGGTTCCAGAGTTGACAAACGGCACAATGTCCGGGTTTTCTTTTAAGTATTCCGGTTCAAAAAATGAAGTCCCAAACCGACCTTCTTTGGCCCCGAATTGAATGAAATGCTGGTATCCTGATTTGAAAGGTGCATTGGGGCCTACAAACTGTACCAGATCTGAGTTATTTTTTAAATAAAAATCTTCGCTGTACTCAGGTGATACTTGGGTGCGGCGCTGTCCTTCATCGTAACCGAACTGGATAAAGTGATCGAGGCCGGTCGCAAAAGGCGCGTTTGGGTTGACTGTGCGGACGAAAGGTGCGAGATCTGGATTCCCAGCAAGGTAAGCATTTTCGTCAAAATAACGCGATACTTTAGTTAGACCGCCTTCTCGCCCGAATTTTTCAAAGTGTTCTCTTCCAGATGAGATGACTCTTGCGTCAATGGCTGGTTTGACCCAAGGATATGAGGCGAGGTAGAATTGTTCGTCGAAAATTGCGTAGTTAGCCATGTTTTCCCCCTAAGGTTTTGATGAGTTTGAGAGTTTATAGCAATTAGCTTTCCATGAACTCGATCGCCAATCAGGAATTTAGACAAAACAGACGTTATGAAATGGTTTTAAATTCCTGCTAAAATATCAATCTTGATGACGCAGCAATTATCCGAAGGCTACATTCGGCTTTCAGAAATTATGCCTTTTTCCCCTCAGTTAATTGCTCGATCGCAAGTTTGAGCACTTCTACAAAACTTGAAACTTTTTTCAGGATTTCTTTCTCAATCGTGGGTTAATTTTTAATTATTTTTATCCAACCCCTTCCTGTATTACATATAATTGATTTTTTGTCAAGTAAATTTTTGTAAATAAAATATGGAGTATTTGCTCAAGGAATTTATAAAAAAATGTAACGAAAAGTTGCCATAAATTTGTCGAATTGTGTCATGTGCAGGCTCAAATCGCCTAATGGCAAGCGTTTTCTGGTAAAAATGCTTATGGGATAAAAAAATTCCCATTCCCGAAAACAGCATCTTAAAGGAGCCTAACCGGATGTTCACTCACGTCAAGCCCACCATTCGCCACGTCGTGCCGGAAAACTTGCAGGGGCGATCGCTCATGAAGGTGGTCTATGTCGTACTGGAACCGCAGTATCAAAGCGCCCTGTCGGCAGCGGTTCGATCGATAAACAAGAAAAATCCGAATTTGGCAATAGAAATCAGCGGCTACCTGATCGAGGAACTCCGCAGCCCGGAAAATTACGAGGCCTTCAAGCGGGATGTGGCGGATGCCAATGTATTTATTGCTTCTCTAATTTTCATCGAAGATTTGGCCGAAAAAGTGGTAGCGGCGGTGGAACCGCTGCGCGACAGCTTGGATGTCGCCGTCGTCTTCCCGTCGATGCCAGGGGTGATGCGGCTAAATAAAATGGGCAGTTTCTCGATGGCACAGTTGGGACAAAGCAAAAGTGCGATCGGCGAATTCATGAAAAAACGGAAGGAAAAATCCGGGAGTTCCTTCCAAGACGGAATGCTGAAACTGCTGCAAACTTTGCCGAAAGTGCTGAAATATTTGCCCATCGACAAAGCCCAAGATGCCCGCAACTTCATGCTGAGTTTCCAGTATTGGCTGGGCGGTTCCCAAGAAAACTTGGAAAACTTCTTGCTGATGCTGTCAAATAAATATGTATTCAAAGGCCAGGACCAGCTAACTTTTCAAGAGCCCGTTGTCTACCCGGATATGGGAATTTGGCATCCTTTGGCACCGTCGATGTTTGAGGATGTAAAAGCATATCTCACCTGGTACAACGCCCGCAAAGATATTTCTGCTGACCTCAAAGACCCCCTCGCGCCTTGCATCGGCTTGGTGTTGCAGCGGACTCACTTAGTCACCGGAGATGACGCGCACTATGTAGCAATGGTGCAGGAATTGGAGGCAATGGGGGCGCGGGTGGTGCCGATTTTTGCCGGCGGTTTGGACTTCTCGAAACCAGTCGAAACTTTCTTCTTGGAAGTTGGGACCAAAGGTGTTGCGCCGCTGCCGATCGTTGATGCGGTGGTTTCTCTGACTGGTTTTGCGCTGGTGGGCGGCCCGGCGAAACAAGATCACCCGAAGGCGATCGAGACTTTGAAAAAATTAAATTGCCCTTACATGGTGGCTTTGCCGCTGGTTTTCCAAACGACGGAAGAGTGGGAAAATAGTGATTTAGGCTTGCACCCGATTCAAGTTGCTTTGCAAATTGCCATTCCTGAGTTGGATGGCGCGATCGAACCGATTATTTTGTCGGGACGTGATGGCGCAACTGGCAAGGCGATCGCCCTACAAGACCGGATCGAAGCAATTTCCCAGCGCGCCATGAAATGGGCAATGCTGCGCCGCAAACCAAAATTAGATAAAAAAGTTGCGATCACAGTTTTCAGTTTCCCGCCGGACAAAGGCAACGTCGGAACTGCCGCTTATTTGGACGTTTTCGGCTCGATTTACCAAGTATTGAAAGCCTTAAAAGGCAACGGTTACGACTTGCCAGAATTGCCGGATTCCGCCGAAAAACTGATGCAAGAAGTTATCCACGACGCAACAGCCCAATACCAAAGCCCGGAATTAAATGTTGCTTACCGGATGTCCGTAGCTGAATACGAAGAATTCACTCCTTACTCGGAACGCTTGCAAGAAAATTGGGGCCCGCCTCCAGGACATTTGAACAGCGACGGACAAAATTTGCTGATTTTCGGCAAACATTTCGGCAATGTGTTTATCGGAGTACAACCTACTTTTGGATACGAAGGCGATCCGATGCGGTTGTTATTCTCTCGTTCCGCCAGCCCGCACCACGGTTTTGCTGCTTACTACACATATTTGGAGCGCATTTGGGGTGCGGATGCGGTGCTGCACTTTGGCACTCACGGTTCGCTAGAATTCATGCCCGGTAAGCAGATGGGAATGTCTGGGGAATGTTATCCCGACAGTTTGATCGGCAAAATTCCTAACCTCTATTATTACGCCGCCAACAATCCCAGCGAGGCAACAATTGCCAAGCGCCGCAGTTATGCTGAAACAATCAGCTATCTGACTCCTCCGGCTGAAAATGCTGGTTTGTACAAAGGTTTGCAGGAACTCAGCGAGTTAATTGCTTCTTATCAAACTTTGAAAGAGACTGGGCGCGGTGTGCCGATTGTTGATGCGATAGTCGAAAAATGCCGTTTGGTAAATTTGGACAAGGATATCGCCCTACCTCCGGAACAAGAAAGAGGGGTTGCTGCGGGAATGACTTCGGAGGAACGCGACAATTTAGTTGGCTTGGTTTACCGCAAGTTGATGGAAATTGAGTCGCGGTTGTTACCTTGCGGTTTGCACGTTATCGGTAAGCCGCCGACTGCGGAAGAGGCGATCGCAACTTTGGTAAATATCGCCAATTTAGACCGCGAAGAAGACGGGCTGATCAGCTTGCCACGGATTATTGCTAACAGTCTCGGACGCGATATCGGCGAAGTTTACAGCAATAGCGACAAAGGCATTTTAACTGATGTCGAATTGCTGCAAAACATCACCTTGGCCTGTCGGGATGCCGTTGGCGCTTTGGTGAAGGAACAAACCGATGCTGAGGGCAGAGTTTCCCTTGTTTCTAAGTTGAATTTCTTCAACATGGGCAAGAAAACACCTTGGCTTGAAGCTTTGCACGCCGCCGGTTACAAAAAAATCGATCCAGAACCGATTAAACCGCTGTTTGAGTATCTGGAATTCTGCTTGCAGCAAGTTTGTGCCGACAACGAATTAGGCGCTTTGTTGCGCGCGTTAGAAGGCGAGTATGTTCTGCCTGGCCCCGGTGGCGATCCGATTCGCAACCCGGATGTTTTGCCGACGGGCAAGAATATGCACGCTTTGGACCCGCAGTCAATCCCTACAACGGGGGCGGTTAAGTCTGCTAAGCTTGTAGTCGATCGGCTATTAGAAAGACAGCGCGTTGATAACGGCGGAAATTACCCAGAAACGATCGCCGTTGTGTTGTGGGGAACCGACAACATCAAGACTTACGGCGAATCTCTCGCCCAAGTAATGTGGATGGTGGGAGTGAAACCAGTTCCCGACGCATTGGGCCGGGTAAACAAACTCGAATTGCTTTCTTTAGAAGAGTTGGGACGCCCTCGGATAGACGTAGTAATTAACTGTTCCGGCGTATTCCGCGACTTGTTCATCAACCAAATGAATTTGTTAGATAAAGCCGTGAAAATGGCAGCGGAAGCCGACGAACCCTTAGAGATGAACTTCGTCCGCAAACACGCCCTGAAGCAAGCGGAAGAAATGGGAATCAACCTGCGACAAGCAGCAACCCGGGTATTTTCCAATGCCTCTGGTTCCTATTCATCTAACGTCAACTTGGCGGTGGAAAACAGCACTTGGGAAAGCGAAGCAGAGTTGCAGGAAATGTACTTAACTCGCAAATCCTTTGCCTTTTCTTCCGACAATCCCGGCACAATGGAACAAGACCGGAAGATTTTTGAATCATCCTTGAAAACTGCGGAAGTCACCTTCCAGAACTTGGATTCTGCCGAGATTTCCCTAACCGACGTGTCGCACTATTTCGACTCCGATCCGACTAAATTGATCGGCAGTTTGCGGGGCGACGGGAAGCAACCGGCATCCTTCGTTGCTG
Source organism: Microcoleus sp. FACHB-DQ6 (assembly GCA_014695175.1). Lineage (GTDB taxonomy): Bacteria > Cyanobacteriota > Cyanobacteriia > Cyanobacteriales > Microcoleaceae > Microcoleus. The sequence continues at coordinate 21,836 of JACJNV010000302.1, read as the reverse complement.
ATACAACCACAGCCAACGCGCAGGTGCGGACGCTATCAGAAACGGTGCGTTTAGATTCGCGGACTAAGCTGCTGAATCCGAAGTGGTATGAGGGGATGTTGTCGCACGGTTATGAAGGCGTGCGGGAGATTTCTAAGCGTCTGGTGAATACGACTGGATGGAGTGCGACGGCGGGCGCTGTGGATAATTGGGTGTATGAGGATGTCAACACTACGTTTATCCAAGATGAGGAGATGCAGAAGCGTTTGCTTAACTTAAATCCTCATTCTTTCCGCAAGATTGTCAGCACTTTGCTTGAGGTGAATGGCCGGGGTTATTGGGAGACTTCGGAGAACAATTTGGATCGTTTGCGTGAACTTTATCAGGAGGTGGAAGACCGGATTGAGGGGGTAGAATAAACATCCCAATTTCGGACAATCATCTTTAATCTGTAGGGACACAGCAATGCTGTGTCCTTACATTTTTGGGATGGTTTTGGGGTAAAGGTGGTGTTATCTTGGCGCGAAATTACCTCACCCTCTTGACATTTATTTCGGTTTTTGAGCGCTGTTTTTTTCACAGCAAGCGTCAATTATTTCTACAGTACACCCTGCAACCATTGACGCGAATGTCCCAACTATTAAATTTTGCTGATAGTAAATCGTCACAACACCTGCAAAGCAGATAACTGCTATCTTGACCAGTAAAACTTGGGTAGCAAAAAACTGACGGCGTTGAGAGTTGGGAACTCTGACACCATGAGAACGTTTGAGCTGTCGCATATGTTATAATCAGCGTGTGTTTTATTGAATGCAGGCACCAGGTTAGTTAGCGGTGCCTTTTTTCTGGAATTTCCACCGTTGCTTGTTAGCTGTAGCGTCTATCCCAAGAAAACCTTTTTTGCTCTGGTCATCCATCGTGAAACGAACTTATCGGCTTTCAACCAGAGTGAACCTCCTATTAAACCTAAACCACTTTTTAAGGTTTCTAAATCTACTAAGATGAGATGGTGGCCTTCTTCGATTAATTGATCGTGCTGCATTTTCAACAGACCCATCCACTCTTCATGATCTTGTTTCGGGATGATATGCTCCAGCAATGGAATAAACAATGCAATGAACCGGGTATTCTTATCTTCCTCTGGTATGGCTGACCATGCTCTGTAAACTTGCGGTGCAAATAGCAAAAGCAGCAAGAAGCAGTAACTAAACAACAGATGGATGCCAAAGGGAACTTTGAGGAAAATAACATCAGTCACCAGAATGAATGTACCAGATAAAAAACTGGAAATCATTCCAGTTTTCAAGGTTTTTAGACCTTTGGAATACTTGCGACCGTCACCAGAATCACTTATGCACGCATAACCCCCCCAAACCACAAATAAAAGGGCCACGAGCAGTATGGCAGTGGCAGGACAAAACAGAAAAATGCCAAATAGGGTTTTTGTTAGAGTAGGGTTAGAGAAAAGGCAGGCAATACCCAGCACATCACCAATAATAATGAAGCAAATTATTGAGATGATACCTATGCTGCCGATTATAGGCAACACCCATTTTCTTATGTCTTGGTTTAACCACATTTTATACCCCTCCCCACGCTGGTTCCCATTCTGCCAAATCATCGAGGAATCGCTTTTTTTGTGCCAGAACTTTCACACCTAACCCTGTAATCCTGTAGTACCTACGCCGTGCATTACCTCTTTCTTCCGGTTTGTCATCGCCCCAGCGTGCTTCTAAATAGCCTTTCTCCTCTAGCTTGTGGAGGGTTGGGTACAGGGAACCAAAGCCGAGTTTAATTTTCCCGCCACTCGCCTCCTTCACCGCCTCAATAATCTCCAAGCCGTAACGTTCGCGGTGAAAGACTGATGTGACTACAGCTTCTTCTTTTGGCGACAAATCAAAAATGCTATCTTGATTGTTTTTCATACTCTCCTGTCACATGATGTTCATCTCATACCTTATAGTATATCAAGCTATTTGATACTGTCAAGCGATTTTGAGATCGAGTTACTTAAGCTAGCGCTCGCTTCCCCGATCGCTTCGATCGCCCAAAGTCAGGATGGGAGGCAAATGAGTAGGAAGCCTCTCCTCCGCTTTGGGTCGATCGAACTTTTGGGAGTATTCTCGAAGGGCGATCGTCCTTTTCTTCCCAACGTGCGATCGCCCTTATTTTCCCCAAAGCGCGATCGCCCTTTTATTCCCAAAGTGCGATCGCCCCTCTCTTCCCATCCAAAAATAATCCCTCAATTTCTCAAATTTTCCAACGCTAAAACCGTTAACCCCGGCAAAGAAGGCAACCGCGCATCATTTGTCAAGAAAAACGAAGCACCCTCACAGATAGCTGTAGCCATTTGAATAGAATCGGGCGATCGCAAATTGTAAGTTGCTCTAAGTTGGGCCGCTGTTTCAGCAATATCTGGAGTTAATTCAACAACAGTTAAACTTTCTTGATTGAGCAATATTTCACGATATTCTTGAGCCAAGATCGTGTTTCCCTGTCGCAGGGGAGGAACTAGCACTTCTACCAGCCTTGCCGAGGTTGGAAAAATTGTAGCTGTCGTCAGCGTCGCCCATGATAATATAAACTCCGCGCGCTGCGAGGATGCCTCCCATGAGGGCGCTGCCATAGCCTTTGGCCACTATCGGTACGACTCGGGTTCCCATTCTGGTGGCGATATCTTGAGAACCGTCAGTGCTGCAGTTGTCTGCTATGATGACCTCGCCGGCAATATCAAGTTCGCGCAGAGACTTCTGTGCCTTCTCGATGCAGATTCCTAAAGTTTCTGCCTCGTTGAGGTAGGGCATGAGTATCGAAAGTTCGAGAGTTTATTCCCGGCGGGTGTTGCTTTGCTCTGCCATATGTTTATTCCGCTGTTGCTGGCGATCGACAATAGTTGCATTTCCAGTATCTATGTTTAAAATATTGATCTAGAACACAACTCAATAAAACTTAATTAGCATTGTTAATGGTACTTTTTGTATCGGCCACTGGCGCGCTGTAGTATAAGTTGGTGAACTAATGAATAGAAGCGTTTTTCTAGTTTTGCTGGCTGCAATATTGTGCGGCGTCGCCGGTCAATTCAGTCTGAAGGCAGGAGCTAAAATATTAGGGCCCATTGGCCCTGCTAATTTAATGGAAAAAATTATAGCAATGGCTACTCAGCCGTTGATAGTAGGCGGTCTTTCTTTGTATGCAATTTCTTCGATCGGCTTTATTGTAGTTTTGTCGCGGGCCAACCTTAGCATAGTCTCGCCCTTACTGTCAATTAGTTACCTGTTTACTGTTTTAGGTGGCAAACTGATATTTCACGAGCCTTTGCCACCGCTGCGGTTGGTAGGCGTGGCGCTAATTATGACAGGAGTAATTTTTGTACTCAGAGGTCAAGTTGGGGGAGTGACTGGGGGCAACTAGCGATCGCTTTTAAGATTGACGATTGAGTGGTGAATTGATAGCTTAGGTCAAAGGGTGTATTTCAGCCTTCTGTTATGAAATAATGTTGCTGTATGTCTAATATTTCTGAGCCTGTGAATCCCCATCAATTATTGAGCGATCGCACCGCAGTTCTTGCTACCATGCACCAAAAAGAACGGGTAATGGCTCCCATTCTGGAACGAGAATTGGGTGTAAATATCCTAGTACCTGCGGAGCTTGACACTGACGCATTCGGCACCTTCACCAGAGAAGTTAAACGCTTAGGAACACAAATAGAAGCGGCTCGCCAGAAAGCACAAAAAGCTCTAGAAATTTCGGGCGAAACTCTTGCCTTTGCCAGCGAAGGTACTTTCGGCCCTCACCCAATGATGCCGTATCTGCCAGCTAATAGAGAAATAGTAATTTTATTAGATCGAGCCAACAATCTAGAACTCATCGGCGACTCTTTCTCGGTTGAAACTAACTACAGTCACCAGTTAGTTTCCAGTATAGAAGAAGCAGATGATTTTGCTAAAAAAGCTGGCTTTCCCGAACATGGACTGGTGGTTATAGTTGGCGACCCTGCACTTGGTAACGGCGAAATTGTCAAGGGCATTAGGACAGAAAAACAACTTTTTGACGCTGTGACAGCAGGCTTAAAAAAATCGTCAACCGGCCGAGTTCACATCGAAACAGATATGCGGGCGATGTACAATCCAACTCGGATGAAAAACATCGAAAATGCAACTCTCGATTTAGTTAAAAAATTTAAGCAATTCTGCCCGGAGTGCGGTTGGCCGGGATTCGATATTGCTGAGACGAAAATCGGATTGCCCTGCGGACTTTGCTATTTTCCGACTCAGCTAGTGCGATCGGCAATCTATAAATGCAAAAAGTGCGGTTATACTAAAGAAAAACTATTTCCCGACGGTCGAGAGACTGCCGATCCTTCCTTGTGTCAATATTGCAACCCTTAGAAAAATAATTGCACAAAAATAGTAAAATTTGCAACAATATTATTTAGAGATCCCCAATTTTAAATTCACTAATGATAGCCGTAGAAACAGAACGCAACTGGAAACCCGTTATTAAAGAATTCGAGGCTGTAGTCGGCAAAAATGGGGTGGTGCAGCGCCGCGAAGAATTGATTGTCTACGAGTGCGACGGACTCGCCAGCTACCGCCAGCGCCCCGCCATGGTGGTATTGCCTCGAACTACCGAGGAAGTGGCGCAATTGGTCAAAATATGCGATCGCAACTCAATTCCCTGGGTTGCTAGAGGGGCAGGCACCGGCCTTTCCGGCGGCGCTTTGCCTGTAGAAAACTGCGTGCTGATTGTCACTGCCCTGATGCGAAAAATCCTGAAAGTAGACTTAGAAAATCAGCAAGTAGTCGTGCAACCGGGAGTAATTAATAACTGGGTAACGCAAGCAGTTAGCGGCGCCGGTTTCTACTACGCGCCAGATCCTTCCAGCCAAATTGTTTGTTCGATTGGTGGCAACGTTGCGGAAAATTCTGGCGGGGTTCACTGCCTCAAATACGGAGTCACAACGAATCACGTTTTAGGGTTAAAATTGGTAGTTCCCGACGGTTCAATTGTTGATGTCGGTGGCGAAATTCCAGAAATGCCCGGTTACGATTTAACTGGTGTATTTGTCGGTTCCGAAGGCACTTTAGGAATCGCCACAGAAGTTACTCTGCGAATTCTCAAAGCGCCGGAATCGATTTGCGTTCTCCTAGCGGATTTTTCCAGTATAGAAGCAGCGGGCGAATCGGTTTCCGATATTATCAGCGCTGGCATTATTCCCGGCGGCATGGAAATTATGGACAACATCAGCATCAATGCTGTGGAAGATGTGGTGGCAACTGGATGTTATCCCCGCGATGCGGCGGCAATTCTCCTCGTAGAAATCGACGGTTTAGAAGTGGAAGTTGCCACAAACAAACAGCGAATTGCCGATATTTGTAAGCATAATGGAGCACGAAATATCACCACGGCAAGCGACCCGGAAACGCGGCTAAAAATTTGGAAAGGGCGGAAAGCTGCTTTTGCGGCGGCGGGTCATCTCAGCCCGGATTATTACGTGCAAGATGGCGTAATTCCGCGAACGCAAATGGCTTATGTTTTGAAAGAGATTGAGGGCTTGAGCGAGAAATACGGTTATCGAATTGCCAATGTATTTCACGCGGGAGACGGGAATTTACACCCGCTGATTCTGTACGATAACTCGGTAAAAGGTGCGCTGGAAAAGGTGGAAGAATTGGGCGGAGAAATTCTCAGCCTGTGCGTGAAAGTTGGGGGAAGTCTTTCGGGGGAACACGGCATCGGTGCTGATAAGAAGTGTTTTATGCCCGATATGTTTTCGGAGGTAGATTTGGAGACGATGCAGTGGGTGCGTCAGGTGTTTAATCCGAAAGGTTTGGCGAATCCTGGGAAGATGTTTCCGACGCCGAAGACTTGCGGGGAAGCGGCGAGGGCTAAGGTTGAAACTTTTAAGAAGTTGGAGGGTGCAGAGGTTTTTTAATTAGTTATTTAGGCGGGTAGGGTGAGCAGAAAAGCACCTGATAATTCTCTCTACAATGGGGAGGCAAAGCCTCTAAGTATGCGTTCCCAGCCAGAGTCGGGTAACGAGAAAAAACGATTTTTCTCGTTTTTTAGGAGTGCGAGCGTCCCGCTCGCTTGTTTGCCTATCAAGTTGGTAAGGTGCAGATTGCACATTCCGCACTAAGGTGCGATCGGAATTTTGATAGTAAATTCCGTGCCCTTGCCCAATTCCGAAGTACAATATAATTCCCCTTTGTGTCTTTCTACAATAATTTGATAGCTAATTGACAATCCCATTCCCGTGCCTTTACCAATGGGCTTGGTAGTAAAAAATGTATCGAATATCTGCTGTTTGACTTGCTCAGTTATTCCCGGGCCGTTGTCGGCAATTTTAATTTCTACAAAATTGCCGACCACTTCCGTACCAATCCTAATCTGGCTGGGATTTTCTAGCATTTTTTGACAATTTTGCCTACTCTTGGCATCTTCTAAAGCATCGATCGCATTGCTGAGAATATTCATAAAAACTTGATTTATCGGCCCAGCAAAACACTCAACAGTCGGCAATTCTCCGTATTGTTTTACAATTTGAATGGGCGGCTTTTCTGCGTTCCCTTTCAAACGGTGATTGAGAATTAACAGCGTGCTGTCAATTCCTTCGTGGAGGTTAACGGGTTTCATCTGTGAATCGTCATGCCGCGAAAAGTTCCGCAGCGACTGCACAATCTGGCAAATCCGCTCGACACCAACGCTCATTGAAGACAGTATTTTAGGTAAATCTTCAGCTAAAAAATCGAGTTCATTTTCTTCTCTTTCCTGTTGAATTTCCGCGACTGGATCGGGATAATGTTTTTGGTAAAGTTCGAGGTGGTGAAACAAGTCTTGAGTATAATTTGTGAGATGAGTGAGGTTGCCGTAAATGAAGCTGACTGGGTTGTTAATTTCGTGAGCGACGCCGGCAAGTAGCAAGCCCAAACTAGACATTTTTTCGCTTTGAACTAATTGGGAATTAGTGGCTTTGAGCTGGTTAAGTGTGGCTGCTAGTTGAGCGGCTTGTTCTCTGCTTTGTGCTTCGGAAATATGCAAGGCTTCTTCAGCTTGTTTGCGCTCAGTGATGTCTCTCTGTACGCCAATAAAATGAGTTAATTTGCCCAGTCGATCGCGCACGGGAGATATTGAAAAACAATTCCAGAAAGCGGTTCCGTCTTTGCGATAATTCTTTAATATGACCTTGCATTCGCTTTCTGTTTGCAAGGCTTGGCGAATTATTTCTACTGCCGCCGGGTCGGTATCGCTTCCGTGCAAAAATCGGCAGTTTTTGCCGATAATTTCCTGCCTCCGATAACCTGTCATGCTTTCAAATGCAGGATTGCAATAAATAATTGGATGTTCGGGGTCAGTGGCGTCATAAATCGTAAATCCGGTGCTACTAGCTGCTATAGCTCGATCGTACAACCAAAGCATTTCTTCTGCGCGCTTGCGATCGGTAATATCCCGTAGCGTAGCTAAATAAGCCATTTCTCCATCCCATTCCGTTTCCACCACCCGCATTTCTACTACAGCATTTGCTTTTTGCTTGCGAATAGCTTCCACTTCTGTTTGCACGACGCGAGTTCCTGGCGCTTCTGTTTTTCCAACTTGGGGAATAATATCCGTCGCCATCTCAAGGTCGCAAGCTGAAACTTCTACTACTAAATTGCCAAAAAATGCTTGACCTAGAAGTTCCTCTGCCGTGCAGTTAAACAGCGCTTCTGCTGACGGGTTGGCAAAACAGACAAGTCCTCGCTTGTTAACGATTGCGATGCCGTCGGCATTTTTTTCGATCGCATTCCGAAACCGAGATTCGCTAGCTTTCAAATCCTGCTTTAGCTGTTCCATTGCTCGCTCCATCTGCTGCAGTTCGCACAGACTAAGACTATAAGCTTCGGAAATGTTGGCATCTGTCGAATTCTCGGCTCTTTTTTTGGGAATCTGTTGGTAGTCGGTTCTGTGAATCATATTGTGAGCAGTTTTTTTATGATTCCTGCTAATATTACTGACCTTATTTTCTGGATCGGCTTCTTGAAAAAACATATTTCTACCCTACCAAGTTATTTTTTAGATTTAGGTATTGCGATCGCCCAATTTTCCGGGAAATTTAGGGTGAGAGCAATTTACACCCGATGCTAGCACATGACTTTTAGAATTCATCATAAAACATCGTTAAAATTCAACAGCGATCGCCATAGAATTATCAATTAAGTTTTATTAAGTAATTTCAACAACATTGACACTTACGTAGCGACACGAACTGTGCAAGCTGGATATGGCTTCAATCCCCCTCGCACTCACAAAATAATCAGTTCCACGCAAAAGTCCTAAATATTTAGAAGCCACTGGTCAGTATAAAATATTATATAATTTTTCCAAAGAATATATGGTAAATAAGCGGACTCATCCTTAAATGTTCAAAAATAATCATAATTAGCCATTACCAAATCATCTTCCTGCAGGCAGATGTGATATAGAATATAACCTATCTATTTTTGCGATCGCAACTTCAAACCAATGGCACGTCTAGCACTTCTGAGCACATCCAATAAAACCGGACTAATCGACTTAGCGCGCAGTCTAGTAGAAGAATTTGAATTTGACATAATTAGTAGTGGCGGGACAGCAACGGCCCTCAAAGAAGCAGGCATCCCAGTGACCAAAGTTGCGGAATATACGGGTTCGCCCGAAATTTTGGGAGGGCGAGTCAAAACACTTCACCCACGAATCCACGGTGGCATTTTAGCACGCCGCGATGTACCGGAAGACCTCGCAGATTTAACAGCAAATCAAATTCGGGCGATCGATCTAGTTGTAGTCAATTTGTATCCATTTGAAGAGACAATTTCTAAGCCTGGAGTTACTCTAGCAGACGCAATTGAGCAGATAGATATCGGCGGGCCGGCGATGCTGAGAGCATCAGCAAAAAACCACGCTCACCTAACAGTTTTGTGCGACCCCGAACAGTACAATACTTATTTAAAAGAACTGCGGGAAAATGGCGGCGAAGCATCCTTAGAGTTTCGGCAAAGATGTGCGCTAGAAACCTTCAAACATACAGCAAACTACGATCGCGCGATCGCAACTTATCTCAGCAGCAGCCAATCCGCTGAAAAATCTTCGCTACCACAGGAGTTTAATTTATCAGGAAAAGAGTTGCAAACTCTCCGCTACGGCGAAAATCCCCATCAAGCCGCCACCTGGTATCAAAGCGGAAGTACACCGACAGGCTGGACGACTAGCACCATCCTGCAAGGCAAAGAATTAAGCTACAATAATTTAGTAGATTTAGAAGCAGCAAGGCGGCTGATCGTAGAATTCCCCGACACACCCGCCGCCGCTATTCTGAAGCATACAAATCCTTGCGGCACAGCCTTGGGAACAACTATTTCTGAAGCTTATCAAAAAGCCTTCGACACCGATTCAGTCTCAGCTTTCGGCGGAATAGTCGCCCTCAACCGCCCGATTGATGCTGCTACCGCAACAGCGTTAACTCAAACATTTTTAGAGTGTATCGTCGCGCCGGGGTGCGAACCAGAAGCAGAAGAAATTATCAAAAAAAAGGCGAAAGTGCGAGTATTAATTTTGCCCGATTTGACTCAAGGGCCGCCACAAACTGTTAAAGTTATTGCAGGCGGTTTGCTGGTGCAAGACTCAGATAATATAGTAGAAGAAACTAGCAAATGGCGGATTGTTACCGAGAAACAGCCGACGGCGGCAGAGTTGGAAGAATTGCTGTTTGCTTGGAAAGTAGCGAAACACGTCAAATCAAATGCGATCGTTGTGACGCGCGATCGCACTACAATCGGTGTCGGCGCCGGACAAATGAATCGCGTGGGATCGGTTAAACTAGCATTGGAACAAGCAGGAGAAAAGAGCAAAGGAGCGATTTTGGCCAGTGACGGTTTCTTCCCCTTCGACGATTCAGTCAAAACTGCGGCTGAGGCGGGCATAATTGCGATCGTCCAACCGGGAGGAAGTATGCGCGATCAAGATTCCATTCAAGCCGCCAACCAACTCGGGATCACAATGGTTTTCACCGATATCCGCCACTTCTTGCATTAGGAATCATACCTAGCAATTCTTAATTCTTTACCATATTGTAGGGACAAAACAGTGTTCAGTGATGTCAACTTAAGACTAAAAAGCTTGACAAATCTCGTTGATAGCCGAGTCTCGATCCCCCTACATCCCCCTTAAGAAGGGGGACTTTGACACTCTTGCCCTCCCCTACTTAAGGAGGGTTAGGGGGGATCGGGAAGACTATGACACTAATGAACAGTGTTGTATCCCTCCCGAATTGTGTTCCTACCAAGTTCCCACTTGCGTCCTTAAAAAATTATGACTTACACTCAACAGCAAGTTAAACCCCAAGATGTAAAAGTCAAAATCCTGCTCACTGGCGGACATCAATGCACCGTCACGCTCAAATCTGATACACCATTATTGCACAGCCTTGTCAAAACATTAGTCGATCGCACCCAACAAACACCCGGTTTTTCCACCTTATTTCAAATCCCTATAGACGGAGGCCGTTCCGCCCTTTCTTTTCCCGGCGAAAACCTAGTCGGATTAGTCACAGAACCCCCAATTTACTTGCAGGAACTGCAACCGCAGCAGCTTGCAACTCCCGTAGAAATTCCCGCTGCAGAAATTCCTGCCCCTGCGCCGCCTGTAAATGACGATTTAATATCTCGCTACGCCCAAATAGACAACTTTTTGACACCTGCAGAAAAGAATAAACTCATCAAATATGTCTTAGCAAAAGAATCAGAATTTGTGAGTACCAGCACCTCAACTAATGCCGAAGATTACCGCCGTTCGATGGTACTCCACTCGTTCCCCGAATTTTCGGAACTGATGGTTAATCGCATCAAAGCAATTCTCCCAGACGTGCTGAAAAGTTTAAATATTCCGTCATTTCCCCTGGGTGAGATAGAAGCTCAGCTAACCATGCACAATGACAACAACTTTTATAAACTTCACAACGACAGTGGCTCGCCAGATACCGCCAGCCGATTTTTTACTTACGTTTACTATTTCTATCGAGAACCCAAGGCTTTTTCAGGTGGCGAATTGCAGATTTATGACAGCAAGATCGAGAACAATTTTTATGTTGCAGACAAGACATTTAGAACTGTTGAACCGCGCAATAATAGCATCGTATTTTTTCTAAGTCGCTATATGCACGAAGTTTTGCGAGTTAGCTGTCCCTCAAAAGCTTTTGCTGATAGCCGCTTTACTATTAACGGCTGGGTACGCAAAGCAAATTGAGGTTAATTCATTGTCCGGGCCGCACTAATCACCTAATTTTGTCATTCTGAGTGAAGCGAAGAATCTCAAATTATTGCCACACCGTTACAATGCGTAAGTTTCGATATGTGAGCTTCTTTACTTCCCAAAGCCTACCCTCAGAATGACAGAATTACCTTACTCAAAACTCTTTCATTCTTACTCCAGTGCTCCAGCACTTTTGAGCAATTTCACCACATTAGAAGAACCCTTAAACTCAGCCAGCATTAAAGCTGTATAATTTCCCGGATTTTTGTGGTTTAGTTCTGCACCAGCATCAATTAAAATCTTTACTGCATCAGGATAGCCCCGATGTGCTGCCCACATTAAAGCGGTTGCGCCCGAATCATCCAGCAAGTTGACATCCGCACCTTTTTCGACTAATAATTGGACGATCGCAATATAACCCCGATCGCACGCTTTCATTAAAGCCGTTTTCCCCAAATCCGCCGGGACATTGGGATCGGCACCGCCGTCAAGCAAAGCCTTCACAGTCTCGGTATGTCCGTGAAACGCAGCCAGCGTCAAAGCCGTCTCGCCAAAGTTTTTAGCATTCAGAAATTCATCCCGATTTGAGTTTACTTTTTGCAGCAAAGCCGATACGATCGCACTATGGCCGTGAACAGCCGCCACCAGTAAAGGCGTATCGCCCAACCGATTTCTCGAACCGACACTAGCACCTCGGTTTAAGAGCAATTCCACGACATCTTCACAGCCCTCAACCACGGCAAAATTCAAAGCAGTTTCATCATCTTTATCCTTAGCGTTGATATCGGCGCCAGCATCGAGTAAGATATGGGCGATCGCCGCATTTCCCCCAGCAGCAGCGGCCATCAAAGCCGTGCCCCCATCTCCATTTTTCACATTCGCATCAGCACCCGCACCAAGCAAAGTTTGCACCACATCAGTATTGCCGGAATCCGCAGCCAAAGTTAAAGCAGTTTCGCCCTCTTTGTCGCGAATTTCGACATCAGCACCAGCAGCCAACAGCGCCTTGACAACAGCCAAATTTCCCGCCGTCGCAGCCAGCATTAAAGCAGTTTTGCTCTCTAGATTTTTAACATTAGCATCCGCCCCACTATTGAGCAAAATTCGCACAATTTCAGCGCTTCCTTGACGGACACCTAAAAACAGCATAGAATTGTCAGCAACAGCACCCGCATCCACTAAAGCTTTAACAACAGCTTCGTGACCCGATAAAGCAGCTATTTTCAGAGCAGAATCTCCATCTTTATCTTGTACATTTACATCAGCATTAGCATCAAGTAAAAGCCGGACAACATTGATATCACCTTTCAGAGAAGCTGCCATCAAAGCCGTACTTCCATCATCATTTTTAGCATTAACATCAGCACCTGCAGCCAGCAACAGTCGCACAGAGTCAGCCTGTTTGTGAGCCGCCGCCAGCATCAAAGCCGTTAGCCCAAAACGCCTGCTCACCTGGTTGACATTAGCGTCATTGTTTAGTAGAGCACGCACGATTTCTGTATAGCCCTTTTGGGCAGCAAACATCAAAGCCGTCGTCCCCTCAGAGTCTTTGGCGTTAGCGTCAACTCCCTTAGCGAGTAAAGCTTGGACGTGAATAATGTTGCCAGTCTTGGCGGCTTGAATCAATACAGCGTCTTGTTTAGTGGCAGGCATAATAGTCTCTCATACCGTATATTTGTACCGTCGCACGAGACGGACTGACTGGTATGCTAAGTTTTATGAAGTATGTTTGCTAATCCTCAGAACACTATGAATCTCGAAATTCCTCAGTCAGTGAAAGTTTGGAGCCAATTCATCCACCCAATTTTAATGTGGGTACTGCTGGTCATCTCATTTTATGCTTTGTATCTGGGCATTCAAATCCGACGTACCAGAAGTGCGGAAGGCGAACTCAAAAAAGAGTTACTTAAGGGCAAATTCAACGTCAAGCACCACCAGATGGGTTCTTTGCTGTTAGCCTTGATGGTTACAGTTGCGATCGTCGGGATGGCTGTCACCTACATCAACAACGGCAAGCTATTTGTCGGGCCGCACTTGCTAGCAGGGTTGGGAATGATGGCAATAATTGCGATCGCAGCCTCGCTGACTCCTTTGATGCAAAAAGGCAATGATTGGGCGAGAAACACTCACATCTTTCTGAATATTGTGCTGTTAGGGCTGTTTGGCTGGCAAGCGGTATCAGGCGTGGAAATCCTGCAAAGAATTATCAGCAAAATGTGATAATTTGGGTAAGATTGCTAATCACTAATTGCCTTGGGGCGATTAGTGATTAGCAATTCAATTGTGATATTTCTTTAGTGGTTTAATAGCCAAGCTTTCCTTTGGATGATATAATAGAATAAAGTTAAATTGAGCGAACAAATTATAAGATTAATTAGGGAGCTTTTTGAAATCAAAAGAAGGAAAGCCATGCTAGAAAACCTGATCAAATACTTTGTCTACGCAACAAAAGGCTATATTACAAAAACGCAGTTAATCAAGTTTTTGTACTTAGCCGATCTTTATGCGGTCAAATGGACAGACAAGCAGCTTACTGATTTAGATTGGCGTTATTATTACTATGGGCCTTGGAATGAAGGCATAGACGCTGCTTTAAATCAAATGAATGGCAAAGAGATTTTTCAAGAATCTCAGGGAGAGAGTATATTCATCAGACTTGGTGAGAGAGCAGGTAATGTGGATGATTTAAAGTTACCTTTAGGTCTGAAGCTCATGCTTGACAACATCAGGAGAGAATGGGCGGGTGCAGGAGAGGATAAACTGCATCAGTTACTAGAATATGTCTATAACACTGCTCCCATGCTTGAGGTTAGATATAGCCACGAACCAGAGGAACAGGTGAGACTTAATCTGTACAAAGAAAGAGAAAAGTTAATGAGTGAATTGGAGTGAGCGAGTGGCTGGACAAAAACCGCGTCAAGGTTGGATTTATTTTATCAATCCCTATAGAGTATCTCTTCGTTGCAAACTCGGTCATCATCATATTTATGAGATAAATGAACCAGAGGAGATTGAGTGCAAGACAAGTTATTGCACTCAGGTAATTAATTTTAGTCGGGTTTTTCGGGGAGAGCATCCTTATATCGTTTGGACAAATGACCAATTTCAAGATGACTCTAAATACATCCAAACTTTGACGCTGATTCCGTTGACTTCACAAGAAACCTATAAAGGTTTGCCAACTGTATATCCGATTAATTCTACAAGCACAAATGGTCTTTCTAAGAATTCCTTCGCTCTAGTGCATCAGATATGTACTGTTGATGCTAACTGTTTTAAAGATTCGCAAGGGGATTGGCTTAAGCGAGTTGGACAACTGGATAAACCAGATAAGGATGCTATAGAGGAACGTTTAAAGTATTTTTTAAATCTTGGGGATAATCCGGGTGAAGATTGGTTTATTAAAAATGCGTCTCCAGAACTTTTACAAAAAGTGTTTAATCTTCTACCGGATGAAACCACAAAAAGTATGGCTATAGAAAAACTGATCGACGATTTGCGATCGTAGTCAATAGACATCTACAAAAAATCAAATATCGCGTAGGAGTACGGGTAGTGTCTTTTCGTAAAGGATGAAGAATAATCGACCTTTCGAGGAGTCTTACCCAGTCTGACTTCCAAAATAGAGTATTTTACTCTGTCATTTACGAAATACCACTACCCTAAAACTGTCCGAAATTTCGGACAGTTTTAGCTAAGTTTTACTGCGGAAAGAAGAACTTGATAGACGAGAGATAGACTAAAATCATAGTCACACTAAAATGAATTTCACTGAGAGGCAAAGAACATGACGCGAGAGAAAGCAGTGCAGAGAATCGATCAAGCATCTGAGGAGAATTCGACAAAACTGGATTTGTCGGGGCTGAAGTTGAAAAAGTTGCCACCAGAAATTGCCAAGTGCATAAAACTTGAAACTTTGCTGTTGGGCCAAGATGAAGACAGACAGGTTGGAAATAGGTTAACTGAGTTTCCTAATGCTGTCCTTGAATTAACCAACTTAAAAATACTTAACCTCGGTTCAAATCGCATTACCTCCATCCCTGAAGCGATCGGGCAACTATCAAATCTGACAGAGCTGAACTTCTATTCAAATCGCATTACCTCCATCCCTGGAGAGATAGAGCAACTGTCAAGCCTGACTAAGCTTGACCTCAGCTACAATCGCATTACCTCCATCCCTGAAGCTGTCGGGCAACTGTCAAACCTGACAGAACTCAACCTCAGAGGAAATCGCATTACCTCTATACCTGAAACGATCGGGCAACTATCAAACCTGACAGAGCTTCACCTCGACAGTAATCAGATCACCTCCATACCAGAGGCGCTTGGGCAACTATTCAATCTGAGAAAGCTTGATCTCAACGATAATCAAATTAGAACCATTCCAGAGACGCTTGGACAACTGTCGAATTTGACAGACCTTATTCTTTTTGGTAATCAGATCACCTCCATACCAGAAGCGTTTGGGCAACTGTATAATCTGCAACTGCTTTACCTTTCTGATAATCAGATTACCTCCATCCCAGAGGCGCTTGGGCAACTGTCGAATCTGACAGAGCTTAGCATTGGAAGTAATCCGATTACCTCCATTCCAGAATCGCTCGGACAACTGTTCAACCTGAGATACCTTGACATCGAAGGGGATCAGATTATTTCCATCCCACAAGCGATCAGACAGTTGCCAAATCTGAGAATACTTGAGGACAGTTAGTGGAAATTGTTGTAGTGGGAGGCACGTAAGCACAACCACGCCCCTATGATGCTGTGTTAGGTAGAAAATCCAAAATCTAAGTGTAGTCAGAAAGCGCGTGCAGCGACAAAATCCGATCGTAAGCTCGCTGCTGTTCGCGCTCATTGAGAGCCAGGTGATAGGTTTGCGTATGCGTGGCTAAGCTGTGCCCCATCTGTTTAGCAGCCAGCGAGGAATCTAGCCCGAAACGAATCGCTCGAATCGCCCAAGCGTGGCGCAAATCGTAAGCGCAAAAGTCGAAGGGCGATCGGGCGAAAAACTTACAAACGCGATCGCCAAGATCAGCATGGCATTCACCCGTAACAGGTGGTCTCTTAATGTCCGCTAGCTCCCACTATTCTGCCCACTCTGGTCTTAATGGTCAGCACTTTTTGCATTGCATTAAATTTGCATTACTTTCCGCAATCAATTATGCACATTTAAATACAATTTACAGTCTATAACAAACGCAAAAACCTTGTCACACAAGCATTTAAGACTTATTAAAAATACTAAAAATTAAGGCGGCACCCAGATTTGAACTGGGGGTGGAGGTTTTGCAGACCTCTGCCTTACCACTTGGCTATGCCGCCGTCACGTCTGAAATTTGACGTTTTCTTATAGTACACCAAATCTCGAAAAATTTAACATACCTGTCAAAAATTTCGTGAAGCGCAGCTATCCCGTAGGGAATCGCCCTTTTTTCCCATATCCCCAAAACCCATCCGAGGCTATTCTAGAACTACATCGATCGCCCCCAACACCAGCCATGACACCAGTTTCTCCCCTACTCGTCGCCCAAATCACCGACACTCACTTGTTTGCAGAGATCGATCGAGAATGGAAAGGCCTCTCAACAACCCGCACCCTCCAAGCAGTTCTCGATCGCCTGCAACAGATACAGCCGCCGCCCGACTTACTCCTACTCACAGGCGACTTGTCGCAAGACGAAACACCCGAATCCTACCAGCGCCTCGTCTCCCTCATCGCCCCCCTCGGAATACCCGCCTACTGGATACCTGGGAACCACGACAACATCCCAGTCATGACAGAAATCTTAAATCAGTCGCCTCTTTCCCCAGAAAAATCATGGATGCTAGGAAACTGGCAATTTCTATTACTTTCGAGTGTGGAAGCGGGATGCGACGGCGGGCGGCTTTCCCCAGAAAGCTTGCATTGGCTCGACTCTCAACTGCAACAAACCGGCGATCGACCTGTTATCATTGCCTTGCACCATCATCCTTTGCCGATCGACTGTGAAATCATGGATGGAATGATGCTGCACAATGCCGATGAATTTTTGGCAATTGTCGATCGATACCCTCAAATCAAAATAGTCCTCTGCGGCCACATTCACCAAGAATTTCAACAACAGCGGGGTTCAGTTACCTACTTGGGGACACCCAGCACCTGCATCCAACTTTTACCGAAAAGCCATCCGATTATCCTTGACGAAATCCCGCCCGGATTTAGATTGCTTGAATTGGCGATCGACGGTACTTGGAGCACAAAAATTGAGCGAGTTATCGCACCATCGCGACCAAATTAATTTTTTGTGTCTGCCTCAAATAATTATTATCAAATTCGCCTTCTGTTGTCAATACATCAACAGATAGATTGTTTTGAGCAGCCCCATCTATTATGATATTTATAGATCACAGATTGCAGGCATAGCTAGAGCGCTCGGCAACCAACAAAAATATATCTAGCAACATTACAAAACAGGAAAAACTAAATTTATGTCTGAACTAAATGGCGTGATGATGCAGTATTTCCACTGGTACAATCCCGCTGACGGGAACCTGTGGAATCAGCTAGCGGAATCTGCAAAAGATTTAGCCAAAATAGGCATTACATCCCTTTGGTTGCCACCCGCCTATAAAGGAACCGACGGCGCTGAGGAGGTAGGTTACAGCGTCTACGACTTATTCGACTTAGGCGAATTCGACCAAAAAGGGTCGGTACGCACGAAATACGGGACAAAAGATGAGTATTTGCGCGCGATTAAAGCTGCACAAGATGCAGGAATTCGGATTTATGCCGATGTTGTCTTCAACCACAAATTAGGTGCCGATGCAGAAGAAGAAGTCGAAGCTACACCCTTCCATCCCGAAGACCGCAATGCCCCAGTAGGCGAATATCAAAAAATCAAAGCTTGGACGCATTTTACCTTCCCCGGTCGCGACAAAAAATATTCCAGCATGGAGTGGCATTGGTGGCATTTTGACGCCATTGATTACAACATTTACAACACAGAAACCCATGCCGTTTACCTGCTAAAAGGCAAAGAATTCGATCGAGGAGTAGACTTAGAAAAAGGTAATTTTGACTACCTCATGGGTTGCGATTTAGATATGGACAACCCAGAAGTCACGGGCGAATTAAAATACTGGGGTGAGTGGTATGTCGATACAACAAACGTTGACGGCTTTCGCTTCGATGCCGTCAAACACGTTAAAGCAAAATTTTTCCAAGAATGGTTGGAACACGTCCGCCACTATGCCCAACGCGACCTATTTGCCGTCGGCGAATATTGGTCTTACGAAGTGGAAGCTTTGCACTACTTCATCGAAGCAACGGAGGGTAAAGTCTCCTTATTTGACGCGCCCCTCCACTACAACTTCCACGCTGCTAGCAAGGCCGGCAATAGCTATGACTTGCGAACAATTTTTGATAACACTCTCGTCCAACAGCAACCAGCCCTCGCCGTTACCTTGGTTGACAACCATGATTCCCAACCCTTACAATCCCTAGAATCAGTTGTCGAGCCTTGGTTTAAACCCCTTGCCTACGCTTTAATCCTGCTGCGGCGCGAAGGATATCCGTGCATTTTTTACCCGGATTATTACGGCGCTAACTATAAGGATAAAGCAAATGACGGCAACGAATACGAGATTTGGTTAGACCAACATCAGTTTATGGTAGATAAATTCTTGTTAGCGCGCCAAACTTATTCCTACGGCAATCAGTACGATTATTTCGACCACCCCAACACTATTGGGTGGACGCGACTTGGAAATGAAGAACATCCAGGCGGCATGGCTGTGGTACTCAGTAACGGAGGCGATGGCACTAAGTTTATGGAAGTCGGACAGCCGAATCGAACTTATATTGACATCACCGAACACATCCAAGAACCCATCACCACGAATGAGGATGGTTGGGCTGATTTTAGGTGTAACGCCGGTTCAGTCTCTGTCTGGGTTCCGCAGCCGTAAGGACTGTGTTAACTAGCAAAAAGTAAAAAGCCAGATATCTTTTTACTTTTTGCTTTTTACTTTTGGATAACTAAAATCTATCTATAGTTAGGACTAAAGCTCTCTCTTTAGTCCTATTTTTAGGATGTGCGATCGTGTATTATAATGTGATTTTACATAAAAAATAATTATGAAACTTTCACAAAAAGTTGCCGTTATTACCGGTGGTGGGTCGGGAATTGGTCGTGCAGCAGCAATTTTAATGGCTAAGGAAGGCGCAAAAGTTGCTGTTATCAATCGCACTTTAGAAACCGGGCAAGAAACCGTCCGCCAGTTGGTCGATGAAGGAGGCTGCGGGCTAGCTATTGCAGCAGATGTGGCCGATTCTATGCAAATGCAACAGGCATTTCAAACCATTTTTAATGAATATCAAAGAATTGATATTGTGTTGGCAAATGCGGGTATTAACGGTGTATGGTCGCCAATAGAGGAGATAGAACCCGAAGAGTGGGACAAGACAATTAATACCAACCTCAGAGGAACATTTTTGACTGTTAAGTATGCTGTTCCTTATCTGAAAAAACAAGGAGGTTCCATCGTCATTACATCGTCGATTAATGGCACCAGAAGTTTCAAGAAAGTTGGCGCCACAGCTTACGCTTCCAGCAAAGCGGCCCAAGTAGCTTTAGCGAAAATGCTGGCGCTAGAACTTGCTCCCAGCCAAATCAGAGTCAATGTTATATGTCCCGGCGCGGTGGAGACTTCCATTGACGAAAGCACGGTTAAGCGCCATCTTGATGACATTCCACTCGAGCCTGATTCCCTTCAAGACCTGATTCCTTTGACGGATAATACCCCCGGTTCTAGCGAACAAATCGCCCAATTAGTTTTATTTTTAGTATCCGATGCGTCCAGCTTTATCACAGGCACTGAAGTCTGGATTGATGGTGGCGGTTCTTTGATTTAAAATCTCTATAGCAGCAATTTAAAGAATGTTGCTACCAATTACCCATTACCCATAATTAATGACTGAATATCAAGCAATTTGGTCACAAGCCCCCGGATTGATCAGTAGGCTCAATTCTTCAATCTAAAATCTAAAATCTAAAATCTAAAATCGATTGACTCTCCATTGTTTGACAGCAGTTTGCAATGTCTGCGGCAGCCACTTATCGTACTGAGGATAAACAGGCAAACGCTTTACGAGTTGCCATCCCGATGCTGCTAAAATTTCTGTTAAAGTTTGGTGTTGCAGGTGAGGATAATCGGGATTAACTTCATCCCGCGGCCCAATTCCTCCTAAATCTCTAGCACCAGCTTCTAAACAAGCCAGCAATATGTCTGGCTGTGCAACTAAATTTGGGGGAATTTGCAGCCTGATTTCAGATGGTAAAATGCTGCGGGCGATCGCAATTACTTCGGGCATTTTTGTAGCATCAAAAACTTCACCGTCCCAACTTTGCTGATTTCCCGGACTGTGTGGCTGGAGGATAACTTCTTGAATGTGATTGTAACGCGAATGAATCCGGGCGATCGCCTGTAATGTCTTAATCCAATCGGCCTCACTTTCCCCAATTCCCAGCAGCAAACCAGTTGTAAACGGAATCTTCAATTCCCCAGCCCATTCTAACTGTTGCAGCCGCAGCGCCGGAACTTTACTCGGTGCGTGTCGGTGAACAGTTTGTAACAAATGTGGGGCAAGCTGTTCTAGCATCAGCCCCATCGATACATTCACCTCTTTTAACTGTGCCATCTCCTCAAAGCTGAGCGGCCCCACATTAGTATGCGGCAAAAATCCCAGAGCAAGTGCGAGTTCGCACAAATCGTAAATCCGCTGCAACCAAGCTTTTCGGCGTTGACTGTGAGGATGTACCTCGCCACTGAGAATGAGAATTTCAATTACACCTTGAGTTTGCAGCAAGTTGAGCTGTTTTTCGGCTTCTGCGAGTGTTAGCCAAGGACTTTGCAGCGGTTCTGCCCGAAAATTGCAATAGGTGCAGCGGTTAAAACACTCGTAAGTAGGAACCAGAGTATAAGCAGGGCTGTAGGTGACGGTGCGGGACATTCGTTGGGACTTTTATCGATCGGACTTACGCAACAACATATATCTGTGCAGTGCGAGTTTTGCGGTTGGCGATCGCAACCCTTCATCTATCTTAACACTGACGCAAGCCCGGAATCTCGTTGCCCAGGTAGATTATGAGTATTCTTCTTTTGTGGGCGATCGTCCACGAATTCCGCCTTCTGCTTTTAAACTCCCTATACAGTAAGCTTTCGGGCTTATGATAACTATCACTTATAATGGATATAAGAAAAACTGTGCTTAAAAGTCCTTTACAAACGGAAATAAAAGCTTTATGTTTATTTACATGGCGGAACACAAAGCCGTCACGAACATTGAAAACAAAATAAAGCAATCATAAACAAATGACAACAACCTTACAGCAGCGCGAAAGCGCCAATGTCTGGGAACGCTTTTGTGAGTGGGTAACAAGCACAGACAACCGCATTTATGTAGGTTGGTTCGGCGTCTTGATGATTCCTACCCTCCTGAGCGCCACCATCTGCTACATCATCGCCTTCATCGCTGCCCCTCCAGTGGACATCGACGGCATCCGCGAACCAGTAGCAGGTTCCTTGATGTACGGTAACAACATCATCACAGG
>JACJNV010000301.1 GCA_014695175.1 Microcoleus sp. FACHB-DQ6 | reverse complement strand
TTGGCTCAACTGCTCTATCTCGGTTTTTTTCTGCTCTCTGGTGGCTGTGGGCTTTTTCATTCCTTTATTTTACCAGATGCCGCCACTTAAGTTTTTTTGACCTGAATCCTTACCTAAAATCTAAAATCTAAAATCGAATAACGGCTCGCTTAGCCATTTTCCCTTAGCAATTAGCCATGCCCAAATTTATTTAATATGGTGAACCAAATACATATCCAACTCGCCTTTATTTTTAGCATAAATTTTTCCTCGGTATTCGCATTCAAAAAAATCTTTAACTAATTCAAACGTGTCGTGAGAGATATTGATATTTCCAGGTACGCCGGAAGATTCCATCCGAGATGCAGTATTAACTGTATCTCCCCAGACATCATAGGAAAACTTTTTATGGCCAATTACCCCAGCAAGTATTGGGCCTGAATGAATGCCAATGCGGATATCCCAATAAGGGATATTTTGTTGAGCTTTCTGCCATTTTCGCAAATCCATGAACTGTCGAATTTCTATGGCAGCAAGTACAGCGTCAAATGCGTGTGTTGGGCGAGGCGTAGGAATTCCTGCAGCGCACATATAGCTGTCGCCAATAGTCTTCAGTTTTTCCATAGAGTATTTATCCATCACGCGATCGAAATAAGAAAAACAATAATCTAGTTCGTCAACCAACTCTCGCGGCGTCATTTTTTCAGATAACTCAGTAAAGCCTTGAAAGTCAGTAAATAAAACCGATACGTTATCATAATAAAGTGGTTCCACTTTGCCGTTATTTTTGAGTTCCTCGGCAATTTCCACCGGCAGCACGTTCAACAGTAGCCGATCGGATTTGTGCTTTTCGGCATCGAGCTCGGAATACAGGCTATTTATCTCTTTAAAACGTTCAGCATTGCGGATAGCTGAGGATAGCTGCAAAGCCAAAAGATAGCCAATCCGCAAGTCTTCTTGAGTGTAAGCCCGCGGCTTGGTTGTGGCAAAATTAATGGTTCCTAAAACCTTACCTTCGCTTTCCAAGGGAAGGATAATTTGCGAAGCGTAGGGGGATAAAATAGCAGTAGCATCCGCTTCGGGAATTAATTGAGGTTGACGTGTGGTGAAAGCCTTGTGAATAGGGCCGCCCTCTGGGAGGGCTCCAATATCTACAGGGATATGCCGGCCAAATAAGGTCATGCAAGTGTTAGTGCTGTGCAGGCAAACGCTACAGTGTTCAAAGTCTAGCAACCATTTGGCTTGCTTGCCTAGTACCCGCAAAATCTGGTTGAGATCGAGGGTGCGGTTAATGGCAGTGGCAACTTCGTTGACAGCGGAAATGCGGATGGAAAGCGCTTGAGCTTCTGCTAACAAACGGCGGGCTGTTAACAGAAGTTCTTCTCGATCTTGATCTTCTAGCCGATCGCCCATAATAGGGGTATACAATATAGATTACAAAGCATCTATTTCGAGGGCTATTGCATCAGTATATCGGTTGACAAAGCTAAACAAGTCTGCTGTCGCAATAATCTCAAAGATTTCTGAATCATCAAGTCCTAAATCCCGCAGATTTTGGTAATCAGTTTCTGTCATTTCCAGAGGTTTTGTAGCAGCCAGCAAGCCAAAGGTAATTACGGCTTTATCACGTTTTGGCAAAGGGCAGTTGGCAAAGTCAGAAACTAGGGTTCGGAGTAGTTCTTCGCTCATCCCCAAGGCTGACAATCCGTGCAGGTGAACTTGGAGAGCGTACTCGCTATTATTTGATTGGGAAATAGCGACGCCGACCATTTCTTTAAGCGTGCGGGGTAAGTCTCCTTGCAGAATGGTTCCCCGGAATTTTTTCCAATTTGCTTCTAATAGGTCAGGGTTGATTGCCATTGACTTGAACAGGTTGGGGACGATGCCAAACCCCAAGTCGGTCAATATTTCTTGGTACACCGCTTTGGCTTTAGGATCGGTAAGTTGCTCATATTCTATAAGTGGAAAGTGTGTCATTGTTGTGTTGAACTTGACGGCAGTTAATTTGGGTTTGGATTTATGTATTTGTTATGTAACGCCACTCAAAGGGTGACCTTACGAGCTATCTTGGCTTTAGTCGGATTGATGATAAAATGCACCGCTGTCAGCAAACCGCGAATCCTGAAAATGAGCTAGCAACAAATCTGAGTCTTGAGGCTGGATTAAACCTGCAATTATAGCAGTAACCGGAGCCAATAAAATTCTGTTGCGATCGGGTTACAGTGCTAATATTAGATGTTTCCAATGGCTGCTGTCAAGTATGGGCAATTCATGGGGCGCGGCGGTGTGAAATCTTACCAAAACTCTTGAATTAGATAATGCTGTTCCGTTCGCTAATTTTTAGACAAAAAACACTGTTCGATCGATGTTCGATCGATCGGACTCCACAAATGCCCTGAATCTTATGCTCCGGCGCGCGCAGAGGGGAAAAACAAAATGCTGTGCGATCGAGTTTATTGAATTAATCAGATGCTCGATCGACAACCCATGCCCCAGCCAAGCTACGCTAACGCCTGTGACTGGAGTTATTATAGATAAACTGTAAACTTCTATCATTGTCGCTGCATTTGCTATGAACCCTGCCCTGACTCAATTTGGCGCTCAGATGTCCCACCTCACGGGAGTTCGGGCAATTATGAAAGATATTATTGAAACTCTCAGAGCCGGCAGCGGGCAGGAGTTTATCAATTTGAGCGCCGGAAATCCGGTGATTTTGCCGGAAGTCGAGCAGTTGTGGCGCGACTGCACTGCGGAACTTTTGGCGAGCCCAGAATACGGCGAGGTGGTTTGTCGCTACGGTTCCAGTCAAGGTTATCAGCCGTTGATCAATGCGGTATTGGCGGATTTCAACCAGCGTTACGGATTGAATTTGACCGATCGCAATATCCTAATTACTCCCGGAAGTCAATCGATTTACTTCTACGCAGCCAACGCTTTCGGCGGCTACACCGCCCCCCCCCCATCCCCACCTTACCAAGGGGGAGCAACGGCCAATCAATCCCCCCCTTACCAAGGGGGAGCAACGGCCAATCAATCCCCCCCTTACCAAGGGGGGGCTAGGGGGGGTAGCCTTAAAAATATCGTCCTACCGTTGAGTCCAGACTACACGGGTTACGGCGGCGTTAGCTTGATTCCCGAAGCAGTAGTCGCCTGCAAACCCACCCTCGATATTGATGCAGCCGCCCACAGGTTCAAATACCGCCCGGATTTCAGCCAACTGTCGATCGACCAAACCACCGGTTGCGTCATTTTTTCCCGTCCCTGCAACCCCACCGGCAACGTTCTCACCGACGACGAAGTTAATAAAATTGCCGATTTAGCAGCCGCTTTTGACGTGCCGGTGTTCGTTGATTCCGCCTACGGCCCTCCCTTCCCCTCCTTGAATTTTACGGAAATGACGCCGATTTTTGGCGGCAATATCGTGCACTGTATGAGTTTGTCAAAAGCCGGATTACCGGGTGAAAGAATCGGAATTGCGATCGGCGATGAAAAAATCATTCAAATATTAGAATGTTTTCAGACCAATATGTGCATTCATTCGCCGAGATACGGACAGGCGATCGCAACTCGTGCCATTGCGTCCGGCGCTCTTGCCGACATTTCCATCAACGTAATTCGGCCGTACTATCAAAGCAAATTTGCGATCGTAGAAAGCACTCTAGAACAAGCAATGCCGAAAGATTTGCCGTGGTTTTTGCACCGGGGCGAAGGAGCAATTTTCGCATGGTTGTGGCTGAAAGATTTGCCAATGACTGATTGGGAACTGTATCAAGAGTTAAAAAAAGTCGGCGTAATTGTCGTGCCAGGAAGTTCTTTCTTCCCCGGCTTGCGGGAAGATTGGCAGCACAAACATGAGTGTTTACGCATCAGTTTGACTGCAACAAATGATGAGATTGAAACTGCAATGAAACGCTTGGCTCAAATGGTAGAAAAGCTTTATCAGTCAGTTGACTGTTGACTGTTGACTGTTGACTGTTAACATTCCCAATACTTCGGGTACGCGGTTCCTGAGCGACTCGTGCTGAGCGTAGCCGGAGTAAGTCGAAGGGCAGTACAAGTTATTAATTACCCATTACCCATGACCGCTGAACATGACTTCTTCCTTGGCAGATCGACTACAATTTAAAAAATAATTAGCAGCGCGGTGGGTTATGGCAGTGCAATTACTCAAAAGGTTGTTGACCGTAGAAGAATATCATTTAATGGGCAAAGCTGGTATTCTTTCCGAGGGCGATCGGGTAGAACTGATAGAAGGAGAACTGATCCAAATGGCAGCAATTGGAACTCGTCATGCTTCCTGTGTGAGACGATTCATCGGACTGTTCAGCGAAATTCCCAGTAACCGGGCTTTTCTGGATGTGCAAAACCCCATCCAGTTGAGCGAGCGCACCGAACCTCAACCTGATGTAGTATTGCTGCAACCCCGGGCTGATTACTATTCAACAGCACATCCAGTACCGTCAGAAGTTTTGCTGTTGGTAGAAGTATCCGATAGCACGGTTGATTGCGATCGAGATGTGAAAGTTCTTATTTACGCTCGATCGCTCATTCAAGAAGTCTGGCTAGTAGATATAGAGGCACAATGTTTAGAAGTTTACCGGCAGCCAACTCCTAATGGTTACAGTTTAATCCAAAAATTTTGGCGGGGTCAACAAGTTGCGTCGCTCGCCTTTCCTGATTTGGAAGTGAATATCGATTTCGTACTGGGATAGATTCGGATTATAGGTTATAGAAAACATTCCCAAGTCCCCATTTTTCAATTAAACAACCCGATAAACAAAACTCAGAGTTGCCCAAACATTCACATCCAAAGCCAAATCATCCGTCGATATCCCCACTTTCTGTACCCCCGGAATGCTAGCGGCGTGCAAATCTTCGAGTACCGCCCGCGCCACATTTAAAGGATGCAACAACACTCGAATTGGCAGGGCATCCCTCGTTTGCTGCATTTCGGCTTCTATTGCAGCCAGAGTTTGAGCGAAGGGACTCTCACTAAATATAATCATAATTTCCGCAAGTCCGATCGGCCCCGATACCCCCCACCCGATCGCCCCAGCCGCCGGCACGGTCACATTCTCCCCAGGAGCGATCGCCCGCGACATCCCCCCCACAGCGTCTTTGCCCTCAGCGCCGAGCACGGACAGCCGTCCCGCGCAGTCCGAGCAAAACACGACAAAGTAAACCGGGCGATCGCTGTCGTTATACAATCTGTAGCGAACTCGGCTGCCCTCTGGCAAACTTAGTATATGAGCGCTTGCCGATTTCTCACTTTCCGCGCTCAGCGGTTCCAGCCGATAATCACCGCCGGCCCGCACCGACTCTCGCTGGGCCACAGCCCGCGCTTGCGGTGCGAGAGTTGCCAGAACCGCCCGCACCTTCAGGCGGGAAGACCCCTCATTGACTGTCAGCCGCAGCAACTTCCCCGCCTGCAGCGCTTTCAACTGCGGAGTCAAGCGCTGCACCGCCACCTTGACGGCTTCTCCCCCGTCGCCCTCAGTATCGGGAATCAGCATTTGAGCCAAAGAAAACAAACCGTAACGCCTTTGAGACAAAGCAGGCTCGTGAGGCGAGACTGTTTCGGCTAAAGTCGTTTCCGGGACTCTGCCGAACCGACAGTCAGCCAATTGCTCGCTGCCTACCGCCGAAACTTGCGGCACAGTCGCAAAGGCGCTGGTAGCGTCTACCCGCTCGATGCGTTCCAAACCCGAGTCCAAAGCTACTGTCAAACCGATATTTCGCGGCAATACCCGAATTTCTTCCCTCACGAGTTCGCCGGCTGTTAATGGGCTGTTTGTTCGATCGGGCTTGTCTAAAACTTGGGCTTTAGCAGACAAACCTGTGCGTCCCCGCAGCAAAAGCCTCGCGCCCTCCGAAGAATCCACAGCAAACACAGAACCCCCGGAGCACTCCAAAACCGAGGGCGACAACCCCCCCAGCCACAACTGCACAGTTTTGCCTCCGTCTTCCACCGCCGTCACAGCGCCGTCAGATGCAGGGGCATTCAACATTAAATTTGAAAAATTTACCGCCGGCGCGGCTGTTAAATTGTGATTGAGAATTTGCGGTTGCTGCGATAACCCCGCGATTTGCTCGACATTACCCGCGGCGCGGCTGAAACTGACGCTGAAGCTGCTAGCGGGAGTTGCCCACCACAAAGTTTGGGTGAGGGCGTAGGTAAACAAACCTGCGCTAAATCCGTTCCACTCTTGTTCGGCGGCGGGTTGGGAATTCGCGCCTGCGGCAAGTACGGCGGCCGCAGGACGGAGATTTGGGCGGGAGCGGAGGTCTTCGGCAAACGTTAATTCTCCTAGGCTTGGCTGCGCGACGGTGGGGCGGGGGCGGGAGCGGATGCGAAAGTTGCCGTTTTTGGGAAACCCCGGATAGGTGTAGCTGGTGTCGAGGATGGCGATCGCATTTTCTGTCGCGAGCGATCGCATCAACAACAACAGCGTTTCCTCTAAAATATCGTTCACCGCCCGGTTTGCTAACAACGGCAAAACATCATCCGCCGGCACCAAACTGTTTTGCATTTTTCCGGGAGACTCGCCCAAACTGACTCGACTACCGCAGCCGCTAAAGTGAAAAACTACCACGTCACCGGGTTTTGCTTGTTGAGTCAAGTGAGTGACAAAAGCCGTCTCGATATTCTCCCTCGTAGCTTTAGCCTCAGTCAAAGTCAAAATGTCCGACGGCACAAACCCAAACCGATATATCAGCAGTTCCCGCTGCAATTCCACATCCGTGACGCAGCCGTGCAGGGGCGAATCTGGATATTTGTCAACGCCAACCAACAAAGCCAATTTCCTGGCTGTCGGCTGCGCTAAGGCTTGGAGGTAGCGCGAGCCCAACGGCAGCCACAGGGCCTCGCTGATTCCGATGGCGGCCAGCACCCGGCCAGCTTGCTGCAAAAATTCCCGCCGCTTGAGTCCCATTTTTAAATAGCTTTGAATTTTAAGTTTTGAATCTTAAGTTAAATTCCCCTCAATAATTTTAGGGGAATTAATTAGATTGTGAGTGCTTAGTATTAAGGGAGTTTTTAAGTTTTAACTTTTGAGCTTTAAGTTGAAAATTTCCAATTTAAAACTCAAAACTCAAAATTCAAAACTATGCAGAATGTCGCCCCCACCAATGTTCCAGATTTAAATCTCGTAATTGAAAATATTCATTGCCTTGGCTAATTCTGCGGCAACTTCCGGCCGGGAAAACTGCGGCGGCGGCAATTTACCAGCGCGCAGCATTTCCCGAACTTTGGTTCCAGACAAATGCACCCGTTGTTCGGGAGTGCTGGGACTTGTTTTAGTTGTAGCCATTTGTTCTGTCAGCGTGCAATAGAAAGCGTGCTCGAATTTCATCGGCACAATTCCCAATTCTCCGGGTTCAAATTCGTCAAAAATATATTGGGCATCGTAAGTGCCGTAATAATCGCCAACTCCAGCGTGATCGCGCCCCACGATAAAGTGAGTGCAGCCGTAGTTTTTGCGGATTAAAGCATGAAAAATTGCTTCTCGCGGCCCGGCGTAGCGCATCGCCGCCGGATTAATTGCCAAAATTACGCGATCTTGTGGATAGTATTTTTCTAGCAGAATTTCGTAGCAGCGCATCCGCACATCAGCCGGGATGTCGTCTTCTTTTGTCGTCCCGACTAGCGGGTGCAGAAACAAGCCGTCTACTGTTTCTAAGGCGCATTTTTGGATGTATTCGTGTGCGCGGTGGATGGGGTTTCGGGTTTGGAAACCGACTATCGTTTTCCATCCTTTTTCTGTGAACAGCATTCTCGATTTCGCCGGGTCAATTTGGTATTGGGGAAACCGGGGGTCTAGTCCGCGTTCCAGCAGCCAAACATCGCCTGCGAGGTTAACGGGCCCGGATTTGTCTACTACTTGGACGCCCGGGTGTTTGAGGTCGTCGGTGCGGTAGACGTTGAGGGCTTCTTCTTCTTTGCTGTAGTGGTATTTTTCTGCAAGTTCCAAGAGCCCGACAAATTCGCCCGCCGGCGAGTCGAGGCGCACTAAAGTGCCTTCTGTGAGGGTGGCGGCGACTGCTTCTGTTACCGAGAGGGTGATGGGAACCGACCAAGGGAGGCCGTTGGAGAGGCGCATTTGTTTGACTACCGATCGATAATCCGCTTCGTTCATGAACCCTTTGAGGGGACTCAGGGCGCCGATGGCGATCATTTGCAGGTCGGAGATCGATCGATCCGAAAGCTGGACTCGCGGCAGGGACTCTGCTTTGTCGAAAAATTCTTGTCTTTGGTCTAGTGTGGCAATGCGGTTGACCAGGATGCCGCCGTGAGGCGCAATGCGGTCTGAATGCTGGCTCATGTCGATTTGAAGTTGTGGGTTTTAGCTGCCAGAGTATATCCTACCAAAGTATTGTTACAATTAATTAATTTTCCTCCGTAATTCGGCACACATGGTTTTGAATGTTGGTATTAACCATAATTTATTCTGTCAGTCATGGCACTTTATAATTTATTAGTGAAATCTATCGATTTCTGGCAAAAGCATTCTGGATTGAGCAATCTCAAAACTCATACTATTTATTCTAAAATCCTCGACTCTGACTCTTTAGTGATCGATTTAGGCGGCAATGTCGGTCAATTTAGCGAAGCGATAACTCGCGAATTCAATTGTACCTGTTACGCCATAGAAGCCGTTCCTTCTGTGTATTCTCAGCTACCAGAAAATGGCTTAGTTAAAAAGTTTAATTATGCTATATCAGACCGAAATGAGCCATTAAAAATATTTACTTCAGATAATATAGAATGTAACAGTATTAGTCAGGAATTTGCTAGTGGCTACGGCCTTCAGGGAGAGATATCAGTGGATGGTATCACTTTAGAAACTTTTCTGAACAACCAGAGAATCGAGTTAGTTGATTTGTTGAAGATAGATATTGAAGGTGCTGAAGAAGCCGTTTTTAACTCAACTAGGGATGCCACCCTCTGCAATGTTAAGCAGATCACTATAGAGTTTCACGATTTTGTGCCAGGTTCTATTAGCACTGAGGAAGTTAACAAAATTACCAACAGGTTAAAAAGATTGGGTTTTATCTGCATCCCCTTTTCATACCTGTTCCCTGACATGGATACCTGTGACTTCTTGTTTATCAATACTAATCGATGTAAAATTCCGTATAAAGACTGGCTGGGTTTTCAAATGATGGCGTTGCTGGATTAAGGTATGATTTAGTGATTGAGCGATCTTCGTCTCACTCGATCGTAATGATTAATTGAATAGGGAACGGGAACACTATTAAACTTAAGGTAGTGAATGA
>JACJNV010000300.1 GCA_014695175.1 Microcoleus sp. FACHB-DQ6 | reverse complement strand
CGCTCTAAAATTCTGCCTACACCTTTGTACTGCTGGGCGAGTTTGTGAGTTTGTTTCACCTGAGCCAAAATTTGTCCTTCTCCGAGCACCAAACTGTCGAGGCCAGAAGCCACTCGCATCAAGTGCATCACCGCATCTTCGTGCAGCAAAATAAACAGGTGAGGGCGCAAAGACTGCAAAGGAACTTTACTGCATTCGGAAAGGAACTGAATAACCTCTCGCACACCCGGTTCCGACTCGCTGGTAACAATATAAATCTCTAAGCGGTTGCAAGTGCTGAGGATGGCAACCTCTTGAATGTGCGGGTAGCCGCGCAATTGGGCGATCGCCGCTTCAACTTTCTGTTCTGGAATGCTCAATTTTTCGCGAACTTCAACCGGCGCTGTTTTGTGGCTGAGACCTACGACTGCAATATTCATATCTGTGATTTGTCACTATTTCTTTCTTAGTTGTTAACAGTCACCTGTTATTAGTTCTTAGTTTATCGCTAATTGCTAATCACCGGTGACTGTTAACCGTTAACTGTTAATTGTTAACATTTAACTGTTAACCACTAACTAATCACTAATTCAATTGCAAAGATTTCGGCTGGTCAAACATATGGATTGTATCCACAAACCGAGCAGTTTTCGACTGAGAAGAAATTACCAAACTTTCTGTGCGAGCGCCGCCGCCAAAGAAGCGAACTCCATCCATCAGCGTTCCGGGAGTAATCCCGCAAGCTGCAAACAGAACTGTTTCTCCAGAGGCCAACTCTTCAGCATTGTAAATCTTGTCTGGGTCTGTGATGCCCATCTCTTTCAGGCGGGCGATATTGCTCTCTTTGCTTTCGCCGATCAAACCAGTTTTGACAACGGCTGGATCGTAAATTAACTGTCCTTGGAAGTGACCGCCCAAGCAGCGCATTGCTGCTGCGGAAATCACGCCTTCGGGTGCAGCGCCAATACCCATAAGTGCGTGGATGTTGGAACCAGAAAACGCGCAAGAAATCGCTGCCGAAACGTCGCCGTCGCTGATCAGCCGAACTCTTGCACCCGCTTGCCGAATTTCATTTATTAAATCTTTGTGTCGGGGGCGATCCATGACCACCACCACCAAATCTTCAATACTGCGGCCGAGACAATCAGAGATAATTTTGAGGTTTTGAGTGGGCGTTTTGCGAATATCTACATGATTCTTAGCAGCCGCAGGAGCAGCCAATTTGTTCATGTAGAAATCCGGTGCCGCAAACAAACCACCTTTTTCAGAGATTGCCAAAACTGCCATCGAACCGTTTTGACCGTAAGCCACGAGGTTAGTACCTTCGCAGGGGTCAACAGCGATGTCAATTTCGATCAATTCATCTATGTTGCAGACCTCGTTGGCATCTTCGCGGGTACAAATACCTACTTGTTCACCGATGTAAAGCATGGGTGCGTCATCGCGTTCGCCTTCGCCGATCACGATGCGGCCGCGCATATGAATTTTGTTCATGCGCTCCCGCATGGCTTCTACAGCCACTCTGTCGGCTTCATCTTTCTCGCCTTTGCCCATCAAGCGAGCGGAGGCGATGGCTGCCTGCTCAACTACTTCGATAATCTCTAAACCGATTACATTGTCCACGAACTATGATCCTCCCAACTGCTGATGCGTGCCTTGTGCTCTTTTGCACTCCCAGCCATCAAGTTTATCAGAGGCGGGGATCTGTGCGAGCGCAAGCAGTTGCTTAGTTTGTGTTAACTTTTACTTCTTTGAGACTGGGGCTGGAAAATCTGGGCCCAACAAGCTCAAAGATCGATCGCCCCCATACTTCACTCTTGCTGGGGCAATCGCACGCTGGCCCCGTCTGAACTGGAACTGGCGGACTCCAGAGGTTCCGGGGAATCGGCTATTTCAGGTAACTTGTCATCCCGAGTGGCGTTAAAGGTTTTATGATTAGTTTGCGATCGCACGATTTCTCCCAAACCCGGTTGCTGACCGGATTTATCGTTACTAAACCCAATATTTTGGTATAAACCGGGTTTCTGAGGGTAAGTCCTCATGATGACGAATCAAATGGACAGCCGCCAATCGGGACGCACTAGACTTTATAAGCAGGAAGCCATAAAAAATGATGATGAAAGCCCAAGATATTATGACCACAGAAGTTGTCACCATTCGCGGTTCAGCAACTGTAGCTGAAGCAGTGGCGATGATGAACGAACTGTGTTTGCGCGCTTTAATTGTGGAACGCCGCCACGAACAAGACGCCTACGGCATTGTCACGGAAACAGATATTGTTTACAAAGTAACAGCCTACGGAGTAGACCCCCAGAAAGTCCGCGTCTTCGAGATTATGACCAAACCGTGTATCACGGTGAATCCAGACTTGGGCGTGGAATACGTGGCGAGGTTGTTCGCCAATACCCGAATCCGCCGAGCTCCGGTGATTAAAGACAAACTGCTGGGCATTATTTCGGTAACGGATATCTTGACAAAAAGCGATTTTGTTGAAAAGCCAAAAAGTGTTTTATTTGAGGAAGAAATCGAACAGGCGATCACGGATGCCAGAACTATCTGTGCCGAGAAAGGCGCTACTTCTAGAGAGTGCGCGGTAGCGTGGGATATTGTAGAGGAAATGCAGGCTGAGGCTTCTCACCAGCGATCGATGAAGCTTGACAAAACGGCTTTTGACGAGTATTGCGAGGAAAATCCCGAGGCTGCTGAAGCGCGGATGTACGAGAGTTAATTTAGTTATTAGTCATTAGCCATTAGTTATTAGTTATCAACTCTTATTTATGGATTGATAACTAATAGCTAACGATCGGAAATAGCTTTTTTTCCGCTCGCCTCACGAAAAATAAAAATCTTAAATGTTTGGCGCACTCATACAAAACACGTTGAGCTTATTTCCATCAAGATCCCGAAAATATCCCGCATAAAACCCCGGCAACACGCCTCTTGGTCCTGCAGATCCTTCATCCTTAGCCCCAAGTTCGATCGCTTTGTTATAAACTAAGTTGACTTTTTCGGGACTGTCAACTCGAAGAGCTATCATTACTCCATTGCCCACAGTTGCTCTGTTACCATCAAATGGTTTTGTAATAGCAAGTGCTGGTCGATCGGGAGAAACGCTCCATGCGATAAATCCGTCGAATTCCATGAATCGTCGAGCGCCAATTTCAGCAAGCAAAGCATCATAAAACTTTGCTGCATTTTCAATATCGTTGGTACCCAGTGTAACGTATCCGATCATATTTTTGGTCTTCTAACTGATGTTAAGATTTAAATAATGTTTGAGCAAATAACAACTGAGTTAAACTGCTCCTTAGAAAAGCAAAGCTACAGCTCAAACATTATTTGACATCATAACTCAAACTATCTCGGTTTTGTCCGCTCCAATGATTTATTGCGGATCGCTAATACATTCGGGACTGTCTCTACTTGGACTGTTGACGATCGCACTTACCGCCTTTGCTTTCATAGCTTCGGAAGCATACGGCTTTAACAAGGGCAAAACTTCCTGAGCATTTTTAACAGAAGGATCTAACCACTGTTCCCAATCGCTGTCGGGGAGAATCACTGGCATTCGATCGTGCAGAGGCTCCACTGTTTCGTTAGCAGCGGTAGTAATTATACTGCAAGATACAATGTTTTCTTTTTCAGGAGATTCCCAATTTTCCCACAAACCGGCAAAAGCAAAAGGTTCGCCGTCTGCAGTTTGAAAATAGTAAGGCTGTTTGTTCTTTCCCTGCTGCTGCCATTCGTAGAAGCCGTCAGCCACTATCAAACATCGCCTGTGCTTGATGGCGCTGCGAAAAGAAGGTTTTTCGGCTACTGTTTCCGATCGCGCGTTAATCATGCGGCTGCCTATTTTCATGTCTTTTGCCCAACTTGGAATCAGACCCCAGCGCATAAATTGGAACTGTCGCTGCATTTTTTTTGCAGCAACTGTGACTGTGGCAACTGATTGAGTTGGGGCGATATTGTATCGCGGTTTGATATCGGGAACTGCCGAGAGTTTGAAGAATTCGGCGATGATTTGACCTGAAGTAGTTAAAGTGTATCGTCCACACATAATTTATAATTGGTCTTAACAAAAAGGTAGATTGCGATTTACCGTTGGGCGGGGCGGGTTTTCGAGATTATACGTGTTAGGCAAAGATGGTTTGTAAAACCCGCCCCTTGTATCTTAAAAGAGTGAGTCAGTCGATCGCCACGTCATTGATTAGATCATACCGACAATCAGGCGATTGAGCCGACAATCAGGCGATCGTACCGACAATC
>JACJNV010000030.1 GCA_014695175.1 Microcoleus sp. FACHB-DQ6 | reverse complement strand
CTCAAGACCTTCTAAGGTCGCTATTTCTGCTGAATCTGTATTCCTGTAGAGGATTTGCGCTATCTCGTCAATACAGGCTGATAACCGTAATTGTTCTTCGGGAGTTATGCTCATTTTTTTCCCCTGATCTATTCTCTTTATTTTAGCTGCAGGCAGTCTATTTGCAAAATCGGGATGCTCCCAGTTTATCTGTGGAGGAAGTGACGGAGAATGCTGGAGAATGAGATAATGAGAGAGAATTGGGGAAAAGGGCGATCGGTCTTAATAGACTTCATCATGAGAACCGATTTGGAGCAATAAAATAGCTTCCTCCTCATCTTCTGGATCGGTCACAAACTCAAATAAAATCCGATAATCATAATCTATTGAACACGACCAGATACCCGATAAATCTCCTGTCAGTTTGTGAGTTCGCAAGCTGGGGTTAAAGCAGTCTTCAGACAAAAGTTCAAGCGTAGCTTCAATTAAAAGCCGAAGCTGAGGATTTTTACGAACTAACTTTTTGAAAGTACGAATAGATTTGGGAGTCCAACCAATTTTCATCAATCATCCAACTCCGCCATAAAATCGGCTACCGACCCAAATTTAACATTGCCCTCAGCATACTCTTGACGAACTTCTGCCACTTCCTTAAGTAATTCATTTCGTCGCTGTTGTCGCAGACGATTCTGAAGAATATCTAGAAGCATAGCTTGATCTTCTAAGGATAAAACTTCTACAGCTTCAAGAGCTTGCTGGAATTGAGATGTCTGTGTCGTTTTACTCATATATTATTTGGAACTGTTTAGAACTACGATATTTTTTATGGTTTTAGCAATATTTCTCCTATGCTAGCATTTTTTACTTGTTTGGAATCATACAGGATAAAAGCAGTATAACACTGCGAAGTTTGCAGTCATCTCCCAGAGTTGAATAAACAGCAAATTCAGTAGATTGTGTTTACTCTTCTGACCACCAGATAGGTTGTCCATCGTGTTGATAAGAATAATCTTCTGGCGGCGGATCTCCGTCCCAAGGAGGTGCTTCCCTGTAGTAGTCGCGACCGTCTAGCTGTCGATCGGTCCAATTAATGTACGTTTTAGGAATTACATCTCCTCTGCGATCGCAAACGTCACCCGAGCCGAGAGACTCGCCTTGTTCATCCAATACCTCAAATAACCGACAACTGTTATCCCAGCTATCGTGACAGTGCCCCTGAATCGCAAAGAAAAAAGCATCTCGACCGTCAATAGGAATCTTCAAGAGATAAATGTCGCTGATGTTATGTCGGGAATACCAAAGGTGACGTTCAAAAGTATCAAGAATATTTTTGGGTGAATTCTGAGGTGGTCTGACTATTTCTGGAGGCAGAAGAGTCATATTTTTCCAGTTCCATTTCCACCTTACATAACCGATTCTATGCTGGGGCATAAATTCTCCAAAGTCGTAGCTTACCTGCAAAAGCTCTACTAATTCTTTTTCACAAACTTGCCTTACGGTGTTTTTTCTGATGTCAGCTTCTCTATTCACTTGCTTGCCTCTGGTATGGGTTGCAATTTTTATTTCAGATAAAACTTAGCATGGGATCCAGAAACCGGGTTTTTTACAAAAATACTTCGTTGCAGCCCGCAGATTGGGTAAAAAACCCGGTTTCTTTTGTCCGAGTGCGTCCAGGACTGTCTGAAAAATGTTCGGGTTTGACAGCTAGCAAAATATGGTTGAGCATATCTCTGCTTGGCGAACCTGTAGTTGTCAATTAGTAAGGTGCGAACTGCACACCTAAAAATTAATACTTCCTCTCCTGCGGCTCAAACATCGTAATCGCCACCGGCATATAAGCCAAATCAATCCCCGCAGGCGAATAATACGCCATTGTATGCTTCAAGAAATTCCCATCATCGCGCTCAGTAAAATCTTCCCGCGAATGAGCTCCCCGACTTTCCTGCCGGTTCAAAGCCGAAGTTAAAATCATTTTCCCGACAATTATCAAACTCCGCAACTCCAAAGCTTCCACAATTTCCGTATTCCACAACTTGCCTTTATCGTCTAAGTAAACCTCCTCATATTGTCGCTCTAAATCCTCCAATTTCTTTAAACCTTCCTGCATCAATTCGGCGCTACGAAATACGCCACAATACTCAGTCATAGTATCTTGATACTGCTGCCGCACTTGATTTATTCGGTATTTTCCGGGACGTTCTAAAAGGGCCTGAATTTGCTCTTCGGCTTCCGTAATATAACGCTGTTCGTCTACCGCAGGCAACTTGCGATTTTGCACGAATTGTGCTATGGTTGCGCCAGTAACTTTGCCGTAAACGACGCATTCCAAAAGCGAGTTGCTGCCCAAACGGTTGGCGCCGTGAACTGACACGCAAGCTGCTTCCCCCGCTGCAAAGAAACCTTCTACCAAACTGTCAGGACTGCTGCGAACTTGCCCGCTAACATTAGTAGGAATTCCCCCCATTGAATAGTGAACGGTAGGGCGCACGGGCATCGGCTGATTTACGGCATCAATTCCTAACAAACGGTGGGCTTCTTCCCAAGCAAAAGGAATTTTGCTCATAATTTTTTCGCGCCCCATGTGCCGCAAATCGAGGTAGATAAAGGGGCCGCCTGCACTACCATCAACATTAATTCCTCGACCGGCGCGAATTTCTATGGAAATTGACCGCGAAGTGATATCTCTGGGCGCTAATTCCATCCGCGACGGGGCATAATTCGCCATAAATCGATCGCCCTCTGAATTAATCAAATAAGCGCCTTCGCCCCGCACAGCCTCCGAAATCAACACTCCCACGGGATACAAACCAGTCGGGTGAAACTGTACAAATTCCATATCTTCCAGCGGCAATCCAGCTAAAGCCGTCATGGCCAAACCGTCTCCCGTCGAGGCGTAATCGTTCGACGTGGTATTGTAAACTCGACCGTAACCGCCCGTAGCAAACATCACCGCCTTAGCACGGACAACCTCAATTTGACCGTCTAGAAGGCGGTACATAACTACCCCCTTGGCTTGGCCTTCTTCCAAAATCAGGCGCGTGACATACCACTCCTGATAGATGTGAACTCCGTAACGGCGCAGATTGTTGACTAATTCGTGGAGGATGGCGTGACCGGTTTTGTCGGCCGCGTAGCAGGTGCGGCGGTGGGAATGTCCGCCGAAAGCGCGCTGGGCAATTCTGCCGTCTGGGAGGCGGGAGAAGAGGACTCCCATGTGTTCTAAATCTATGACTACACCCGGTGCTTCGCGGGTGAGGATTTCTACCGCGTCTTGGTCAGCTAAATAGTCTGAACCTTTTACTGTGTCGAAGGCGTGGGCTTTCCAACTGTCTTCGGGATCGACATTTTGCAGGCTGGAGGCCATGCCGCCTTGGGCTGCGACGGAGTGCGATCGAATCGGGTGAGTTTTGGCGACGACAGCTACCTTTAAACTGGGGTCAGTCCGAGCAATTTCTACTGCGGCGCGGCAACCTGCTAAACCGCCGCCTACAATGATTACGTCGTGTTCTAGCATTTTTTTTAATTATTTTGAGTGTTCTGCTCAACTTATCGTGACGCAAAAAAAAACTTCCTACCAAAAGAGCAGGAAGTTTTTTAACTTTTGATTTGAATGGAAAATCAAAAGTTAAAATCTCAAATAGGACTAGCCGGCGCTTTCGGCAGGGTTCTGAAGCGACTGATTTCCCGTTGCAGAAGGTTGAGGTTCCGTACCGGGTTCTACAGCAAGCACTTCAATGTTATTTAGCAGAGTTGTAACGAAAGCAAACAGCAAGAAGGGCAGAGACAGCACTAAAATCAAGCCGACGGTAGCCAAGGCGAAGATTTGGCGGGCGCTACTCCACAAGGCGAGTGCCGACGCTAGACTTAGGAAGATGACTATCAGCCAAACAATGATTTGACCGTAAATGTCGCCAAAGGTGAGGGTACATTTAAGGCGATAGTTTTGGATGTTATTCATTTGATGCCTCGCGAGATTGCTATTACGACTTGTCCAAAAATACTTTGACAGTGCGTCAATGCCCACTGTAAATTTCTAAGTTTAGCTGCCGCAACTTGCTTTTGGGGTTGTTGTAAACATTCTTTAATAAGTTGCCACAACACTTGGTATATTTTTGCTTCTGACTGGGAAATTCTGCCGAAACAGTTGGCGATGGCACTCCGACGCCTAGAAACCGGGTTTTTTACAGTTTTGGCGGGCCCACTAGAAGTAAACGCGCGAAAAAACCAAGGTGATGGCCGCCCGTGCGTCCAGGATTACGAAACAAAGGCATAACGGGAAAGTCTACTTTTTGAGGGAGCCCCGGCTTGGTAAAGTAATGTTAAGCTGCATGGCAATGGAATCAACCTTTATAGTGTCCCACCTGTCTTTTGGCCCATGTTTTCAGAGAGCAAATTGCTGATTTCGCGCTGTTTCCTGGCTGGTTTGGGAACACAGATGTTTATGTACCGCGAAGACCGGATTCCCCAAGAGAGTCCGGTGCTGGTGGTGAGCAATCACCGCAGTTTCTTAGATCCTGTGCTGCTGACGGCGGCTTTGGGTCGATCGATCCGCTTTGCTTGTCATCATTACATGGGTCAAGTTCCGGTGATGAGAGAAGTTGTCACGACTTTCGGCGCTTTCCCCTTGGAAGCACCGGAGCACCGACAGCAGCATTTTTTCTCTCAAGCGACAGCGCTGTTGCAAAGCGGGGAAATGGTGGGGGTGTTTCCAGAGGGTGCAGAACCGATGGTGAAGCTGACTGGGCCTAATACTGTGGGGAAGTTTCAGCGAGGATTTGCTCATTTGGCTTTGCGGGCTCCGGTGCGGGATTTGGCGGTTTTGCCGGTGGCGATTAGTTCTTTTGAGGAACACTCGGTAAGATCAGGTGTGCCGCTCAAGTTGTTGAGTTTGTTTGATCCTTCGGAACCGCTGTTCGATCGCTCTGGGTGGCATCCTGTGATAATTTATCAGCGAGTTAA
Organism: Microcoleus sp. FACHB-DQ6; assembly: GCA_014695175.1. Taxonomy (GTDB): domain Bacteria; phylum Cyanobacteriota; class Cyanobacteriia; order Cyanobacteriales; family Microcoleaceae; genus Microcoleus. The sequence continues at coordinate 5,856 of JACJNV010000030.1, read as the reverse complement.
TGTTTTAATCGGCCAGCCTTACTGGATTACTGTCGAGAGACAGCAGCAATATCGAGGCAAAAAAGCCAAAGCAGTTGTTGCTGAACTCACAGACCACTGTCAGGGAGAAATTGCCGAATTACTCCAACGACGTTGTTTCTAAGTTTGTAAGTTTGTTGACTGTTGACTGTGGACTGGTGTCAGATTTCCAATCTAAAATCTAAAATCTAAAATCTCAAATCGATTGACTTGAATCATGGCAAATGCTAACAACAAGGTTCGTTTCCTAACCCCCAAACCGCCGCAACCAGATCGCCCTTTATTTGTATTTTTGCCCGGTATGGACGGGGGCGGTTTGCTGCTGCGATCCCAAATTCCTAAATTAGCCAATCATTTTGACATTCGTTGCTTAACTTTACCTGCCGACGATAGGCCTAGTTGGGATGTACTGGTTGGGGAAACAATTGCCTTAATTGAAGCCGAAAAGCAAGCCGGAAAGCCGAAGCGGCCGGTTTATCTGTGCGGCGAGTCATTTGGGGGGTGTTTAGCGATGAAAGTGATGTTAGAAGCTCCCCAATTGTGCGATCGATTAATCTTAGTCAATCCAGCTTCTTCGTTTCGACAGCAGCCTTGGGTGCAGTGGGGCTCGTACCTGACTCAGTGGCTGCCGGCCAACCTTTATCCGCTCTCGGTAATCGGTTTATTGCCGATATTAGCATCCTTAGGAAAGATTGGGCGCGACGATCGCCGCGCTTTGCTAGAAGCGATGCAAGCGGTACCGCAAAACACGTCTGTGTGGAGATTGGCGTTAGTGCGATCGTTTAATGTTGACGAAAATCAGTTGCGCGGCATCAAACAGCCGACGCTAGTAATTGCTAGCGGTGCCGATCGGCTGCTGCCTTCCCTAGTAGAAGCGAAGCTTTTAGTCAAGGTAATTCCCAATGCTGAAATGGTGCTGCTGGCTAACAGCGGTCATGCTTGTTTGTTAGAAACAGATGTTAATCTTTACGGGATAATGCAAGATCGCAATTTTTTGACAAAATCCGAAGAAAATCTGTCATTAGTCAATAGTCATTAGTCCATAGTCATTAGCTATGACTTCTCACTTCTGAGTCAGTCGGGGCAAAAATAGAGATTGGGCGAGGGGTAAAATTTATATTCAAATTCACCAGCCCTGACACTCATTAGTAAGTGCCGGAAGAAAACCCACTAAGGACTAATAACTAATAACTAATGACTAATGACTACTGACTAATTAAGATTTAGCCATTTTTGAGCGTTAAGCCGCTGGACGACACCAAACACCATGAGGTCTAGTGTTACCTTGCGCTCATCTATCAAAAAAGGCTCTAAAGTGCTAGTTTTGGTATTATTTTCAGCGCAGGAAAACGCCCTTTGACTTTGAATATTTTCTTGAGGAAAATATAGGTTAAATTGGCGCTGACCTTCTTGGAATTTCCCAATTACCTGCCAGCAATCCCCGGCGGAACTCATGCCCGCAACTGGGAATTTTTGCTTGGCAAAACTCACCTCTAAATCCTTAACGCCCTGCTTAGTCAAAGCAGTTTGCAAAGCGGGCAAATAATCTTGTTGAATAAATTCCGCAAAGGGCTTGTCTTCAACAGCAGGTGCTTTTTCCTTTTTAGCTTTAGCTGGGGGCTTGTCGCCTTCGGCCTTGGCTGCGGGCTTTTTAGCCGCCGCCTGAGGCTTGTCAGTGCTGGGTAAGTCGGTTGTCTCGGGTTCCTCGGAACTTGGAGCATCCTCGATCGAAGCACTGGGAGTTTCGGATTCGCCAGCGGTAGGATTTTTCGGTTCTTTCTTGGCTGCGGGTTTTTTAGCAGTCGGCTGAGGCTTGTCAGTGCTGGGAAAGTCGCTTGTCTCGGGTTCGTCGGAACTCGGGGCGTTCTCGATCGAAGCACTGGGAGTTTCCGATTCTCCAGCGGTAGGGTTTTGCGGTTCTTCTGGCATTAACGCTTCCTTTTAAAAGTGATCGGTAAAAGGAGTTGTGAGTGCAGGTGGGGGCGATCGACTTTTGCGATCGCGCACACTGCTTATCGAAAACCCACCGAGAGAGAATTGCTCTTTCCAAAAAATTTGAACTCAAAACATTCTCAGAGGGCGATCGCCCGCCAACATCACAACTCCTTTGGTTATTCTAAATCTCAGCGACAGCTCGTTCAATCAAACGGCGGGCGAGAGTTTGAACACCGGTGTGTTCGTAGTAGTTGGTAGTCATGTCAAGGAATGCGCCCACGTAGTCCACCTTGTCTGCTGAAATATCTACAAAATTCTGCAAGTGGCCGAGTACGTTTTGGGGAGTCAAACCTCGATCGCCCACAAAAGAGCTCATCCAGCCGGAAACCGAGTTAAAGCTTTCGCCGATAAAGCCGAGTTGGCCTGCGGGAGAGCCCCCAGGAATCATGCCGCCGATCGCATTAAATGACGGATTAGATTGCAAATCGCTAGGAGAGAGCTTTTGAATCCAAGACTGGGTAGCGAGGATAAAGTCTGGGCCCAAAGGAATCAAACCGTCAAAACAAACCAAAGCAGCCATCCGCATCAGGGATTCGCCACCGTAGTCACCCAAAGATGCGGCAAAATCGCCGATGCTGTCGCCGGGAATACCGTTGATTTGGCAAAACGCGAGCAACTCAGTGACTAACTTCAGAGAAAGGTCGATCGTTTGAGCTTTTTCTGCCTTGGGAGTGATATTGCCGAGGAACGACAAAAACGAGACATTTTCCGCAACCTTATTAGCGAGGGCGGCACTGCCCAAAGCCTTGTCGGCGTTGTCAATAGTTTGGTAGAGCCAGAGAGCGCGCTGGTAGCCCTCTGATTTATCGTTGAAGAGGTAGATGGCGCGCTCGCCAATTTGCTGGATCAGTTCTTCGTCAGTTTCGCCAGTAACGGTGCGAATGGTATTTTCAAAGCCAACTAAATTGTTCCACTCACCGGGAACCACAAAGTCAAGCGCTCGCAGGGCTTTGACAGTCATGTTGTCTTGAGGCAGTTGATCGACTAATTCAAAGACTGTTTTGCTCACAAAAAACTCCTTATGCTGGAACGAAAATCAAAGGTATTACTTTTGGCAGATTGCAAAACTTCACAGTCTCATTGTGGCAGACTTAGTGGTCATAGCGCCAGACTTGAGTCGGGCGCGGAGTTTGACAAAAGAGATTGCTACTTGAGGCGGGCGAGGCCACCCAGGTTAAATTTTGACAGCCAAGCTTCGCGATCGCTCGCGGTAAAAGAGGGATTGCGGGATTGAACTTTCACCTGATAGCGATTTGCCACTAAAACAGCAGTGATATTAGCACCCTGATTAACGGCGGGATAGCCGCTGATTTGCTTGGTACTTTGCTTAAATTTTGCACCTGCGCTGGGGTTGCCGGCGATGTCGTTAATCGAGAGAACCGCGACATTTTTACCGCCTTTGTTCAGCTTAGCTTCAGCAAAACCGGATTTTTCTTGAGCAAAAACGCGATCGAATCCACCGCCAGGAGAGGGGAAATATTTATTTAACTTACCGCCTGCAACTGCCTTCTTGGGCAGGTTTTGATTACTAGCACTTGATTTGTCAGCAGTTGTCTGCTTGGCTTTAGCAGGTTTTTGGGTGCTTTCCTGCTGGGCTTTGTCCCAGCGGGAGGGGGCTTGGGTTTGACCGCAGGCGGTCACTAACAGCAGTACCGAGATCAGGAATGGAGCTAAGATGCGGCGTGCGGGGGAAAATTGCATCGCTGTCTCCTCATTAGTAGGTTTCCATAACAATTGTGGCTTAGAATTTGGCAATTTGTGTGCTCTGATCGGATGATTTGTCTTCTTTGCAAAAAAATCCTCTGCCTGCCGACAGAGGATTTTTTTGCAATTAGGAGTTTTGAAGGAAGAAAACTGAAAGATTGCTCCACAGATAAATTCTGGGGATGGGGGTAAAGAAACTAAGTTTTCGGATAGCCAGCAATCTCAAAACAATTTTTGCTGATTTTCTCTAGATTTATCTAGAAATTTCAGAGCAATTGTTCGTCAATTGTCTTACTTCGGCTTTCCAACTTAGGTCTTACTTTAGGGGTAAGGCTCAGGCGTCGCTTTCAATGTAGATAAACAACAAGCCCATTACCACAACCGGCATCAGCCAGGTGATTAGCGGAATCATGATCCAAGGCAAGAAAGAAGCAGCGTAGGAACCTGTCATATCAAATTCTCCAAACAAAAGTTAGTGTGTTCCAACAGGGATATTTGGGAGTCGAGTCTAATTATTGACTAAACCCCGGAAAATGGCATCGAGGCCATTAAAGTTTTCGAGTAAGAAGTAGGCAAGAAAGACGCCGCCCATCCCGCCAATGAAGAAACCAGCGGTATACTGGCTCCACCCTTCAGAATTTCTGAGGGCATCGGGGGTCATGGGATTAGCGCTAGGGTAGCTGGTGTTGTCTTGTTTGAAAGAGACTAAACCGTAAAGAGACAGACCTATTGTGCCAAGCAGAACTAAGACGAGGGCTGTATATAATCCGCCGAGATTAGCTGCTTCTCCATAATCCCGCAGGGGTCCGAAGACGATTTGGGGGCCGATGAGGAAATAACCGTGTGCCAAACCGATTTCTAGACCTCGAACTAGGGGCGAGAGTCCTTTGCGGTAGATGGGCAAGTTCCCAAGGTATGCTTTTGTGAAATCAGAAGCACTGATGGGGGTGGCTAGATGACCCGTGAAGGGGTCGCCGTTAAAGGGTTTAATAAGCTCTGCATCTCTGGGATCGGGCATATTCTGTTTGTCCTCGCAGTTTAATAAAGTTGAGGCGTTCAAGTCATATTTTACGCAGGGAGGTGTTTCCTATTTGCATAATTGGCAGCAAGCTTTAGAAAAGTTCACTATTCTTTAGTTTTTGGAAGAATTTTTCTTTTGCCTCTTATACCAGAAAGCGAGTCGATCGGGCGACACTCCTAGGAAATAAGCGATGATTACTATTTGATTAATGGCGGTAGTTTTGATGACCCCAAGCTGCTGCCAGCGACGGGCGGAGGTCAGCACTGGCTGGGGTACTATTTCAATGCGGCCTTGTTTTTTCAATTGGCGCACGAATTCAAAGTCTTCCATGAGGGGTAAGTCGGGAAAACCGCCGATGTTGTCAAAGGTAACTGCGTGGAGGAAAATAGCTTGGTCGCCGTAGGGCATTTCCAAAAAGTTCGATCGCCAGTTTACCCCCTTTTCTACCAGCCGGAGGCTGAGCCTGCTGGCGTCAATCTTGAGTTCAAAGGCCCCCGCCACTGCAGACGGGTTAGCTAGTGCCCGACGCGCGCTATCGTCGTACCCGCGAGGCAAAAGAGTGTCTGCGTGGAGAAACAGCAGGATATCTCCAGTAGCAGCAGCAGCACCTGCATTCATTTGGGTGGCGCGGCCTGGGGCGGTGGAGATAACTCGCACGCCCAAAGATTTTGCTATATCTGCTGTACCGTCGCTGCTGCCGCCGTCGGCGACAATTATTTCGACATTTTTAGCCTCAAGGGCGGTGGAGATGACTCGGGCAATTGTAGGTGCTTCGTTTAAGACGGGAATGATAATAGAAATTTTGAGATTGGGATTTTCTGGCGACATACAGAAGTGAACTACCCAGCGCTGACCTTCGGTACAACGTGAGCTTCTGACTTCAACGGGGATTGCGTCAACTTGGACTTGCGTCCTAGTTTCGGGCTCACATCCCCTCCATCAGCAGAAGTCCTGGTTCCCAAGACCCATAGCATTCTGATTCCTTCTGCTCTGATATTTATTGAGGCGTTTCCATCCCTATCGTGATGAGTTCCACAACTAGGACAAGTCCATGTCCTAACATCTAATGGCATTTCATTCACCTGATAGTGGCAATTTGAGCAGAGTTTCGAGCTAGG
>JACJNV010000003.1 GCA_014695175.1 Microcoleus sp. FACHB-DQ6 | reverse complement strand
GCAGCGCCAGATGAGTCCGGAAAAAACGGCTGTGGGTTTGGAGACTATTGAGCGAAACGCCCGGTTGCAGACTCAGATGATTGAGGATTTGCTCGACGTTTCCCGGATTGTGAGCGGCAAAGTTTGTTTGAAGCTGTTCCCGGTGGATTTGGTGCGGATTGTAGAAACGGCAGTGAAGGCGCTGACCCCTGATGCTGAAGCTAGGGGAATTGAATTGGTGAGTTTTTGTGGCGAAGGGGTGGGCTTGGTGAGGGGCGATGCTACTCGTTTGCAGCAGGTGGTGTCTAATTTGCTCTCGAATGCTATTAAGTTTACGCCGCCGTCGGGTCGCGTGGAAATCACACTCTCAGAGGATGGGGAACCGGGAGCAGGGGGTGGCGCCATGTTGTCAGGGCCGTCTCCGGTTCACTCTGTTTCGATCGTTGTCAGCGATACGGGAATTGGCATCAGCAAGGAGTTTTTGCCCTTTGTGTTCGATCGCTTCCGCCAAGCTGACAGCACTTCTACGCGCAATTACGGCGGGCTGGGACTGGGATTGGCGATCGTCCGCCATCTCGTGGAACTCCACGGCGGCAGTGTGTGGGCCGAAAGTCCTGGGGAAGGACTCGGCTCGACTTTCGGAGTGCGGCTGCCAATTGAGCAGAGCTAAAGTTTTGATTTTTCAGTTATCGAATTCAAAATTCAATATTTAATTTCTACGTAAGGTGTTGATGGCGTACCCTATATTTAAGGGTTCTCCGCAAATCCGCTCGCTCTTGATTTTATTGCCATTCTTGCAGGGCGATCGCAATTCCTTGTTTCAATCTCAGTTCGAGACTCTCTTGTTTCACTAAGTTTTCTAATTTCTGCCTGGCTTCGGCAGCACCTAGCTGTTTGAGCGCTGCCATGCAGTGCAGCCTGACGCTGCTGTCTGCGTCGCCCAACATTGAAATCAGAGCATCTAGCCCTCTCATATCTCCTAATTTTCCTAAGCCTAAAGCTAAAGATTTTTTGCTAACTGCCTCCTGCACGGTCGGATGATTTGTTTTCAACAAATCAATCAGAATTTCAGCAGCAACAGCTTTTAATTCCGGCTTTTCTACTCGACCTAAAATAGTGACTATCTCTTGATAAACAGTAGAATTTATGTTAGTAAACTGCGCCATTAATGCCTGATGCAAATATGCTAAAGCGGTTGCAGTTTCCATCCAGATTAGGGCGCGTACAGTTTCGATTTGCAGTTCAACTGGAGTTGTGGGCGATCGCAGCAATTCAAATAAAGCAGCCGCTGCAGCATCAGTTTTCACTCGCCCGATCGCGATCGCCGCTTGCTGACAAACTTCTAATCGGATGTCGGAAAGTAAAGGTTTGAGCAAGTTAACTAAATCTAATTCTGCGTCTAAATAGGCGCGCGCGCCAAGAGCTCGCACGGCTTCTTTTCTGACTGCTGTCGCCGGATCTTTGAGCGCTGCTACCAGTACCGGCGGGATGCGGGAGTCGTGAAAGCTGCTCAGGGCCTCGATTGCGGCGGCCCGCACCGCAACTTGAGAGTCTGCGGCTACGCTCAACAGCGGTGCGATGGTTTCGGTGCGCCGAATTTGGGCGAGTGCTGCTGTTGCAAACTGTCGCGAGTCTTTTTGCTGCAAGAGAGTTGCTAGGGATTCTATGGCTGTTTGGCCCAAATTCCCTAGGGTTTCGGCGGCGATTTGGCTCAATTCTTCGTCGGAATTTTTGACCAATTCTACTAAAGCTTGAATCACTTCTGGACGATCGAACTTTCCGAGAATGCGGGCGGCGAACCACCGGGGTTCGGTGTCTGCGTCTTCGTCTTCGAGCACGGCAATTAAAGGTGCGATCGCGCAATTTCCTAGATTGGGCAATACTTTAGCAATTTCCCAACGGTCTTGAAAATCGCCCCATTCCAAGGCTTGTATTGCTAAACTGACAGCTTGTTCTAAAATGTGTTGTTCCTGCGGCTTACTGCCCTTGGCTGTCATTTCCTGCAAGCATTCGACTAGCCCAGACCAGTTTTGGCGATCGGCAGCGACTTGCGCTTTTTGTAAAATATTACACATGATTTTAAATTAAGTTCGATCGAGAAGCGAGGTTTTTTGCTGCTAGGTCAGAGCGGGAGGTACTTTTT
>JACJNV010000299.1 GCA_014695175.1 Microcoleus sp. FACHB-DQ6 | reverse complement strand
TATGGGCGAACTGTCTATCAACTCGCGTGCTTCAGCTTCAGTCAAAGCACCCAGAGTTGTGGTATATCCAAAGATATTGAAAAAAGGCGAACTATGTCCGGTGTTACGCGCTAATTCGATCGGCGATTCTGGAGTTGCCAAGACAAACCCTAAATTCCCATTGGTTTGGTTAGTCGCCAAAGAGCGCAAACTCTCCCAAAACCCATCATCTAATTCGGGACAGCGCTGTAAACCTACACCAATTTCATCTAATAGGATGACTGTAGGCTGACGTAAATTACTGCTAACCACATCCATAAATCTCTCTAAGTCGCAAGGGCTGGGCACTGACATTTTTAGGCATTCTAAAATGTAGCGCAGCAGCCCTTCCCGACTCTGCCGTCGCGCATCTTGAAAATCTACGAAAATCCAACGATAGTTTTCTGGAGAGGGCAACCAGTCAGATTTTTGACCGGGACGCAACTGTTCTGTTGGGGTGGTGGTAATATTTTTCAAGTAGTGCAGCAAAGAAGTTTTGCCACTGCGCCTCTTGCCGATAATCGCAGCATTTTGCAGGGGACGGCGTTTCAGTAAGTCGAATAGGCGTTTTAGTTCCTTATTCCGCCCGAAAAAGTGGTGCGGCTGGGTGATGGGAGTGCCAGTTACAAACGAGGAAGTTTCGCTATCTTGTGCATTGTGCAGTTGATTTTTAGGAGCAAAATCACAGTCACCCTCCTCCAGTTTTAGCCGAAGCGCCCTAAAAACAAGTTCAAGAGAGCTTTTTTGGACTCCTTCACCCCGCACTATTTTCCTGACTGTATCAGAACCTAACGTTTCATCCTTGATCTCAAGTTGAATTTTTTCAACTATCTTACTGACGGCATTTTTTTGACTGCTGATACCTAACCGATGTATCTCAGCCTGAAGTTTCTGCTGTCCTGTGGGTGTCAGTATCACACCGCGAGCGCGCGGCAGCGTCCGTGAATTCATAAGTTGGCGAAGTTTAACGTTCGGGTGACGATATTCCCGAACTTAAGGAAGATAGTAATAGTTTATATGAACTTAAGCCAGTAAACCAAGTTTGCTCGGATCTCAGCCTCCCAAGCTGAAAAGCTAGCTGGAACTGAGATGGCAAAGTTAATTACTCAAAATCTACAAACTTCCTGCCTATCGTCTTCAGAATCGTCCCAAAGCTGTTTCAGTAGGTGGAAGATAGACATTGTAGAGTTTAAAGAAATGAAATGCTTCTTAATAAGTCCAATACCAACCAACCATTCCGTTCTGATGATTACCCAGAAATGAAGCGAGATGTCATTCAAGAACGTTTGCGTCAAGCTAAATTCATTTTTAACGTGACTCTAGGGTTAACAATAGTAAGTGCCTCCATCAGTATTTTAGGCATCGGACTGTTGTTTTCTGGCAAAGTCACAGAAGGCTCAGTTGCCACCGCTGGCGGATTAACATCAAACATTGTCAGCGTTGGGTTACTCAAGTTTACAAAAGAAACGAACGACAGACTCGATCGCTTAGCCAAAGAATTCAAAGACGACGATTAAATAAAAATAGTTAAAGTAGGGTGCGCCTTCCGCACCTGACAAACTACCAATTCAACTAATGCGCGCTTTACAAGTCAAAGTAGGGCGCGCATTCCGCACCTGACAAATTCAACTAACGCGCACCTGACAAATTCAAGTTAAATTATGCAAAAATTTATCAAAGGTTGCCCGATCGGGCATAGCACCTTGAGCACCCACTTTAGTTGTGCACAGAGCGCCCGCTGCTGCGCCCCACCGCACCGCCTCTGACAAGGACAGACCGGCATCTAATGCAGAGGCTAACCCGCCGTTAAAAGCATCGCCAGCAGCCACAGTGTCGATCGCCTCCACAGCAAAAGCCGGTACAAAAAACGTTTCATCCGCAGTAACAGCAACAGCGCCCCGATCGCCCAATTTGACAATAACATTCTTCACCCCGCGCTCCTGCAACTGTTTGGCAGCTACAATCGCTGTTTCCGTGTCATTCACCCGAAAACCGACTAACTGGCCCGCTTCCACTTCATTCGGCGTGATAATGTCAATTAGCGGATAAAGTTCGATCGGCAAATCCGCCCTAGCCGGTGCTGGATCGAGAATAACTCGCACCCCCGCTTTACGAGCAGCTTTCGCAGCTTTTTGGACAACTTCCAGGGGAATTTCTAACTGTAACAGCAAAGATGTAGCTGTTGTTAACACTTTTTTGAGACGTTCTATATCTGCTTCACCGACATTGTTATTCGCACCGGGAATCACAATAATATTATTTTGACCTGTCTCGTCTACCGCGATAATTGCCACTCCTGAATGAGTGTTTTGGTCTATTAATACATTGTCTGTACTTAAACCATAAGATTGTAAATTTGTCAATAATTCTTCAGCAAATTTATCGTTGCCAACGCGGCCGATGATGTTGGTAGAAGTGCCGAGACGGGCGGCCGCGACGGCTTGATTTGCTCCTTTGCCGCCACCGGCCGTGAAAAAATTGCTACCGATGATTGTTTCGCCTGGCTGCGGCAACCGGGGAGTTTTTGCTGCTAGGTCGATGTTGATACTGCCGAATACGATGATGCTCATAATTTAAATTGGGAATTGGGAATTGGGAATTGGGCATGGGGCATGGGGCATGGGGCATGGGGCATGGGGCATTATAGAATTGGGAATTGGTAATGGGTAGCAACTCGCAAATAACCCATAACGAATAGACATCTCCCATAATTATCGTGGAACAGGCATCCTGCCTGTTCAAAATCTGCTTTTTAGGAGAAGTCTAATAACAAACAACAGCTAACAGTCAACAGTCAACAGCCAACAGTCAACAGTCAACTGACAACAGTCAACTGACAACAGTCAACAACCCTCAAACGTGCTAGAACAGTTATGGTCTCCACCGGTCAATTCAATGGCAGCAATTACTCTCGATCGCAATCCCTGTGTCCTGCTAGTTGAAACAGACGAAGTTCTCGCCGGACACTTGAGTCTAGACTTAAAATCCTCCGGCTATGAACCGGTAGTAGCTTCTAACACCGCCACCGGCCAAAATTTAGCTCATGAATTGCAGCCTGCTTTGATTGTAATTGACCGGATACTTGGCGCTGAGTCGGGGCTATCACTGTGTTCTTACCTCAGAAGTATTGGCAATCGGGTGCCGGTGCTGCTATTGGTCGGTCGTGATACAGTTGACGATCGCGTAGCTTGTCTGGAAGCCGGGGCGGACGATTATTTTCTCAAACCTTACCGCACTGAGGAGTTTTTGCAGTTGGTGCGCTTGTATTTGCAGCCGGATAACACCAGCAACGAACAATTGAGGTTTGGCGATTTAGTTTTGGATTTGGCCTCTAGGCGGGCCCTGCGGAATGGACGGGCGATCGACCTGACGATGAAAGAATATGAGCTGCTAAAGTATTTGATGGAACATCCCCGCGAGGTTTTGACTCGGGAACAAATTCTGGAAAATGTTTGGGGTTACGACTTTCTGGGCGAGTCGAATGTGATTGAGGTTTACATCCGCTATCTGCGGCTCAAAATTGAAGATGAGGGCGAAAAGCGCTTGATTCAGACGGTGCGCGGTGTTGGCTATGTGATGCGGGAAGCTTGAAGCAGTCAGTTGACTGTTGACTGTTGACTGTTGACTGTTGGCTAGTTCCAATGTCCAATTGTCAATTACCAATCTAAAATCTAAAATCTAAAATCATTATGAGTTATTTAACTAATTTGCTCGGTATCGGAGTAAGTATATTTTTGCTGGGATGTTCGCCGACTTTACCGATCGCCAATGCTGGTGCTACTGGTATTTTGGCGGATCGGTCTCCGACGGCGAAAACATCGGGTCAAGTGCTGCCTGTTTCTGCTAGAGCTCGGATAGGCGATCGCCCAATCGAACTCGAAGTGGCGAAAACAGTGGAACAGCAGGCTACGGGTTTAATGTACAGAACTTCTTTGCCGGATGACAGAGGAATGCTGTTTGAGTTTAAAGCGGCGCGGCAGGTGAATTTTTGGATGAAAAATTGCAAGATTTCTTTGGATATGATTTTTGTCCGGGATGGGGTGGTTGAGGCAATACAAGTTTCTGCACCTCCTTGTACTGCCGATCCTTGTCCTACCTACGGGCCCGATACTGTTGTCGATCGAGTTATTGAACTCCGGGGCGGGCGGGCTGCTGAACTCGGTGTCAAAAAGGGCGATCGTCTTGAAATCGAGTTTTTTCAGTAAAACTTCGGACTGTTTCAGTAAAACCTGCAGACAGACACAATCCCCCGCTTTCCATCGCCCAGAGAGCCCCCTACCTTCGGAATACCGGAGAAAATTTAGAAACTTTACAAAAATTGATAAAATCTATTAGAATATTAATGTAACATTCAGTACAAACACCGAAAGATTTGCTACGATGTCGATCTCAGTCAGTCAGGACTTGAGCTTGTTTCCGGAAGCTGTAGATTGTTGGTCGCAGGTATGAGACGAGTCAGCGACTCGTTACCAATCCTGAGAGACGATACTCAGCCTCAAGGTATAGCAACACGAAAAGAAATTCTCTGGAAGTTCTGGCGAGCGAGGTAAATCTACTAAACCTATCTAAAGTAATATGCTACGAGCCAAGTTAATTGGCGGTAATTGGCAAACTTAACTTCTGGTAGCAGTTTCGGGTTTGATCGAAATATCTAACTAATTTTGCCGAAGTAGATTTGCGGATTCTGCATTTCGGCAGATGAAGTTAAACTCTGAACTTGGTTTAGTAGTGTTAGGTAGCAGAATTTATTCTGATTCGCGCTGCAAAGATGCCGAGGTATTCAGTTTAGGTTCGATCGCGATCGCAAGTCGATCGGGCCGACATCAGCAAAATTGCAAAACCTTTCACTTTTTGGGAAAGGTTAGCTTGTGCGCTCGCACTCAGCATTACGTTTGGCAGTTCAACCGCTAATACTGTTTTAACAGCTATCGACGGTTACAAGACAAATTTAAAACTGGCTTATTACTCATCACAAACATCAGGTTCACATCAGAAAATGGTGTCCTATACTTAGAGGTGAAATCACATGGCACCCGCTACATACACTCGATTAATTCGATTTTTACAAGAAGATTTGGCAATTTCTCCCGCGTCAATTGCTGTCGCCGAACGTGTCGGCGGTGACAAACAGCGGCAGCCTGATAAAGACCCGAATTCCTTGCCGATGGTTCTGTGGCAATACGGTTTAGTCACTCTCGACCAGTTGGATAAAATCTTTGATTGGTTATCCCAAGCATATTAAAAGGATTTTAGATTTTAGAGAATCTCCAAAATCCAAAATCCTTTCATAACTGGGATTAAGATTCAGCCAAAAGCTTCGCAGCAGCGGCAACGCCGGCACCAGGAGTGTAGCCTTCATGACCCAATTCTCGCAACACCACTTCTAAAGAGGAAATTGCTGCTAGAATATCGCGATCGGACACAAAGCCCAAATGGCCGATTCGGAAGATTTTACCTTTCAAATGGTCTTGTCCGTCGGCGAGAGCAATGTCAAATCTCTTTCGCATCAAAGTCCGCACTTTTTGAGCATCTACGGATTCTGGTGGCATAACCGAAGTAATCGCAGGACTCGCGGCTTCGTCAGCGGCAAACAACGGCAAACCTAAAGCTTTAACAGCAGCGCGAGTAGTTTTCATTAAGCGTTGGTGTCGCGCGAAAACATTTTCCAACCCTTCTGTTTTCATCATCTGCAGCGATGCTTGCAGGGCAAAAAACATATTGACCGGTGGAGTAAAAGGAGTGGTATTTTTGGCAGCGTCTTTGCTATATTTACCCAAATCTAAATAATAGCGGGGCAGTTTCGCAGTTTTGTAAGCTTCCCAAGCTTTGGGACTGACGGCCACAAAACCCAAACCTGGAGGAATCATGTAAGCTTTCTGAGAACCCGAAGCAATGACATCGATTCCCCAAGCGTCCATCGGAATATTGACAGCGCCTAAGCTAGTGACAGCATCGACCATAATTAAAGCTTCACCGTGGGCTTTAACGTGGCGGTTGATGGTTTCGAGGTCGTTAAGGACGCCGGTAGAGGTTTCCGAGTGGGTGATGATGACAGCTTTGATTTGCTTCTCTGTATCTGCTTCGAGTTTTTCGCGGAAGTGTTCGGGGTCTAAAGGTTGACCCCACTCGGCTTTAATAATTTCGGCGTTTAAACCGTAAGCTTCGGCGACTTCGGCCCAGCGTTCGCCAAATTTGCCGTTAGTACCGACTAAAACTCGATCGCCCGCACTCAGGAAATTAATTATCCCAGCTTCCATCGCCCCGGTACCGGAAACGGTTAAACTCAGCACGTCACTTTTAGTTTGGTGCAGCCATTTCAAATTTTCGGTACATTCTGCAAAAATCCCGTCAAATTCCTTGCTGCGGTGGCCCATCGGGTGTTTTGCCATCGCTAACAAGGCCGCTTCAGGTACCGGCGTCGGGCCGGGAATCATCAGCATTAATTTGTTGTCCATGATATTGTCCTAAGTTTTTCGGTGGGAGTTATATAGAATAAATCAAATACGATCCGTCACGTCGCTACTCTAACTTTTTTAACTTTTAACTCCCTTCTGGTTAATTTCATTTAGAGACCAGCGATGTTCTACCGCTAAGTTCGATCGCTCGCAGCTTTGTTCTAATTGCTTTTGAATGGCAAGGGCTTTACGCAGTGTAATAATAAGTTGGTGCACTTGTTGCTGCTGCGGCGATTGTGGACTGACAGCAAACATCGTTTTGCGCTCTAACAATTGAAGTAGCAATTCATAATGAATGTACGAAGGAAGGGGGATTGGCTCCATGAAAGCTAATATACCTCAGCGAACCGACACCCCATTGCAATTGAATGAGGCATCACAGGTGAACATTAGATGCCCGATTTTTTATTTGTTTTCTAACCGTACAAAAACCCCTGCTTTGCCGATCGCATATTCGGGGCTGGGTGCGTTGGACACGCTAAATTTTGCGATCGACAGGCTTACAGAATAGATTTAATTGCTTTCTGGCAAAATATTTCTATGCAATATAGCTTTGAGTGCTATTTTTTTTTACAGTAGCGCTTGAGTCGATGCAGGCTAGAACTTCTCATTATTTACCTACTCAATCATTTTTTATCAGAATTAAGGGTTGTTTGTCAAGCGGTCTCGCCTTTCAGAGGCTGGGAGGGCGATCGGCAAGCGAGGCTAAAGCTGCACCCGGATCGGGCTGCTTGACCAGAGATTCACCGATGAGGACGGCTTGGGCACCGGCACTGGCAACTTGAGTTAAGTCGTCGGGAGTGTGAATTCCTGACTCGCTGACGATGAGGATGCCTTTTGCTTGGATTTCGGTTTGTCGATCGGCTAATAGTTGACCGGTTGTTTCTAGGCTGACGGAAAAGTCTTCTAGGTTGCGGTTGTTGATGCCGATCAGGTTAACGCCTTCTAGGGTTAATACTCGATCGAGTTCTTCGAGAGTGTGAACTTCTATTAAAGCTGTCATGCCCAAAGTCTTGACAATTTTTACAAAGTATTGTAAGTCTTTGTCAGATAGAATAGCTGCGATTAACAATACAGCATCGGCGCCGTGAATCCGGGCGAGATAAATTTGGTAGGGATAGATAATAAACTCTTTGCAAAGTAAGGGTAAATCGACGGCGGCACGGATTTTAGCGAGGTTGTCGAAACTGCCTTGAAAAAACTTTTCATCGGTAAGTACGGAGATGCAGCTAGCGCCGTTTTGTTGGTAAGCTAGGGCGATCGCCACCGGGTCGAAATCTTCGCGAATTACGCCTTTGCTGGGAGAAGCTTTTTTAACTTCGGCGATGATAGCGGGTGTGGTTTTACCGTTTTTGAGCGCGCTGAGGAAGTCGCGGATGGGCGGTGCAAACGGGAGTTTTTTGTGAAGATCGGCTAAGGGCGTGCGATCGCGCTTTTGGGCCACTTCTACTTCTTTTTGCCAGACGATTTCTTCGAGGATGTGCTGGGGTTCGGCGTCGGGTACGGCGATTTGGTAGCTGAGGTAGAGGACGGAGACGGATGTGCTGGGGGGACGGCGGCGGATTTGAAGCATGATAGGGGGATAAAGGGCGATCGTAACAAGTTTCAACGTATTATATAATGGTTACAGTAAATCCTCCTAGCCTGAGAGCTAATGCGTGCCAGCTAAAGATATTTATCACGATACAGTTAAGCGTGCCTTACAAAAGGATGGCTGGACAATTACTCACGATCCATTTCCCATGCAAATTGGTCGCAAGCGTTTATCTGCCGACTTGGGTGCAGAGCGTCTAATTAATGCCGAAAAAGGAACCCAAAAAATTGTTGTTGAGGTCAAGAGTTTTGTGGGACGATCGGATGTAAAAGATTTGGAGCAGGCTTTGGGACAGTACATTCTTTACCGCCAAGTGCTTAATGAAATGCGGGTCGATAGAAGTCTCTATTTGGCAATTTCTCAACCAATTTTTAATAGCGTATTTACCATAGAATTAGGACAAGTGTTATTAAAAAATCAGATTATAAAACTGATTGTTTTTGATGAGAAAAGTGAGGCGATAGTTCAATGGATACCCGATTAACATACCAAGAAATTATCAAAACCATACTGCAAGAACAGGCCAACTACCGCGCTGCCATACCTGACGGATATAATTCCCAAGTTCTCTTTGATGATGAACGAGGAAGCTACTTAGTCTTGGATATTGGTTGGAATGAGGACAAATACCTTCACGCCACACCAATCCACATCAATTTAATCGGTGATAAAATCTGGATTCAATATGATGATACCGAAGAAGGAGTGGCGACGGATTTACTGGCAGCCGGTATCCCTAAAGAAGACATTGTACTCGGTTTTCGCCATCCTAATGTGCGGCAATATACTGAATTTGGAACTGGTTTGAGTGGCAAAGATGAAGGAAATGTTGCTGAATCTGCTGCTGTGCGATCGGCCTAAGTAGAGTACGGAGACGAAGGTGCTGGGGGGACGGCGGCGGATTTGGAGCATGATAGGGGGATAAAGGGCGATCGTAACAACTTTCAATCTATTATTATGATAGAAGTTTCTCTTACAATTAATCAAACAGAAACAAACCCGGATTTACATGAAAAATTTTTCCCAAAGCCTCAGCTTGTTTTTTGCTAATTTCTAGCTGACCGTTAACGATTTCAGTTACCGTCTCAACTGTGCCAATAATTTCTACTAAATCTGCGAGTTCTAAACTTCTAGCATCCATCAAATGAAGAAGTCGTGAGTGGGGAGTTGAAGCATTCAGTTGATAGTGATTTTCTTCATAATCCTCAATTAGTTTGACTAAAAGTTCTAACAGAGTATCTTCTTCGGGAGTTAGATTGTTCCGAGAGAGCAATTTTTCAACTATTTCTAAAAAAATCTCGTTTTCATCTTCAGTTTTGATGATTCGAGGTTGATATTGAGATAGCAGGCTGCTGTACCTGTCGGAGTCAAAAGTAAGGGTCATTCGATTTTAGATTTTAGATTTTAGATTTTAGATTTTAGATTATAATTTTGGCAGTAGTCTCTTAATTTTTTGCGACTGATAACGTGCATTGAGCGATCGTTCAGATGTTGGGCAGATACCTAATTCTATCAAATTTAAGTGCGAACGGCTAAAACCCCAATTTTACTAAAAGGGCGATCGGGCTTCTTTTTCTATGTTTGGGCGGGAATAGTTAGTTTTGACATACTCTTTTAGTACGGGTTCAAGGGTAAAAAATGTGCGATCGCCCTCCTGGATTTTTTCAACTAATGAACGCCGTCCCAAGGATTGCATCACTTGCAAAAATTGCGATCGAGATAATTGCAGATTCTCTGGCACTTTTGAGAGGGAAACTGGCGCGGTTTCACTCGCTACCCATGACATTACCTGTTTTTCTGACTCGGATAAGCGATTAAATGGCTGATGCAGTAAAGATTCTAAATCACCTAAAAATAGTGGATCGTCAGACAAAAATTCTGATAGGCTGCCGTTAAATAAATCTTGAATCATTGTCGCAACTATTTTCAACCACAAGGGATTGCCTCTGTATTGTTCAATTAGTTCGGAAAATTTTGCATCTTCAGTTAAACCTTTTTCTCTGAGAATTTCCCCCGCTTCA
Organism: Microcoleus sp. FACHB-DQ6; assembly: GCA_014695175.1. Taxonomy (GTDB): domain Bacteria; phylum Cyanobacteriota; class Cyanobacteriia; order Cyanobacteriales; family Microcoleaceae; genus Microcoleus. The sequence continues at coordinate 16,617 of JACJNV010000299.1, read as the reverse complement.
GCACCTAAACCATTCAGTTGTAATGAGCGAATTGGCTGATTTTTGCCTTCTAATGCGGCGATTTCTCTAGGTGTTTCCGAACTGAGCAACACTAAACAACTATTGTGAGATAATTCTCCTACCTGTCTGAATAGCCTGCCGTAATCTTCATATCCAGGTTGGTAATTACCAGCGAGTTGTCCGGTGCTATTTACCATTTGTACGTCATCGAGTATCAGCAGACAGCGGTATTTTTGCAAGTAGTTCAGTAGGGGCAAACCCCCCGTGGTTGCCCCTTCTTCTTCTGGGGAGGGGGCGGGCACGGGGGCACCGCCCCTACCGAAGGCGGGCACGCCGTCGGCATTTGGGGCGGGCACGGGGGCACCGCCCCTACAGAAGAATTGAATTATATTTGTTTGAAGTATTGACAGGGGTGGAGATGTGGCGAGACTTCGCCAGATGATGAAATCAAATTCATGTTTGATTTGTTCTACTAGGTGTACGGCGAGAGCTGTTTTGCCAATGCCGACTATGCCTAGTATGGCGAGTAGGCGGGTGTTTTCGTGGAGAATCCACTGTTTGAGGGTGGTGAGTTCGGATGTGCGATCGTAGAAAATTCCAGACTTAGGCATTTCAGCTAAGAATTGACGCAATTGTGGTTCAGTGTTGCCTTTGTTTAGAGGTTCTTCATCGGTTGATGAATTGGGAACTTTTGAGGAGTGTAAATTATTTTCACAGAAATTGACGTTACCAATGTGTACAAAATCTTTATTGAAGTTCCAGAGATTTGATAATTGTACTTGTTCCAATCTGACTCTAAAATTTGATTTATTGACTTCTTCGCCTAATACTTCTGATAATAGCTTCCATAATGCAGAGGCAATATCTTTAATGTGACCTTCACTACAGTGAGATTCATCTGCTATTTTTGAGTATTTCTGACCTTGTAAAGTTCCCCGCAGTATCACCTCTTGCAGATTGTCTAAGTGTTTTCCCGTATTGATAAAAACTAGGTCGTCGGCAAGTTTTAAGACTTCTTGAACGTCCATAGGTCGGGTTGATGCTGGGGTTTTGCCTATTATATCCTACTCGATCCGACTTTTTCCGACCCGATCGAGTTTCTCCAGCTTTTTCTAGCGTGGGTAAATGGCAAATGATATAAAAGTGCCTACTTTATCCGACTTTATCCGACTGGACAAGACTGAGATTTTATAGTCACAATCATATTTAAGAGGCACTATTATAGCTTTCCCATAGGAAAAAAATGACTGCACAAGCATTATCCCTCCCCCAAGCAAACTTAAAAATGGCTCTCTGGCAAGTAGATGCCGATTCAATGAGTAGTAGCGAGTTGTATGTCTGGTTAAATGATTGCGGCTTGCCCCACGAAGTCACCATCAGATTGCACGAGCTGGCTAGCTACACCAAAAAAGCTGGTAACAAAGTTTTGGCTGTAGGGAAAATTGTTCTGATCAAAATTATCGAGTTTGTCAAGGCACATCCTAATTTAGCTACGGGCATTGCTCTAGGAGCTGCTGTGGGGCTATTGGCAAGTTCAGTACCAATTATAGGCCCAGTGTTAGCGCCATTGGCAGCAGTGCTAGGTATAACTGTTGGTGCGATCGCTGGACATAGACTAGATCAAGGCTACCGTCAAGTAGATGGGATAGTTGGAGTAACACAAGAGTTTATTCAAATCGCCCAATTGTTTTTTCAACTACTGATTGATGTTTTCAATGAAGTTTTTCGCAACGTTATCACTGCTTAAATAATCAAATTTGAAACAATCAGGAGGCTTAATATGTCAGGAAATAAAACCCTAACTAAGGAGCAAATCCTTAAAGCGATCGAGGAATTGGAAAAAAATCCAGATGATAAACTCGGAATTTTAGGTGATGTTGGGATTACAGCATTAGGTGCGATTGGTGCTGGCGTGGCTGTTTCTGCTGCGGGAGTAACTACATCTATACCAATAATCACAGCAATAACTGGGATCGGTATGGTGGTAGCTGCTCCTTTGGGACTGGTTGCCGGAGCGGCTTTAGCAGGTGGAGCTGCTTGCTATGGAGTATCGAGGCTAATCAAAGGTGGCGGCTATAATGAAGCGAAAAAAAAAGAATTGATCCAACAGCTAAATGAACAGCTAAGAGAGGTTGAAACAAAAGAAAGAGCATCTAAGCTTGGAGAGAGTGACAAGAAGACAAAATTTATTGTTTCCTTGAAAGAACCAGTTAGGCTTAATCTAATTACCCCTCAAGATGCTCAGCATTTAATGAGGGCTGTCGAAACTGGTCAAATGCCTATCAAGGAAGCTATTAATATGGTCAAGGCTATAGTTGAAGCAGCTCAACCCCAATAGTCTTTTAAAGCCATGACATGAAAATGCTAGGCAAAGGCTATGTTGCTCTGGTATTTCTGAGAATTGACTTAGCTGCTGAAAGAGCGATCGCCCTTCTATTATTGAGGTGCGATCGCTCTTTTTTTGAGTATCACTAATTCTGTTTCTCCAATACCATAGGGGATTTTTACCGCTTTGAAAACCATTCATAAGAGAAGCTATAGCCAGTAGGAGAAAATCGGAGTGGGATTATTGGTATAATGAAAGAATCCCGATCGCAGACAACCCAATGGAATCTGATGAATGCACTAACTGTGACCAATCACCAAATTTGGGATGAACTTGCTCAACTATTAGCACCGATCGCCCTGAATAACCTAATCGAGAAACATCTAGAATCCTGCAATTACACAATACGCGGTTACTGGGATAGCAATAAGTTTTATGAAGAAATAGCTTTCATTCATCCAATATATGCTGAGTTAATCAGCCGATCGATCGGCACGAATATCATCAACAACCATCCCACTTCTCACTGGATGAAACTTCAATTTTTACTCAAAGCCGATTTATCTGCTGGCGAAAACAACCTGGTTAGCGATGATGGGGATGATGAAATTGGCGAACTGACTCTGATTTTAGATACCAATCTAAAAGTTATTGATGAAAACTGGTTGATCGATATCGAATCCCCTTTTATTGTTGCCCAAATGCAGCCGGATTTGCAGCATTCTGCCTAAAGTGCGATCGCCCTCCAATCATTTACCATAAATATGAGCATTAACGATAAACTTAAGAACATATTGACGCAATTACGATCGCACTTCGAGCAACTTTACGGCGATCGCCTCACCCAAATGGTGCTCTACGGTTCCCAAGCCAGAGGCGATGCACGCCCAGACTCTGACATTGATATTTTAGTCGTCCTCAAAGGGCAAGTAAACCCAGGCGAAGAAATTAAAAGAACCAGCCACATTCGAGCCGATTTGTCGCTCCAAAATGATGAAGTCATTAGCTGTCTGTTTATGGACGAACAGCGATTTACGCACTATAACGGGCCTTTATTGCGGAACATTCGCAAAGAGGGAATAGCTTTATGAAACCAGAACAATTAGACTTACTCCTGAAAGCTCGTCAAAGCCTATCGGCGGCAAAGCTCTTACTAAATAATGGTTTCCCCGACTATGCAGCATCCCGCGCTTATTACGCCATGTTTTACATTGCTGAGGCCTTTTTAGATGGCGAAGGAATGTCATTTTCCAGTCATGCCGCAGTAATTGGAGCTTTCGGCCGAGAATTTGCCCGTACAGGAAGACTTCCTGCTGAGTTTCACAGATTTTTAATCGATGCTCAAGACTTGCGAAATAGTGGGGATTACGGGGGACTTGATACTGTCACTGTCGAGCAAGCTGCGGAGCAAGTTAACTGTGGCGAGCAATTTCTCGAATTAGCCCAAAATGCGATCGGCACTCTACCGCCGCCCTAAAATAGAATACCCAGATACCCGACTTCTTGAAAAAGTCGGGTATCTAAAAATAGCACTTACGCGGGGGCCAGAAACCGGGTTTTTTTAGGAAAATATTTCGTTCCCACCCACAGATTAGGTAAAAAACCCGGTTTCTTTGCGTGGAGTGCGTCCAGGACTGTAAAACAATAAAACCGCCCCTACCGATTAATGACTACCCGCTCCAGCCGCCCGTTTGAAAGCCTCATCCAACACTTCCGAAAGCGTCGGGTGAGTGTGAACTCGGAATGCTAAATTGTTAACAGAATCGCGCTGGGCGATCGCATTTGCCGCTTCCTGAATCAAATCCGAAGCGTGCAAACCGAAAATGTGAACTCCCAACAACTCCCCAGTATCTTTCCGGTAAATCACCTTAGCCGTACCGTCGGTTTCCCCTTCAGCAATAGCCTTAGAATTTCCCTTAAAATAAGTCTTGACAGAAGCTACCTCAAACCCTTGAGCTTTTCCTAACTCTTTAGCCGCAGGTTCAGTCATCCCCACATAGCTAATTTCCGGGTGAGTAAACGCCGCCGCCGGGATACTCAAATAGTCAACTTCGCGAGATCGCCCGCAAATATTTTCCACCGCAGCAATTCCCTGAGCAGACGCAGAATGCGCTAACATCATCTTGCCATTAACATCGCCGATCGCCCACAAATTTTGCACCGGTTCTCCCGCCGCCAAAACCTGCATCTTATCGTTAACTGGGATATAACCGCGCATGGTTTCCACGCCAACAGTTTCTAACCCCAAATTCTTACTGACAGGAACTCGCCCAGTTGCTACCAAACAAGCATCAACTTCCAAAACTTCGACAATTTCCTTAGTCTTGAAATCAGCTAATTCAATAATCACCGGCGAACCAGGAGTAATCTTCTTCGCCAAAACACCCACTTTTGTTTCAATATCGCGGGGTGCAATTAACACCCGTTCTGCTAACTTAGCAATATCTGGATCGAAAGTCGGCATCAACTGATCTAGAGCCTCAATCATCGTGATTTCACAGCCCAGTGCGGTGTAAATATCGGAAAACTCCAAACCGATATAACCGCTACCAATAATTGCAATCCATTTCGGTAGCGATTCCAACCTGACAGCATCGTCGCTGGTAAATACTGTTTTGCCGTCAATTTCTATCCCGGGGGGGACGAAGGGAACCGAACCGGGAGCGAGAATAATATCCTTGGCGGTGATAGTTTTCTCGCCTTTATCGGTTTCGACGGTAATTTTTTGAGCACTGGCAATTTTGCCCCAACCTTGGATGACATCGACATTCAAACGTTTGAGGCTGTTGGTCAAGTCGCCGCGAAGTTTGCTAACAATAGTGTTAGCGTGATTTGCGATCGCCCCGCGATCGAAATCCACATTCCCCAACTGAATTCCCAAAGTCTTCAGGTGGTGGGCATTCCGCAAATCTCGCACTCGCCCGGAAGCCGCCAACAGCGCCTTAGAGGGAATGCAGCCGCGGTTGACGCAAGTCCCCCCCATGTCCCCTGCTTCGATAATTGCCACTTTCAGCCCGCAGCTAACCGCGTGTATGGCCGCGCCGTGTCCGCCCACGCCAGCGCCGATAATTGCTAAATCGTAATCAAATCCCTGAGTCACCTTAAAATCTCCTAATGCCTTTGAAATCTTAGGACTCAAGCAAAAAACACCGTCTCTCCGTCCTTTCGAGGTGGCGCGTTGCCATCGCAACCTTTGAACAGCGGTAATAGTTGCATAAGTCCTGTCTCCTTATTCTCGACTAGACTAGGGTTAATTAGACAACGAAAGAGCCGTAACTGAGATTTTTTCAGGGTCAATGATTTTGAGCTGGGTCTGCACCAAGTCTCAAATCACTCAGTAGGCGGGTGTAGAGTTAAATATAAGTTTGAAGGCTGACAATGACCGCTGCAGGTTTTATATGGGGCAGCAAGTTCAGCAACAGGCATTCCACCGTCCGGTTAAATTGTGTGCGCTTGCTTGTTTTAGTCGGGTTTTCATGTCTGCACGCGCCGGGGTCGGGCAGAGTTTATTGGCAACTTTTAGAGTCTATGGAGTGGCTTATGACGGATGACGACGACCAGAAAGATTTACGCCGGGCCTCGGCTCAATCCTTTTTTGAGTCCCTGGATGAATTGTTCGATTCTATAGAATCGAACAGCACTCAAGCGGCACAACCTAAATCTCCACCGCCTCCGGCTAAGTCTGCGAGTCAGTCTTCGAGTTTGCCGAAGAAGACTAGACCGGCGAAAATTAATTTGTCGGATTTTGAAGATGCGATCGCCGATTTGGAACAGTTTATCCAGAGCAAACACCAGAAACGCCCTGAATCCAATCAATAGTGCGATGACAAATTTTCAAGTAAGGACTGTTGACTGTTGACTGTTGACTGTTGACAAGCGAAAAATTTTAGACCGAAGTTCCAGCTCCCAGATTCATCTGTGGAGTCAATTTTTAAATCTAAAATCTAAAATCTAAAATCTAAAATCGACTGGCTGTTAACGGTGCTTTAAGCTTAAGGTGCTTATGTCGCCGCCTACAATATATTCATATTTCATTGAGGATGGCTTTACAAGAATCAAGCCAAATAAATTATCTCAATTTACTATTAATAGCCTTGTTTTTAGGCTTTGAGGGCTGCGGTAATTGCCTCGATCGCACTTCGATGGCGCGATTGCCGATCGCACTCAAAGGCAACTCCAATTCATCAAGATCATTGCGGAACTTGACCGGAATATCAGCACCGTTAATAATCGCTCCCAACAGCCGCGGCCCGGATTTATTCGACTCGTCCTCCTCAGATTCCAGCAACTGATCGGCAGCCTCAGACAACATACTAGACAAAGTGTAACCAGGCCGCGCCACCAAAATCATACCGTCCGTGTACGGTTCCAGCGTCAGCGCGTCGTTGCACTCGCTCAAAGCCGGAGAATCCACAACCACAAAATCAAAGCGGTTGCGAACATCCTCAAACAATCTCCGCATTTCGCTCGATTCGAGTACGGCCGAGGCTTGCCGCAAAAAGCCGGGACTCGGCACAACGTATAGGTTCTCTACCTCTGGAACCAAAAGGACGCACTCGCTAATATTGCCGTAATAGTGCAAAGGTTCCACCGTCGCCAGAGGATCAGCAGAAATTTTCAAAGATTCAACATTAGAAGGCGATCGCAAATCTGCTTCAATTAGCAAAGTCCGTTTACCCGATCGAGCCGATGCAATTGCCAAATTGTAAGCACTAAAACTTTTCCCCTCCAAAGGCGCCGCCGAAGTCAGCAACACCACCTTTACCGGTTTGTTCCCGATCCGGCGCAAATTAGTACGCAACCGCTCGTAAAATTCCAAATAGGGAGAATTTGCCTCCAGGGCCAGAGGCATTTCATCGCCGTAGGAATCAAACACCGTCACTTCAGGCAAAACTGCCAGTATCGGCACCTCTTTTTCCACCAAAGCCGCCCGCACTTCTTCCCAACTGTAAAACTTGCCGTTGAGCATCCCCAACAAAAATATCAACCCCCCGCCCAGCAGCAGTCCCACAAATCCGCCCACCGCCAGCATCACGGGCAAACCTCTCTTGTTTGACTCAACGTCATCAGTTTTCGGAAATTGGGCGATTGTCAAACTCCCCGTTGTCTCAGCTACCGCCGCCTCAGCATCTACCAAAGCCGACTGCATCTTGTCGTATAGAGCTTGTTTGAACGCCACTTGTTGGGCCAACCGCGCTTGTTCTAACTGCTTGTTGGGGATTGTCGCGTGTTCCCGACGCAATTCTTTTTCAGTTTTCTCGATTCCTTGAAGTTGCTGTTGCACCGTATCGTGCTGCGTTTGCAAAGCAATCAAAGTTTGAGCTAACTGCTGTCTGGCGGGATCTAAAGAAGAGTCTACCCGAATTCGATCGGCACTTCTGAGCGGAGCCGCCACCCCGTTACCGCCGAGTACCTCAGATTGCCGCTGCTGCAACTGCTGCTCAAAAGCAAGTTTTTGTTTAAGCAATTCTACAATTTTCGGGTGTTCCTCCTGCAAGTCGCTGCGGAGAATTTTGAGCTGAGATTCGATCGAAAACAATTGCACTCGCAGTTGGGCAATAATTGGATCGGCAGAGAGTGCTTGAGCGACGTAAGCTTGCTCCACATTCAATCCCAAGCGAGCCTGCAAACTGTTAATTTGAGCTTCAATTCCTCCCAACTGCACGCGGAGTTGCCGCTGCTGCTGTTGGATGGTGGTAATCGCTTGCGGCAAAGCACCGCTCTGAGCTGCTAAAATTGAAGTTCCTTCTCGTTTTGCGTAGGCTTCAAGTTTTGCTTCCGTCTCTCTGAGTTCCTGAGTTACTTTCGGCAAACGCTTGTTAATTTGGGCGATCGTCTCACGAAGTCTAGAAGTATTAAGAGTTTCGCTGCGAGCCACCATTTCGAGCATCAGCCTCTCTACTACCTTTTCTGCTTTTTGGCGATCGGCATTTTTGTACAATACTTGAATCAAAGCGCTGGGGTCATTATTCTTAGTGGGCATCTTTACTTGCACATTTTTTCCCAGCTTTTTAGCCAAAGCTTCTACTTCTTTTTGCTCTTCTTTTGGGTTTAATTTTTTTGCGGGTTTGATGAGTTGTTTTGCGGCTGCTTCAACCACCTTTGTATCCAGCAGCATATCTTTAGTTATTTCTTGTCCTTCCTGTTGAATTTTAGTAGTAGTCGATGAAAAAATCACGCTCGGTCTGCGGTAGGCCAGCGTACCTGTAGCAACGTAAACTGGCGCCGCCTTTGGCTGCAGGGCCACTACTCCCGACACCCCCACAGTCACCGCGAGAGTAGCCAGTCCCACCCACTTGTATTGGTCGAAAGCAATTAAATAACGTTTGACAACTGATAAAGTCATGACGATTTTAGATTTTAGATTTTAGATTTTAGATTTTAGATTGCTAATTGTTAACGATAACTAATGATTGCTGACAAATGATACCCATTTCCAAAAAAGCTGCAACTGTAGGTAAGTTGTAAACGCATATCGCATAAGTCATTCCCCATCGAAAAGCGAAAATTGAAATTTGAAAATGGTATGACTACCTATCATTTCGTGACGGACCGAATAGATCTGTTACCCCATTTCTCAACTGTTCAAAGAACAGAATAAATCCCAAAGTATCCCGGAATGGTCGAGTAAAAGTATTGATTACATAACCAATGCGCTCTACCAAATTCCTACCAATCACAATCACATCATTATCTTCGAGCATCGGGTTCTGAGAAACATTGCCCTCCAAAGCAGCTTTAGCATCTATCGAACGGTTGATTGCTCTACCTTGCTTTTCGTCGAACCGAATCAGGGCTATTTTCCGCAAGTCAGCTAGATTAACAGGCAAGTTGTTGAGAGCATCCAAAAACCTGCTGCCATTTTCTACGTAGAACGAGGTCAAACCACCACTAGCGTAACTCAAAACTCGAACGTAGATCCTCGGCTTAATCAGGGTAGACCGCGCCACCAGAGCTTTGTCGTAGTTTAGGTTTTTGGTACTAGCGTCCAATTCCGGGATGACAATCACATCTCCCGAGGCCAAAGGAAAATCGAACAAATCGTTAGCGTTTGCTAGAGGAGTGTAGAGGTCGATTGGTTCCTCCACCGACGAGCCGTCCATCAGCGTCCGCCGCACTCGCACCTCCCGCAAATCGGCTTTTCCCGTCACTCCCCCCGCAATCACCAAAGCAGCCGAAATTCGACCAGAACCCGCCGGAAGCGTGTAAAAACCCGGTTTGCTGACTTCTCCGGTGACAGTGATTTGGACCGGGACAGCAGCAGCAGCGAGGCTGTACCTGGATGCTAAATCTTGATCGGATTTGCGATCGGGCGTAACCTGTTTATACGGTACGACGATCGCATCTCCATCTTCCAAACGCAAATCCGGCGGAGCTATACCAGTTTGCAACGGTGTCAAAATATCAACAACTTGCTCCGCGACAGCACCTCCCGGCAGAGTCCGCCGCACCCGCACCGCCCGCAGTTCCGCCGTAGGATTAGTCCCAGCAGCAGCCGCCAGAGCCGCAGGAAGCTGGGGGGTTTGCAGCGGATAAAAACCCGGTCTTGCCACTTCCCCCGTCACCGTCACCACTACCGGGCGCTGAACCAGCAAAGCAGCCGAGACTTGAGGATTTTTGATAAATTGGCCAAAGCGCTCCCGGAGGCGCTGCTGTGATTCTTCGACGGTAAGACCGCGCACATTTACTGTTCCGATTAGCGGTAGTACAATTACCCCTTCAGGGCTGATTGGACCTGTAAAACCTAGCTCTGGGAAGCGCTGAACTTGAACAGAAATCTGGTCTCCCGGGCCCAGGCGGTAGGGCCGATTCCGAAAAGCTGGGTTAATATCCCGGTTGAAATTGGCAGGCGGGGGTGGCGGGACCCGCAATGGCGGTGGCGCCACTAGCCGCTCGTCTCTTGGAACAACAGATTGAGCTAAAGCCGTTTCCGAAAAATTTTTGCTATTAAAACCCCAGAATACAGCAGCAAAAGATAGAGTCCAAGCAGTTGAATACAGGCCGGCAAAGGAAAAAGCGAGGCGATTTTTAATTGTAGATTTTTCCCGCATTTTGAGAAAATTTAAAAAAGTAATATTGTGAATAATAGCCTGACTTGTAAGTTTCATCTAAATATAGCGACGAGAAAAAACAATAAGATATTTTAGGGGCGAGTTGAATCCGGATATTTACTAGGAAGCAGTTGATTTTGGCAAAACCTCCCCACGCTCTCGGCCTATTTATTTGCACCTACCTGCTTACTCAAAGCGAAAAGTTTCTGTAATTAATTTAGCCTGGACACTTTCGGCAAGAGATTCCAGCAAGGGTTGAGCTATCTTAATGTCGCCCTGCGGTTGAATGGGAAGGATGATACTGACAGCAACCCAAGAGGCGCGGCGGTTCGACAGTCTAGCAATGCTGTCTTCCCAAAACCAACGGCTGGTTGCTGGAGAACCACCGTTAGGCCAAGCGTACCACTGCATGACAGCAAAAGTTTGTTGGGGATTCCAGCTTCGGAAAAACCGGGCCTCGACGGTAGAGGGCGGCTTGTCGGGTATGGGCGCTAATTTAACTGTAAACCTCAAAGTGCGATGAGAATCTGTTTGCCACCGGTGAAATCCATCGATATCTAACCATTCTACCTGGGGCTGGTTTTTGGGGCCATTTTGAGGCAACAGCAATAAAATGGCAACTGTTCGATCATTTTTAATTTCTTCAGCTAACCATCTGTGACCGCCAATTTGGACGTTATTCTGGACCCGCATCACCTGCCACCCGGGAAGTGTCATCCCGTTTTGGCGCAAACTTTTCAATTGCTTGAGGTTTGCAACAGTTGGCGGGTTTGTCCAAGGCCACCTTCCTGTCGCGTAGCCGGGAATTGCTACTACCCCAACCAGTATCAGCAAAAACACCAGTATCATAATTTTAGATAATTGATACCGCCGCAGTAATTTCCGTGCTGAAATCATCTGTTTCATTAATTGCTAGACTGGCTTGGGAAATACTTTTCCACCCCGTTGAGGAGAAGTACCAATAAGCCTAGTATACAAGCGGAATACAAGTCTCCGCCCCATCCGGCGTGCAACCAAGTAAAAAGCCCCTCTTTCTCGGTTCCGTGAAAGTAAGTGAGCAAAGTGTTGCGGACAATGTTGGAAGTGATGCTAATGATGGATGTACTAACTAAAAACAAAATGCTTCTTTTGTGAGAACTCCAAACTCCAGTCCAATCTAGCAGAATTAAGCTGACGTAAAGACTGGTAAACAGCATTTTCAAGCCTGCACAGTGCGGAGCAACTTCTACAATGCGATCGTTTACGTACAGATAAATTTCTTCCACTCTCACGTTGAGACCAACTTTAATTAATATCAATCCTGATGTTTCAGCAATGAATTGCTGCAACGGCAAGGCGTAGGGTTCAATGAGGTAAGGAATGTGGTTTGGCGAGGCAAAAAATACGAATAAAAGCGGCATAGCCTGCAATTTCAAGCCGGGAATTCCTTTTAAAGATAAGCAAATGCTGGCCAGCATTACGGGTAGGGATAAATTTACTAAATCGCTCAAGCGACTCAGATAAAAAAGCGTGGCTAGTACCAGCAAAAAGCCTCCCAAAGGATGCGGTGAGTTGGGCAAGCTGCGCCAGCACTTTCGGTTCATCCAAGCAGTATAAGCTGCGTAGGGCAAACCAATTAGTCCGTGGCTGAAATATTCGTGTTCGAGGCTGATGCTTTTGTTAAACCAGCCGTCGTACCAGTGTAATAGCAGGGGGGCGTACAGCAGCACTAGGAGCACCGTGATACCTTCCGCCAGGAGGTATCGCTTGAAAACAATGCGAATTCTGCGCTGGATGTGCATGGTTTGAGAAGTTTTAAGATTGCCGCGCTGGATTCGCAACGCTTTCGGGTTTTAAACTGTGAGTTAAAGATTTATTAATTCCCCACCAAAACGCTTTGAGAACCGCACCTTACTGCTTGAAACACCTGCCGCATAAATTTTATGAACAATTAGCAATTCAATGATAGTTCGATCGCCCGAACAACTTGCTCGATCTGAGTATTGCTCAATCCGGGATACATTGGCAATGATAAAATTTGTTGGCACAGGGTTTCTGCGCGGGGGAAGTCGCCCCGATTGCCTAAGTTTTGGTAGGCGGGTTGCAGGTGACAAGGTACGGGATAGTGTATACCTGTTTGAATGCCGTCTTGGGCGAGTTTTTCCTGAAGGGTGTTGCGGTCGATCGAGCTTTCCTCAGTAATTTGGATAACATAGAGGTGATAAATGTGACCGCTGCTGCTGTGGTTGGCGATGGGTACAATGCCTTTGTGTTTCAGGGGTTCTAGTAGAGTATTGTAGTGTTCGGCGGCCTCGCTGCGATCGCGATTCCATTTTTCTAAGTAAGGCAATTTAACGTTGAGCACGGCGGCTTGCAAATTGTCGAGGCGGCTGTTGGTGCCAATTTCTGTGTGCAAATATTTGCTGGGTGCTCCGTAATTGCGGAGAGTTCGCATCTTTTTTGCGAGTTGTGCATCATTAGTAATTAACATTCCGCCGTCGCCAAAAGAACCGAGGTTTTTGCTGGGATAAAAGCTGAATGCTGCTGCTTTACCAATGGAACCCGCGCGGTATCCTTCTCTGTGGGCTAAGTGCGCTTGGGCGGCATCTTCAAATATGATTAAATCGTGGCGGTTTGCAAAATCTAAAAGCTGCCCAGGCGATACCATTTGACCGTAAAGGTGTACGGGGATAATTGCTTTAGTTTTCGAGGTAACTGCTGTTTCGGCTGCTGTGAGGTCAATCAGGGCGGTTTCCGGGTCGCAATCTACAAGAATAGGTATAGCTTTGGCTTGGAGGACGGCGATCGCGGTGGCGATAAAAGTGTTAGCCGGTATGATAATTTCGTCGCCCGGATTAATGCCGCAAGCTTGGAGTCCCAGAGCGATCGCATCTGTTCCACAAGCCACTCCTACGCCGTATTTTACTCCAGAAGCTGCTGCAAATGCTGTTTCAAATTCGGCGAGTGCTTGGCCTAAAATAAAGTCTCCTTCCTGGATGATTTTTCTAATAGCTTCTGCTATTTGCGATTGAATTGGTTGGTGTTGCAATGAGAAGTTTACAAACGGAACTTTGGGCGGGCGGTTACTCATAAACTATCGAGGCATAATTCTTTATATTAACATTTAAGTGCGGATAGCATTTGATTTTTTTTTACCGCAGAGGACGCAGAGTAAAAGAGGGGAAAGGGAGATTTTTTCCGGAATAGCTGCGCTTCACGTACTTTTTTTTGATTCAGCAACTAAATGAGTTTTTTCGGTAATATAGAAGCAGATAATTTTGCAGCAAGCAATCGCAATCATGGAATACAAAAAACTCGGCGACAGCGACTTATCAGTATCTGAAATCTGTTTGGGTACGATGACTTACGGCCAGCAGAATACCGTTGAGGAAGCGGCCCAACAGCTCGATTTTGCGATCGATAGAGGCATCAACTTTATCGATACGGCAGAAATGTATCCCGTCCCTGGAAAGGCGGAAACTCAGGGAAAAACAGAGGAATATATCGGCGAATGGTTGGCGAAACAGCAGCGGGATAAAGTCATTATAGCGACTAAAGTGGCGGGCAGAAGCACTCGCTTAAAGTGGATTCGGGAAGGGAAAAATCAGATCGATCGCCCAAATGTCGAAAAAGCCCTGAATGACAGCCTGAAGCGCTTGCAAACTGACTACATCGACCTGTATCAGATCCACTGGCCAGACCGCTACGTGCCGTTATTTGGCGCGCCGGATTACGACATCGCCCATGAGCACGAAACTGTACCGATTTTGGAACAGTTAGAGGTATTTGCTGACTTGATTAAAGCTGGGAAAATCCGCTATTTGGGTTTGAGTAACGAGACGCCTTGGGGAGTTTGCGAGTTTTGTGCATTGGCGGAAAAACACGGTTTGCCGAAAGTTGTTTCGATTCAGAATGCTTTCAGTTTGAGCAATCGGACATTTCACCTAAATTTAGCAGAAACTTGCCGTTTTAAGAATGTGGGATTGATGGCTTACAGTCCTTTGGGATTTGGGCTGTTAACGGGTAAATACTTGAAGGGAATTCCCGAAAATTCTAGGTTGGCTTTATTCGCGGGATTCGGCCAGCGTTACGATAAAACTAATCTGAACGATGCGGTGAAAGCGTATGTTGAGATTGCGGGGAAACATGGGATAAGTCCGGCGCAGATGGCTTTGGCGTATGTGCGATCGCGCTGGTTTGTAACTAGCACAATTATTGGTGCAACAAGTCTCGAACAGTTGGAGGAAAATATCGGTAGTTTGGAGGTCAATTTGGATCGGGAGATTATAGCGGAAATCGATGCGGTGCACGCTAAGTATCCGAATCCAACACCCTAAGTTTATTCCTCGCTCTCTCGGCGGTTGAAACCGCTTCTACACCAACAAACTCCGCCTTCGCGGACTAAGAAATAGAGGCAAAATTTACCGCGAATTTGGTATTAGTAGGTTGGGTTGAGGTCACGAAACGAAACCCAACTTATTAAGTTTTTATATTGTTTAGGATGAACAGCGATGAATAGCAGTCAAAAATTTAATTTTAAATTATCCGAGCGTTTCTTAGAAAACTACGCAGATCCTCCTGAAGATCCATTGGTAGAGCTTTCTCATTTTGAAATGGGATGGCGATGTTTCTGTTTTGAATACAACCATAAAGTTTTCATAGAAATAGGTGATGCTCAAAAAGAGGTATTTTTAGATCCAGATATCTGTATGATGATTGACAATTACTTTCCCAAGGAAATTGCGAAGCTATCGCAAGGTAAACCAATAGAAATAGACTTTGGTGAGAGTTGGTTCACTATTATGTTGGTACCGATCGACAATAAGATTAACTGCACTTGGATAGAGTTTGGGACTTCGTGCTGGGAAAAGCAGTTTGAGTGCGATCGCACTCAAGTATTAGATGTGCTCAGAGGTTTTCTTCAGGAAGTGATGCAGCTAGCTGTAGATAAGGGTTACATCACGCTGGGAGAGAAGGAGGAATTTATTCGTCCGGCTTTTGCTAGCAGTACGGATGCTGTGGTATTAGGCAAGTAGTTGGTTTGGGTGGTGGTTTGGGCGATCGCACCTAACTCTTAATTTATCCCCTCACATTTATCCCTAATTTTTATCCTTAAACTAAGGGTGTTAAGGGCGATCGCACCTAACTCTTAATTTATCCTACGAATATTTTAACCGCAGATCATGTACGGGCGCCCCGCCCGTACCACGGTTTAGCTTGTTGGCATTTTACTCTTCTTCGGAGTCCTCAACTTTAGACTCTTTGGCTTTCTGTCGAATCTGCTTGAGTTCTTCTTTTGGCTTCCAGTTGCTTTTGGAAGTTAGTCTGTACACGTCAGTACGTCCCCTACGCTGTTCCTTCACTATTAAACCCGCATCACACAGAGTTTTTAGGGCATATTGGGCTTTTCTGACGCTCATATGACAGATTTCTGCTGTTTTCTTCAGTTTAGCAAAACACTCACCGTGGAGTTTTCCTCCTGTCCTGCGAACAACATGGGCATAGAGCCGGAACTCGTAGGGGTCTAGACCATACTCGTCCAGGTCTGAATGAACAAGCGGCAGGGGTGAGTCATTTTTGGGATTCTTATCCGTAGGCTGAGGGAGCTGTTTAAGGAAGTCATAGTCCAACGACATCTTCTCTGTTAGCGACTCATCCCAGTCTTCCCCGTCATCTTGGTGCTTTTTCTTGATCGACATATGTTTTATGTGCATGGGTTAAATGTGCATCAAGTGCATATGTTAGCATATGCACTTGATGTCTAGCTAATATGCACTTCATGCGTAAGTTAGGTTATATATTTGGAAGTTATTTTTTTAAGTATCTAAAATGTATATCCTTGACAAGGTATTAAACTTGCGGTTGTGCATTTATTTTTGCGACAGACTCCTGCACATAATCTTGCCAATTCCGATCAATTGTGATAGAGTAGTTGGACAATAGACAACAAAACGCGCCCTCAAACTGCCAGGTCGGAGGACGCTCTAATGTTTTCTATTTTTCGTAATATCGAATCCTAGAGTGGCTGCGCTCGTATGCATCAGGCCACTGTAAAGATTCTGTTGTTTTTTACAGACTTAGAACAATGATACCACAAAATCACCCGCGATCGCTGCTAGAAAAGGTGCTGGATCATCCTCATGGCTTTGGGAGCATCCCGATTTTGCAAAAACATTAAACTGCAAATTCACCATTCAAGTAAGCACAACGCAGTTGTAACATTTGAGAAACACTTTCAGATTTCCACTGCGCCCCGGAAAT
>JACJNV010000298.1 GCA_014695175.1 Microcoleus sp. FACHB-DQ6 | reverse complement strand
TCCGCGCCACCACCATGTGAAATGAGTTAGTACCCATATCAATAGCAGCAATAATGCGATTTGACTCCGCAGTAGCAAGTGAATTAACCATTGGAGTGTATCGGGGTTGACAGATATTTATGATTATTTCACGAATCCAGTTAGGCAGGATCTTAAATCAGCAAAAATCTGGAACTGCTGACTGGGCAAGACTTTCACCTGTGTTCACTTCCTGCCGAAGTGCGAGATCCAGCAGAGCTCGTAGCTGATTTTTCTTAAAATTTGATAAAATTTAATGTTAAAAATCTCAAATCTAGAATTGAAATGCTTAAAGAGCCCGATCGCCCAACCGAATCCACCTTGCTAACCGTCGTGAGGCTTTTGAGATGGGACAAACCAGCAGGAAGGCTCATTTTAATGATTCCAGCCCTCTGGGCCGTGTTTTTAGCAGCAGACGGGAGGCCGCCCGCAGCATTGGTGGGGGTGATTGTGTTGGGCACCTTAGCCACGAGTGCGGCTGGATGCGTCATCAACGACTTGTGGGATCGCGATATCGATCCCGAAGTAGAAAGAACGCGATCGCGCCCGCTAGCATCCCGCGCCCTCACCGTGCAAACTGGAATAGGAGTTGCATTAATTTCCTTTGCTTGCGCCGCGATTCTCGCTTTTTATCTCAATCCTTTAAGCTTCTGGCTGTGCGTCGCCGCCGTACCAGTAATTATCTGCTATCCGCTGGCCAAAAGATTCTTTCCAGTGCCGCAATTAGTGTTATCAATTGCCTGGGGATTTGCTGTTTTAATTAGTTGGAGCGCCGCCGTTGACGAATTAGAATTAGCGACTTGGCTGCTGTGGGGTGCAGTCGTGTTTTGGACGATGGGATTTGATACAGTTTATGCGATGAGCGATCGCGAAGACGATTTGCGTTTGGGGGTGAATTCCAGCGCGATCTTTTTCGGGGAAAATGCCGCTAATGCTGTGGGTTTTTTCTTTGTTGGTACAGTAGGTTTGTTAGTGGCAATGGGAGTTAATCTGCACTTGCACATTGGTTTTTGGATGGCAATTAGTGCGGCGGCGATTTTGTGGTTTTTGCAATATACTCAACTGCGGAAGGCGGATATTCCTAAGCTTGCTTATGGTCAAATCTTTCGCCAAAATGTTTGGGTGGGGTTTGTCATATTGGCGGGGATGATTGTTGGCGAGATTTTTTAATTTATTGTAGGGCTTTTCCCGCAGGAAACGGGTGTGAAACTCGAATGATTGAAGTTTGAAAGAAGAGCTTCACATCGATTTAAGCCTGAAAGCCTGTGTCTCTCTGCTTTGTATCGAAGTCTCCAACGGCTGCACGAGCCTGAAAAAGGGGGATGTGCGATCGCTTATTCCCCCCTTTTTCAGGATTAGTATACATAAATATACTTAGTTATCCATCAAATTAAATTAAAAATTTTACATATATTAATGATGTGTAGGCTTCTAAAAACTGATATATTTTTGGGTTACACAAAACTCTACTCAATTATACTAAATATTGGTGGATAAAAATAAATAAAAACCGATTGTGACAGGTGAGGCTGCGGCATCTGGCTAAGAAAGATCGAGAGCCATTTCTCACCCAGATTCAGAAGGATTCTCGCTCTTTCAAGAATGCGATATATTCAACCTTAAACTATGATATGAAAAGAATCATCATTGGCATCATGGGCCCGGGCGATAGTGCCACATCAACCGACTTAGAAAACGCCTATCAACTCGGACAGCTCATCGCCGAAGCAGGATGGATATTGCTAACTGGCGGTAGAAATGTCGGCGTCATGGATGCGGCCAACAAAGGAGCCAAATCAGCTAACGGTTTAACAATCGGCATCCTTCCGGGAAATGACACTCGCGGCATTTCTGAATCTGTAGATATTGCCATTGTCACCGATATGGGAAACGCCAGAAATAATATTAACATTCTTTCTTCAGACGTAATAATTGCCTGCGGTATGGGGACGGGCACTGCTTCGGAAATTTCCCTCGCTCTGAAAGCTAACAAACAAGTTATCTTGTTAAATGACAGCGCTGAAAGTCAACTTTTTTTTAAAGGTTTAGCACAATTTAACATCTTTGTGGTAAACAATGCTGTAGAGGCTATGAATCAAGCTCGCGAAATCCTAGTAAATCCAAGATGAAATCCAAGATGAGACTAAGTAAATTTAATTTTTGTGCGATCGGCATTTTTCTGACTTTGGGGATTTTCGTCAGTACCAAAGCAGACGGAAGAATTGCCCAGTTCAGTTTCAGTAACAAATCCACTCAAAAATTAGCACAAACCCTCCCTCCTCCTCCCCCTTTCACACAGCCTGTTACCGAACAAGAAGCGCCACCTATTCGCAGCGAATCCGTACCCGATCAAATCGCTTTAGCAACCCATTTGCAGACAATCAAAGCTAGAATGTACGGTGCTTACTGGTGTCCTCACTGTCACACCCAACAAGAACTTTTCGGCAAAGAAGCATTTACCGCCATTACTTACATTGAGTGCGATCCCAGAGGCAAAGATGCTCAACCAGATTTGTGCAAAGCTGCTAATATTAAAGCTTATCCCACTTGGGAAATTCGGGGTAAATATTACACGGGCCGGCAATCTTTGGAAAAACTGGCTATTTTATCGGGTTATAAAGGCAGCGGCAATTTTCTGCCACCAGTTCCCTCTCCTTAAAAATATCTAAATTCTTTCCCACTCGCCCACGAATAAACCGGGGTTTTTAACCGATATTGACGGTTTTTGGCAATTATAGGACTAAGGCCAACTGTCACGACTAGGGGTTAAATTTTAGGCGGAACTTCCCCCTGCTAATATACTTACACAGGCTCAAAAGCCTCTCAACACAAAGGTTTCAATTGTTGACTAAATAATGGTGTACCCATGTAGATGACTCATATCTGTTTGCGATCGGCAATTATATTGAATCTACAACAATTGAGTGTAATCGCCTGCGTCAGCTATTGCTTATAAATGGGTATAAATTTTCCGATCAACAGTTGCGTCCTTTGTGGAGTAAGAGTTTGAGGACTTTTAGTACATTTGTATGGGGGAAGTCCCGTTTAATCAATTGAAGAGCTAGAGTATTTATTGCAGCTCCTCTTAAATGAAGGACAATTAATAACTAAATGGGGGCAAAAAATCCAAAACAAGGGTAATGCTTGTATCAGAGTTTAAATGTGCAACAGCTTACGTTCTACATATTCTGAAAAAAATACATCTGACAATAGCCTAATTGAATGAAAAATTAGGTATGCAAAAATTATAATATTTTATTATTTTTGTTTCAAGTAATCTTTTTCCTGGAATTACCAAATTGAGAAAACTCATAGTTTTTAGGTAGGGAGCGAGGTTTTGAATCATTATAAACTGCCCGCATTAAGATTGACTGCCTAACAGTTCTTCTGCTACCAATCCTTTCTGAATTGCGAGTACAGCAGCTTGAGTACGATCGCGCACTTCTAACTTTTGCAAAATCGCGTGCACGTGAACCCGCACAGTCCCCGGAGCAATGTACAATATTTGTGCAATTTCCTGATTGCTTTTCCCCCTCGCAACTAAAGCCAAGATTTCTTGTTCTCGCTTCGTCAGCGGATTTTCCAAAACTTCCCATTTTGACCCAACTTTCACAGGTTCAGGATTAGCAAAAACCGCCCGAATTTCCGCAGTGGCCGCCTTATCCCACCACGAAGCACCCGCAGCTACCGATCGAATTGCCAAAACCAAAGTTTCCGCCGCAATTCCCTTGAGGCAATATCCCTGAGCTCCGGCTGAAATCAACCTTTCAATTAACGATTTTTGGGCGTGAGATGTTAAAATTAAAACTGGAATTTCTGGATGTCGCTGTTTAATTTGGCGGCACGCTTCAATGCCACCAATTCCCGGCAAACCGACATCAAGAACTACCACATTTGGCAAGTGTTCCTGAGTCAATTCTACCGCCGTTTCCCCATCTTCCGCCTCCGCAATTACTTGCAAGCAACTTTCTTGTTGCAATCTGGTTTGCAGTCCCAACCGAAACAGTTCGTCGTCTTCAACTAGAAGAATTCGCAAGGGAAAAACTGGTTTCATTGGCAATTTTTCCCGCTTTCAATTAGGTTAGTATTATTAGTATGATTCGGCAATATCATTGCAAGTGCAGCCAAGTAGCACCGAGCAATTTTCCCCCTCTGCAAAAGAACCGCAGACTTGGCAATGACGGCAGATATAACCAACAAGTATGCAACAGAAAAAGATATCATAAAGCTGGGATGGCAGGTAGTCTAAATCCAAATAAAGCGCCTAGAGGCAATTTATTTTCTGCCCAAATTATACCGCCGTGGGCGTCAATAATTTGGCGAGATAAGTATAACCCCAATCCCGATCCTTTGGCTTGGCGATCGCTGTGTCCTTGATAAAAACGCTCAAACAAGTGGGGCAGTTCATCGGCGGTAATTCCCAACCCGCTATCGATAACTTTCACCACCTGATAACTCGCATAAGATTCCATGATTATTTCTACTTTTCCACCGCGAGGAGAATGGTTGATGCCGTTTGTTAGCAAATTCACAAAAACGCGCTGGAGTTGCACCGCATCGCCATTTACCCACAAAGACCGACGGAAATCTGACTCTCCGTAACTCATACTAATGTAAACCCGGCGCGCTGCAGATAAATCGGTGAGAGTTGCGATTACTTCTTCTGCCAAAGCTACTAAATTTACGGGCGCAAGTTGCAGTTTTAAACCTTCGGCATCGTTGCGGTAAACATCCAGCAGCGTTTCTACTAATTGTAGTGACATTTTGTGCGATCGCGCCATTGTTTCGAGAACTTTTTGCTGACTGGCGGTGACATCCCCAAATTTTGCTGACTGAAAAGCTTTAATTGTTTCGATCGCCCCCAGCATCGGCGTTTTCAAGTCGTGACTCAAAGTAGAGACAAAATCTTCTCGGATGCTTGCTAGCTGCTGCTGCGACTGCAACTCAGCTTTAGCGATCGCGATCGCTTCTTGGTACTCGTGGTTGCGATCGCTCAAATATCCCGTCACCCCTAAAGCCATGACTGCGATCGATCTATTTGCGACAGTGGCTAGGGCGATCGCTTCTCCAGGAGGAACAAACAAATTTAACAGCGTC
Organism: Microcoleus sp. FACHB-DQ6; assembly: GCA_014695175.1. Taxonomy (GTDB): domain Bacteria; phylum Cyanobacteriota; class Cyanobacteriia; order Cyanobacteriales; family Microcoleaceae; genus Microcoleus. The sequence goes on along the minus strand of JACJNV010000298.1, from coordinate 7,748 downwards.
AAAGCTGCCGATAGCAGCGTAATTTGCAACTTACCCAACCGACTCAAGCGCGAATTTGCCAGTAAAATCGGCCCCGTGTAGAAATACCCAAACAGATACTCCGACGGCGTAGTAAATTCCAGCAGTGCAACAATCGCAAATAAAATTGCGATCGACCACCTCCCCCGTAAATACTTCTCTTGAATAGCCAGTTTTTTTGGGATAGCCGATAAACTTTTAAACATCCTCAATCAATCCATTTTATATTTTATATTTTTACAGTTTTTTTCTACTACCTACTACCTCCTACCTACTACCCTAGCATAGTTATTTTTTTGATTTTTTTTCACCTATTATCGCGCCGCAGCCTCGCGTTTAGCAAACATCTATATCTCGAAGTATAGACATTTAACCAGAACTAAATATTCATCTATTATGACAAATATAGAGCGAATAAGCCTAATGTGCACACAGCAATTTATACCGGAAAGCTGATTATCCAATTTTCTAACAGTGAGTATAGTAATCCGTAAAAGTAGATAGTATTTTTGGGCTAACAGAAGTGACAGAGCAACTTTGTCTAATCAAAGCGATTTCAGTTTCATCCAAATTAACAATAGTTATTGTGGCGCGCTCTTAAATGCTATACAATTGCTGGATCGCTGTCACAGCAAGGAATTAGCAAAAAAAACGAGGAATTCTCGCCAGCGAAAACCTCCTGATGGCGTTAATCCCTCTGGCGGGAGAGATTGCATCTTAGCAGCATTGAATTCGGCAATCGCCCCCAAACTGAAAGTGACCTTCAAAAAAAGCTCGCCCGGTTTTGGGAACATCCCACCTAAGCGAGTTGGCGATCGGCAAAACCCCTTTATCCAACGATAAAAAATTGGCTCATTTATGCAGCAAGGATTACTTCAAATCGCATTAACCCTAATCATTTTAATAGCAATCGCGCCTGTCTTCGGCAACTACATGGCGCGGGTGTACATGGGAGAAAAAACCATTCTCGATCCCGCTATTAAACCTGTAGAACAACTCATCTATAAAGCCAGCAATATCCGGTCTGTAGATTCCATGACAGGTTGGCAATATGCCCGATCGTTACTCTACAGCAACGCAGCAATGGGCATATTTGTTTTTTTAATTTTCATGCTTCAGGGAGTGCTGCCTTTAAATCCCACCAGCCTCAGTACCCCAACCTGGGATACAGCGCTGCATACAACTATTTCATTCCTCACAAATACCGACCAACAGCATTACTCCGGCGAGACAACATTCAGTTATCTATCCCAGTTAACTCTGGGTTTTTTAATGTTTACCTCAGCCGCTACAGGTTTAGCAGTAGCGATTGCCTTTATCCGGGGATTAACCGGCCGCCCGCTGGGCAACTTTTACATCGATTTAATTCAATCAATCACCCGCATTCTACTGCCCATTTCTTTGATAATAGGCTTGTTTTTGTTAATTTCAGGAGTGCCGGAAACCCTCGCCGGTCCAGCGGTTGCCCGTACATTAGAAGGCGGCACCCAAGTAATTGCTCGTGGCCCTGTTGCTCACTTGGAAAGTATCAAACAACTCGGAGAAAACGGTGGCGGTTTTTTTGCAATTAACTCGGCTCACCCCTTAGAAAATCCTAACCCTTTTACTAACTTGCTGGAAACACTAGCAATGGTTTCTATACCAGGAGCTATGATTCACACCTACGGCAGATTTGCCAATAACAAAAAGCAGGGCTGGCTGATTTTTTGGATGGTGTTTGCCATCTACGTTGTCTTGATTGGCATTGCAGCATTTGGCGAGTACGGCGGCAACCCTCAAATTAATAATTTACTGGGCGCGCAACAACCAAATTTAGAAGGTAAAGAAGTTAGGTTTGGCTGGGCTGAGACTGCACTCTGGGCGGTGACTACGACAGGTACAATGTGCGGCGCTGTCAACGGAATGCACGATTCTTTAATGCCGCCCGGTGGTTTTGTTACTTTGTTTAATTTGTTTTTGCAAATTGTTTGGGGCGGACAGGGAATCGGAACGGCTTACTTATTTATTTACTCGATTTTGAGCGTATTTCTAACAGGATTGATGGTGGGGAGAACGCCGGAATTTTTGGGACGCAAAATTGAGAAACGGGAAATAGTTTTAGCCAGCGTTGTTTTATTAATTCACCCGATCGCAGTTTTAATCCCCGGTGCAATTACCCTCGCCTTTCCCGACAGTTTGAGCGGCATCAGCAACCCGGGATTTCACGGCATTTCCCAGGTGATGTACGAATACGCTTCGGCGGCGGCTAACAACGGTTCTGGCTTTGAAGGATTGGCAGACTCTCAACCCGCGCCGACAGGAGTTTGGTGGAACTTAAGCACCTGTTTTAGCTTGCTGTTGGGGCGCTACGTTCCAATTATTGCCCTGCTGCTTTTAGCTGACAGCATGACGAACAAACAACTGGTTCCCGAAACAACGGGCACTCTCAGAACCGATTCAGTTTTGTTCACTAGCGTAACCGCAGGAGTAATCTTAATTCTAGGCGCGCTGACATTTTTTCCGGTTTTGGCTTTAGGGCCAATTGCCGAAGGATATGAAATTAGCAGCGGCAAGTTTGAACCTGGATCGATAACTGTACCCACAACACCTTTAGCAACACCAACTCCTCCACCTCTGTAGCGAAAAATCTCACCCTCACTCTTCTCTTTCTCTGTGTTCTCTGTGTTCTCTGTGGTTCATTAAAAATCCCAAATCGACATGACCTCTTCCAATACTCCAGATTCCCCAAAAAAACCTGCCCGAGGCTCTCGCGAGTCTCGCAAGCACACGCCGAAAGCAAATACTAAAGGCCTCTATCAAAGAGCTTTTAAAGAAGCTTTTGTTAAGCTAAACCCGCGGGTGATGCTAAAAAACCCGGTGATGTTTGTGGTGTGGGTCGGCACAATTGTGACTGCACTTTTGACGATCGACCCGACGCTGTTCGGCCCGGTTTTCGGCAAGAATCAGGTAATTTTTAACGGTCTGGTGACGTTAATTTTGTTCTTCACTTTGGTATTTGCTAATTTTGCCGAAGCGGTTGCTGAAGGGCGCGGAAAAGCGCAAGCAGATGCGCTGCGATCGACCAAAGCAGACACGACAGCCCGCAAACTCCTACCAGACGGTTCAATTCAAGAAGTTAGTTCGACATCCCTGAGACGGGGCGACCAAATTAAAGTGATCGCAGGCGATGTGATTCCTTCTGACGGCGAAGTGATTGCAGGCGTCGCGTCGGTGGATGAATCTGCGATCACTGGCGAATCCGCGCCGGTGCTCAAGGAACCGGGTTCGGACATCGCCAGTTCCGTCACTGGCGGTACGCGCATCCTCTCTGACGAACTGACGCTGCGAGTAATGGCCGACCCGGGTAAAGGGTTTTTGGACAGGATGATCGCGCTGGTGGAAGGGGCCGAAAGGTCGAAAACGCCGAACGAGATCGCGCTGACGGTGCTGCTGGCGGTGCTGACTCTGGTGTTTTTGATTGTGGTATCGACGATTCCGCCGATCGGCAATTACGTGAAAACTCCCGTGGGCGTGGTGACGCTGATTTCGCTGCTGGTGGCGCTGATCCCGACGACGATCGGCGGTTTGCTGAGCGCGATCGGCATTGCGGGCATGGATCGAGTCGCTCAGTTTAACGTGATAGCGACCTCTGGACGCGCCGTGGAGGCTTGCGGCGACGTGAATACGCTGATTTTGGACAAAACGGGGACGATCACGCTGGGGAACCGTTTAGCCGAGGAGTTCATTCCGGTAAACGGTCACTCGCTGGAGGAGGTTGCGAGTGTAGCCCTTGCTGCTAGCTTGTTTGACGATACTCCAGAGGGAAAGTCGATCGTCCGTTTGGCTCAGAATTTGGGCGCAGAGGTAGATTTCGATCGCACCAACGCCACGGGGCTTGATTTTTCCGCAAAAACGCGGATGTCTGGCACGGATTTGCCCGATGGGACGGAGGTTCGCAAGGGTGCGGTGGACGCGGTGAAGGGTTTTGTGCGATCGCGCGGCGGCAATGGGGGGCCGGATCTCGATGCAGCTTACGAGCGAGTTTCGCGCTTGGGAGGCACGCCCTTAGCTGTTTGTCAAGGCAGCGACACCTACGGCATTATCTATTTAAAAGATGTCATCAAACCGGGAATTCGCGAGCGGTTTGACCAACTGCGAAAAATGGGCATCCGCACAATAATGCTCACGGGAGATAACCGAATTACAGCATCAGTAATTGCCGATGAAGCAGGCGTTGACGACTTCATTGCCGAAGCAACTCCCGAGGACAAAATCGACGTAATTCGCAAGCAACAAGCCGAGGGCAAATTAGTAGCAATGACAGGAGACGGAACCAACGACGCACCCGCACTAGCCCAGGCCAACGTAGGACTCGCGATGAATTCTGGAACCCAAGCCGCTAAGGAAGCAGCGAACATGGTGGACTTAGATTCCGACCCCACCAAACTAATTGATTTAGTTACAATCGGCAAACAATTGCTGATTACTCGCGGCGCGCTGACTACGTTTTCGCTAGCGAACGACATTGCCAAATATTTTGCAATTATTCCGGCAATATTTGCCCCGGTTGGCGCTTTAAACGTCATGGGTCTAGCCAGCGGTCAATCGGCTGTTTTGTCGGCATTAATTTACAATGCTTTGATTATTCCCGCTTTGATTCCACTAGCATTAACTGGTGTAAAGTTTAGACCTTTGAGCGCCAATCAACTGTTGCAGCGGAATATTTTAATCTACGGATTGGGCGGAGCAGTCGCGCCGTTTATCGCCATCAAAGTTATTGATGTTTTGATTACCGCCGTTGGGCTAGCATAAGAGAAGTTCGGCAACGGATTGGCTTTTAATCTCGTTCCCCGGCTCTGCCTGGGAACGCATATCCCGAGGCTCTGCCTCGATTTCTTCGCTCGACGGATGTAACGGATTAATCTCGTTCCCCGGCTTTGCCTGGGAACGCATATCCCGAGGCTCTGCCTCAATTTCCCCCAAAAAATCATCCAATAAAAAGACCAATATTTATTCCCAAAATAAGGAGAATTCATGAAACGGAATGATTGGCTGAATGAGGTTTTCCCCATAGAATTTCAAGAAATTATTGAGTTAGCACAAATGCTTTGGCAGCGCCACCCAATCCCGGTGCAGCTATTTCTGGCAATGTGTTTCAATGCGATAATTGCCCCCGCTGTTTACGCGGCTGCGGGTGAAGATTTGACCAGAAAAGCTGTCTGGGGTTTAAGTCTTTTGGGTTTGGTAATCGTCGGACTCGCCGTTTATTTAATTGTCGTGATTTTTCAGCCAGAAAGATTTTAATAATGCTTCTGAAGAAGGCTCGATAATTAATCCGTCTATCCGTGTCAAAATCCTTGTGGTGCCTTCGTTTATCATTCATTAATTGAGGTAATTTATGAGAGAATTAATCCGAGCAATTCGCCTGACTTTAGTTTTATGGGGAATCACCGCTATTATTTATCCCTTGATCTTGCTAGTAATCGGTCAAATTGCTTTTAATTCGCCGGCAAACGGCAGCTTAATTACTAAGCAAGGAGTTGTCGTGGGTTCCTCGTTAATCGGTCAACCTTTCAGCTCGGATCAATATTTTTGGAGCCGCCCCAGCACCACAAATTACAGCAGCTTGGCAACGGAAAATTACGACCCGACAAAGGCAGATAACTTAAGTCAGAGAACAGGGGTTTCTGGGGCTAGCAATCTTGCTCCCAGCAACTCGGATTTGCTGAAGCGAGGTAATGAAAAAGATGGTTTTCAGGGGGTGCAAGTTGAATTAGATCGCCTCAGCAAAGCTGGTATCAAACCGACTGCTGATTTAGTTTACACCTCGGGTTCTAGCCTCGATCCGCATATTAGCCTAGAGGCAGCTAGGGCGCAAATTCAGCGGGTAGCAACGGTGCGATCGCTCAATCTCAATCAAGTAGAAATGTTGGTAGCCAAAAATACAGATGGCAGATTTCTCGGCATTTTCGGCGAACCGGGAGTTAACGTCCTCAAACTGAATTTGGCTCTCGACGGTTTACAATAGTTTACAACAGTCTGCCGTCATCGGTCATAAACTGACTGATGACTGGAGATTGACTAACTACCCACTACTTAGCTATGATTCACTCTAGCGAACTTACCAACAATCCAGACGCGGTTTACGCCCAACCGAACCGCACTTACGATCGCACCCCCCGCCGGGGAAAGCACAAAATATTTATCGGCATGGCCCCCGGTGTCGGCAAAACGTTCCGAATGCTCGAAGAAGGCCACAGGCTCAAATCTGAAGGCATTGATGTGGTAATTGGACTGTTAGAAACTCACGGGCGGAAAGAGACAGCAGCTAAAGGCGAGGGACTAGAAATAGTGCCCAAAAAAACAATGCGACGCGGCGAAAAAATGCTCACCGAAATGGATACGGATGCTGTCATAGAACGCCGTCCTCAATTAGCATTGATAGACGAACTGGCTCATACAAACGTTCCCGGTTCTCTGCGAGAAAAACGATATCAAGACGTTGAAGAAATTTTAAATGCTGGAATTGATGTTTTCTCGACGCTCAACATTCAACACATAGAAAGTCTCAACGATTTAGTAGCTCGAATCACCGGAGTTGTAGTGCGAGAGCGAGTGCCCGATCGCGTCCTCGAAGATGCTGACGAAATAGTGGTTGTCGATGTCACGCCGGAAACTTTAGAAGAAAGGTTGCTAGAAGGTAAAATTTATGCTCCCGAAAAAATTGAACAATCTTTAGAAAACTTTTTCCAGCGCCGTCATTTAATCGCTTTGCGAGAACTCGCCCTGCGAGAAGTCGCAGACAATGTGGAAGACGACGCAGCAACTTTAAAAGGTCAATCTTGCAACATTCACGAACGAGTTTTAGTGTGCATCTCGACTTATCCGAACTCCTTGCAACTGCTGCGGCGGGGCGCGAGGATTGCTAGCTATATGAATGCCCCATTTTATGCTGTGTTTGTCAACGATCCAGACCGATTTTTAACAAAAGCAGAAAGCTTGCACGTTGAAACTTGTGAGAAACTCTGTCAAGAATTTAAGGGGCAATTTTTGCGGGTAAACGGCACTAATATAGCCAAAGCGATTTCGGAGGTAGCTAAACAGTATCGCATTACTCAAATTGTGATCGGCGAAAGCCAGCAATCGCGCTGGAGATTGTTGCTGCGGGGTTCTTTGACTCAACAGTTAGTGCGATCGCTCAAACACGTAGATTTGCACATCATCGCTACCGAAACAAGTGGTCTTTGTAATTAATTATTAGTTTTCAGTCAGTAGTCATTAGTCTTCAGTCAGATGAATGCAGTAAACAATTCCGGGCGATTGTAAGTCACGGAGTTTACGGACCCCAAAGACCAAGCCTGCCGCCGCAGCCTAAAAGCATAAAAAATTTGGTATAACAACTGCAACTTTCGGAGGATAGCTGAATCTAGCGGGCGGTGGATGCGTCAGAAGGTTTTATCTGTCAAAATCGCACTTGTTCAACCTGATTAAAAGTGCGATCGCTATGGTGGATGATTACATTCTCAACTTGCTAGTTATTGGCATCCTCCTGCTTACCGTTACCTTGGGTTCCGGATGGATTTCGCGATTGCCTCTATCTTATGCCTTAATTTATCTAATTGTCGGTATCGGATTGGGACCCTACGGCGTGAAGCTGATTGACTTGCGTCCCGAAGCTCAATTTTTAGAAAGACTCACAGAATTCGTAGTTATTGTTTCTCTGTTCAGTTGCGGCTTAAAAATGAATCGCC
>JACJNV010000297.1 GCA_014695175.1 Microcoleus sp. FACHB-DQ6 | reverse complement strand
TATCCGAAGTCATCGTGAAGAATCGATCGCTCACCGGGAAATAAGCCCGCCGCGCGTAATCCTTCACCATCCGAGCAGTATTGAAGAAAGGACAGTTCAAGCGAATCGAATCCTTCATTTTCGCCGTCCAACCGCGGGGAATTCCATCAGCATCCCGGTTGTAAAATAGAGGTACAACTTCCTTTTCCATCAAGTCGTACAAAGCATTCGCCTCTACCTCATCCTGATACTTAGTATCTTCGTAAAACTCCCCATGTCCGATCGGCCAACCGGTACGAACATAATCAGCCTCATCCCACCATCCGTCGAGGATGCTGAGATTCGGCAAACCATTCATCGAAGCTTTCATCCCCGAAGTCCCGGAAGCTTCCCGGGGGCGGCGCGGCGTATTCAGCCACACATCGCAGCCAGAAACCATCATCCGAGCAACGTTAATGTCGTAGTTCGGTAAAAACACCATCGAGCTCATCGTCTCGTGCTCGCGGATGAAGTGAACGATATCCCGAATCAATTCCTTACCCGGAATATCCATCGGGTGAGCCTTCCCAGCAATCACAAACTGCACCGGGCGATTTTGATCGCGCATGATCCGCATGATTCGATCGACATCGCGCAAAAACAGCGTCGCCCGCTTGTAAGTAGCAAAGCGGCGGGCAAACCCGATCGTCAGCACCTTCGGATTGAGAGCCTCCCGCGCGTGTTCGATTTCCGTTTGGGCCGCACCGCGCTCGCGCAAAGTCTTTTGCAGCCACTCCCGGGCGAACACCACCAACTCCGAGCGACAGCGTTCGTGATTGCGCCATAGTTCCTCATCAGGAATCGACGACATCCTGTCCCAGAGACGATCGTCCTTGCGAGTCATTTCCCAATCCGGGCCGAGGTAGCGATCGTACAACTCCTGAGTTGACTTCGCCACACAACTGCGAGCGTGCACGCCGTTGGTAATCGAAGTAATCGGCACTTCTTCCTGCGGCAAACCCGGCCACAAACCCTGAAACATCGGGCGCGACACCACACCGTGCAAAGCCGCCACCCCGTTGACAAAACTCGACATTTTAATTGCCAAAATTGCCATATTTAGAGGTGCCGACAAATCGCCAGTATTCTCGCGGCCCAATCCCAAAAACTCATTTTGCGACAAGCCAAATATCTTGGCATAATGACTCAGATAGTGCATCACCATATCCGGCTCGAACAAGTCAAACCCAGCAGGCACCGGCGTGTGAGTCGTAAACATACTGCTCGAAACCACCACCTGTTCCGCTTCCACAAAACTCAGGTGATATTCCTCCATCAGCATCCGTATCCGTTCCAAAGCCATGAAAGCCGCGTGGCCTTCATTCATGTGATAAGCCGTAACTGTCAGCCCCAGGGCCTTGAGCATTTTTACGCCGCCGATGCCCAGCATGATTTCTTGGTGCATCCGCAGAGTTTTATCGCCGCCGTAGAGTTGGTCGGTAATATCTTGGTCGTAGGGGCTGTTAGGTGCAATATTTGTATCCATCAGGTACAAAGGAACCGTACCCACTTGTACCCGCCAAATCCGCGCGTAAACCTTGCGGCCGGGATAGTCTACCTCAATCCGCAATTCCGAACCGTCGGGATTGCGTTCTGGGTGGAGCGGCATATTGTAGAAATCATTGAGCGGATAGCGTTCTTGCTGCCAGCCGTCGGCGTTGAGATACTGCGAAAAATAACCTTCTTGGTAGAGCAGACCGACACCGACTAAGGGCAAGCCCAAATCGCTAGCTGATTTGAGGTGGTCGCCTGCGAGCACGCCCAAACCGCCCGAATAGATTGGTAGGGCTTTAACCAAGCCGAATTCCATCGAAAAGTAAGCGTAGCATTCTTGCTGCTCGGTGCCGCGCTGTTTGCGGTACCAGGCGCGATTTTTGAGATAATCGTCTAACTGCTGGGCTGCTCGGTTCATTTGGGCAATGAAGCCTTCGTCTTCTGCCATTTCTTGCAGTCGCTCTTGAGATATGGTTCCGAGCATCAGCACCGGGTTTTGGTTGCTGGAGTCCCACAGGTCTCGATCGAGGCGGCGGAAAAGGTCTTTAGTATCAACATTCCAATCCCAGTGCAAGTTATAGGCAAGCTTGCGTAGGGGTTCGAGAATTGTCGGTAGCGAGGGGGAAACGTTAAATGTGCGAATCGGCTGCATAGACAAAGCCTTTATGTTGGAGTAGCGATATTTTCCTCTGTCTTTAGCCGCAAGTGGGTTATTCTGCACACTATTTTAAGTTTTAACAAGCGGGGGCGATCGTGATCGACCATCATTAAGCACACGAAGCCGTGCCGTGTCCCTAACCTAGCTAAGGTTTTAACTGCCGTGGCGGGATTTAGGACTTGAGGCCCCTGAGCTGACAATTTCTCAAGTTAAAGCGCTGTATCACCCTTGGGGCAAGAATCTTAACGAATTGCCCGACAACTTAGGCCCGCCGCAGCGCTTTAGCAGTGATGAGGTTGGGGGTGTAGCGGAGGAAAATAAGTCGCGAGACTAAGATTCGCGGTCAAGAACCATAACTAATAACTAATGACTAATTAAGCAATTTTCACTTTACTCAACTGAGAATTTACCAACAGTTTGCTAGCATCGCCAGCCGAGAGGGCAGGGCTGAAATAATAACCCTGAATTTCTTGACAGTGCAGTTCGCGCAAACACTCTAACTGCTCTTTAGTTTCTACTCCTTCGGCTACTACGCTCAAGTTCAAATCTCGCCCCAGCGTCGCTACAGCCTTGGCGATCGCCCGTTCGCACGGATCGGTCGTCAGTCCGCTGACAAAGGATTTATCTATTTTTAAGATATTCAAGGGAAACTTTTTGAGATAATTTAGAGAACAATAACCCGTGCCGAAATCGTCCAGCACAATCTGCACTCCCATGTTCTGCAACTCCCTGAGAACTTTTGTGGTATAATCCACATCTTGCATGGCTGTAGTCTCGGTAATTTCTAACTCTAAATACTGGGGTGCTAAACCGCTTTTTTCCAAGCATTTCGCTACCATTTCTAATAAATTAAATTGCTGGAACTGCCGAGCCGAAACGTTGACTGCTACCCGCAAATCTGGCTGCAAAGCATCCTGCCAAGCTTTATTTTGAGTGCAGGCTGTTTGCAGCACCCATTCCCCAATAGCTACAATGAGCCCGTTCTCTTCGGCGATCGGAATAAATGTAGCGGGAGTAACTAAACCTAATTGTGGATGTTGCCAGCGCAGCAGGGCTTCCATGCCCTGAATTTTCCAAGTAGTAATGTTGACTTTTGGCTGGTAGAAAACCTCAAATTCTCCTTGTTCTAAAGCCTCGTGCAGCCTGTGTTCTATAGTTAGTAACTGGCTGTCTTGGGGATTAATCGTTGAAGTATATAACTGATAGTTATTTCTTCCCATTTCTTTAGCGCGGTACAAGGCGGCATCGGCATTTTTGACTAAAGTTTCGGCATCTTCACCGTCATCGGGATAAAGGGCAATGCCGATGCTGCTGCTGACGTGAAACGGTTGTCCTTCTAGTTTAAATGGTGGCTTTAAGTTGTTGAATATTCTTTGAGCTGTTTTAACTGCATCTTCTAAGCAATTGATGTCGGGAAGCAGTATGGTAAATTCGTCGCCTCCCCAGCGGGCTACCGTATCAGTCGATCGCAAACTGTCGCTGATGCGTCCGGCAAAACCTTCTAACAGGCGATCGCCCGCAGCGTGACCTAGTGTATCATTAATCTTTTTGAATCTGTCCAAGTCTAAAAACATCACTGCTAGCATTTTTTTTGTTTTTTTAGCTTCTCTTAATGACGCCAGCAGCCGCTCGTTAAAAAGTATCCGGTTCGGTAAACCTGTGAGTTGGTCATAAACAGCTTGATAGCGAATAATTTCTTCAGCTTGCTTGCGCTGAGTGATGTCCATCATAGTGCCGATCGCCCTTACTGCTTTGCCACTTTCATTACGGATGATATAGCCGCGATCAAGCACAAAAATATATCCCCCATCCGCACGGTGAAAGCTGTATTCTTCCGACCAACATTGAGCGTTTGAATTCATTGCTTTGTTGAAGCTTAACATCACTCTTTCCCGTTCTTCGGGATGAATATTTAGCCACCAAAATTCTAATTCAATCGTCTGAGTTTCGTTGAGTTTGTATCCAAAAACTTTTTCAAATTCTTCGCTTAACCAATACTCATTTTTTAATAAATCAAAATCCCATACGGCATCATTTGTCGCGCGCGTCAGCAGGTGAAAGCGTTCTTCGCTTTTGCGTAGTTTTTCTTCGGATTGCACCCGTTCCGTTACATCCCGAAAGCTGAATACTCGACCAGTAATTTTGCCTCCGGTGCGCTGGGGCAACGAGTAGCGCTCAAAGATCCTGCCATCTGTCAACTCGATGAGATCGTAACTTTCTTCTGCGGGGCGATCGGACAATTCTTTAGCGCGGTTGAGAAATATTTCTGGGTATTTTAACTGGTTGATTCCAAACCCCCAAATTAGATTGTTATCTCTCGAATCCAGCAGGAAATCCGGCAACTGCCACATTTCGGCAAACTTGCGGTTAAAGGTGAGAACTTTTCCTGTACTGTCAACCGCCAGAATACCGTCAGCAGTAGATTCAATGGTTGCTTGAAGCAACGAAAGAGATGTTTCTAGTTCTAACTCTGCTAATTTGCGATCGCTGATGTCAAATGCTGTGATTAATATTGAGGCTTTTTTTTCAAATTTTATAATATCTACAGTTGCTTCAATCCAGCGCATTTTTCCGGTTTTCGCGACTATTATTAATTCATATTTTGACCCTGCATTTGAGCGTGCGTGGCTGGATTTACCCCAGCTTTTAACTATTTCTATAAAATCTCGATGGATTAAGTCGTATAAATCCAATGCTAGCAATTCTTCGCGAGTATATCCTGTCAGAGCTTCTGTCTGAGCATTGACATAGCGCAACTCTCGGCGGTGATAGATAAAAGCCGCAGCATTCACAGTTTCTATCAGTTGCCGAAACTTTTTTTCACTGCGCCGCAAATTTCTTTCAGCCCGCTTGCTATCAGTAATATCTTGTGCTATATATAACTTGCCGCTGACCTTGCCTTGACCGTCGCGAATAATTGAAATAGAAAGCAGTACAATTATTTTTTTTCGCTCTTTAGAAAGGTAGACTTTTTCGACGTTGCGGACAGAACCTTCGGCTGTTAAACTGGCTAACTCTAACTCTGGTGGTGGTGATTCAGTTTTCTTAAAAAGTTCGTCTATTGGTTTCCCTAACAACTCTGTTTTAGAGTATCCCAAAAGTTGACAGGTAGCTTGGTTTAACGACAGGATATGACCGCCCGGGGTGGTCGCAATTATTGAGAGGTTCATTTCCTCGCAAATATCGAGAGCATATTCGGCAGCTTGCTGCAAATCTTGGGTCATTTGGGCAATAGTATGCCAGATATCCAGTTCTTTTTTTGGATACAACACTTTTTCTCCTTTTGGTAGCTTGTCATTATCTGTTTCAGACTTCGTTTTAATTAACCTCATAGTCTTGGATAATATATTTACTCTTTTACCCCTAATCAATAAGGAGATTAATAAAGAAATAAAAACCAGATAATTACCGATTATTTTTAAGCTAAAATTAGGTTCTTTTATCTGATTTTTTTGAGATTGTATAGAATTGTAAGTCGGTAATTGTACTGGCTCAATGGGGGATGATTTATCATCCAAAAATAATGTGGCGCTTGCAGAAGTAAGGGGGCGAAATGCTGAGCGCAAATAGCTATGTTTCTGAGACCGAATCAAAATCCATTCTACAAGGAGAGTGCCATGCCCATCTCCTAGACTTGTCGGTAACATTTTTGGATTTATGCCACATTTCACACCAAAAATAGCAACCGCGAAATATCCCAATATTAATTGAAAAATTATTTTCATTTGCTCTATTTCCTAATTTTAAATATTTTTTTAGGAATCATAAATTTTCAAAAGTTTAGCAGAACTTTCTCTACGATAGGAAAACCCAGCCATCCGGAATTTATGTAAATTTGTAAATTAACTTTTACCAAAATAATAATTTAGCTTTATAACTAATTACAATTTTAATCTTAATCTAAAATATGTCATCAGCCATTGTGCCACAAATTATCCGTCATTCTGCCTAGACACCGGGTGAGAGCGCGCTAAAATTAGATAATTCCCGCAAGGAGGCGACCGGGATTTGTTAGAAAAATAGTAAGGATTCAGGTCAAAAAAACTTAAGTGGCGGCATCTGGTAAAATAAAGGAATGAAAAAGCCCACAGCCACCAGAGAGCAGAAAAAAACCGAGATAGAGCAGTTGAGCCAA
>JACJNV010000296.1 GCA_014695175.1 Microcoleus sp. FACHB-DQ6 | reverse complement strand
AGATTACGGGCGAATTGTGGTGGGAATTCAAGTGCCGCCGGATGAGATGAAGGAGTGGCAGGCTTTTTTGGATACGCTGGGCTATCAGTACGGGGATGAGAGTCAGAATCCGGCGTATAAGTTGTTTTTGAGGTAGGGTTTTTTGGGGAAAGTTACCCTCTTGATGAAGGAGGCGGTTGAAACCGGGGCAACCACGGGGGGATTGCCCCTACAAATGAGAAAATCTCAGACTCAGACGCACCCTACAACACAAACTAGAATCATCGCGCCAACTCATAGGCAATATTCGTGATGCGGCCGCGCCAGTAGGGCAATAGCGAGCCATCAGGCAGTTGCCACGCCACCTCACCGGAGAGCGGAATCCGCATACCGTCTCGCAATTCGTAGTCCCAGAAACGGCCAGTCCAGGGCGCAAACACCAGCCCCCCGCTAACTGTACGGGCGCGGGCCTCGGTGCGGATACTGGCGATTAGCCCTGCTTCATCAAAGCGGAAATCCAGGGAAACAGCGGTGTCGCCATCCTGTAGCGTTGCTCTGGCCGAAGAATTGTCGATCGCCTCCCAGCGAACACCCTGACTCGGCAGCAGTCTCGTCGAATACCAAGCAGCCTCCGCGAAAAAGCGCATCAGTTCCCCTTGTGCAGCTTCTGGAGTGCCGCGGATATCCGCCAGAGTCACCAGGCCCAGCAGCGCTGCATGGAGGATGCCTTCGCCAGAAATGTAGGCATCATGAACGAACGCATTGATACCGGGCATCATGGCAATTCGCCCCTCCCAGTCAAAGCCAGGGCGCTGAGTAATTACCAGTTGAGTTGAGGTGAATGCGCTCCATTTTTCTGCGGTTTCGCTCATGTTAAACGTGCCTTCGTGGGAAACCCGCGCTGCTGCAATTAGCGGTTGTCCATCCTTGAGCACCGCGCGAAAGTAGCGCTGCACGGGCTGGGGTAAATCGGCGATTTCCCGCGCATCAAATGTGAGATGTTTAATCGGCGATCGCGCAGCTTCCCGATTGGCTCGCAGTTCCTGGGTACCGAGATGCCAGCGGTATGTTCCAAGGGCGATCGCGCCAACAATGCCAACTACAAGCGCGAGCATAATTAGTACGATCGCCGCTCGCCAGATGGTGATTCCTCTTGATACCTAAAAACGAGTTAATCAAGGGCGAGTCTTAAACCCATCGACCCACTACAACTCTCACCGTTCCATCTGCCAAAGTTTCCTCTTCTTCAACATGAAAACCCTCTGACTGCACCGCCGCCATCAAAGTTTTCCGCGCGTATTTTTGACTAATTGAATTGATAAATTCCTGCTGATTAATTCGAGCGCCCCAAAAATCCGCTACCAATTCGTAATCCTCTCCGTTGCGGCGAAAACCCAAATCGTAACCATTGGATTGCCGAATCACGTACTCGGCATTAGTTTTGTCACCCCGATAACCCCGTACCTGCACATTGGACTCTACTTGATAACCCAACTCTTCCAACACTTGATGCAGCAGTTCGCCGTTCTTGATCTGAACCTTGATAGTTGTGAAGTGTGACATATCACTTTCGGATTTTTGTGTAAAACTCTGATTTGATTATAATAGCATAAACAGGAACAGTCAATAAGTTAGGAATTGCGCTATTCAACCCGCTTTTTACGATCAATATGGGGTTGGGCAGGATAGCATCTGCACATAAACCCGGTTGAGGGCGGTTTTGTCCCCAGCGTTCTGTAATTACCAAAGTTTAAGTTTTAAATTGATACCATATCCACACAAAAAAGCAACTTTATGCCCGTAATTTAAACCTTTAGGCAATCATTAGTTGCCAATTATTCAATCTAAAATCTAAAATCTAAAATGATATGATGACCGACAATTCTAACCAACCCAGAGAATATGATGCCGTCCTCGGCGGCCAAAGTCAAATCCCGATCGCCGGCGCTGTTTTGGGAGGCATCGCTGGGGTCAAGCAGCGCTTCAACAGTCCTAGTATCGAGTCGCGGATCGCCGCTGTTAAAGATGCTCCTAAATACGGAGGCGCTGGTTTAAATTTAGCAATTGAGGCGCTGCTTGATCCCGCAGCAGAAGTGCAGCGAGTTGCTTATTTAATTTTGCAACCGAGGACAGAACCGCTAGTCCGCCAAGCTTTAAAAGACTTCGTGCCTTACAAGCTTTTTGACTGCATCCGCACTGTCAAAACTGGGACAAATGTTGCGATTAGTCCCGGAGGTGATCGCACGGCGAGTTTGCACGGGAAAATAATTAGAATTTGCGATGTAGAGACAGGAGAAATACTCTATACTGTTGACAAGTATCCCCGCGCTCAAGAAACTTTTGTCCTTTGCCAAGAAAGCGAAGTTTTTGTGAGGAGCCGAAATACTCCGAAACATCGTGCGATCGAAATTTGGCAGGGAGGAGAATTGCGGCATACTTCCCTCGGACATGAAGCGGAAATTACCGCAATTGTCATCAGTCCCGACAGTCAAGTTATCGCCAGCGGTTCGGCAGATACTACAATCAAAATTTGGAATTTAGAGACGGGAAAGTTAATCTGTACCTTTGGCAATCTTTTAACTTGGGGAGCTCATAAAGCAGGAATTGTTAGTCTTGCTTTTAGCCCGATCGCACAAACTCTCGCTAGCAGCAGTTCTGACGGTACAATTAAACTGTGGAACCTCCGCAGCAGAGAATGCTCCCAAACAATTAAGGGTTATGCGAATTGTCTGGCTATGAGTCCAGACGGGCAGACTTTGGCTACTGGTGGCTGGGACAGAAATATTCAACTGCGGCAGCTATCGAATCCAGATAGTTCAATCACTTTGGCAGGGCACTTTAACTCGATAAATGCGATCGCCTTTAGTCCCGACGGACTCACTGTTGTCAGTGCTAGTGCCGATGGTAATATCAAATTTTGGAAGGCCAGTACAGGCGAAAATATTCACACTCTCAGCGGACATCAAAGCTCTGTTACTTGTCTTACTTTTAGCAGCGATGGTGAAACTATTATCAGCGGTAGTATAGACAAAACCGTCAAAATTTGGGGAGTTAATTGAAGAAAGAAGGAAGTTCGGCAACGGATTCTGTAACGGATGTAGCGGATGGAAGAAATAGAGAATAGAGAATAGGGAATAGGGAATAGGGAATAGGGCAGAAGGCAGAAGGCAGAAAGAAGAGGGAATCGACCTCATGATTTTCACAAATTAAGTACCTCCTAACCATTCAGACCCTGGCTATATTTACAAATTCCAGATTCCAGATTCCTCGGTGCGTGAATCTACGCAAACAAATATAATAAATTTACAATCCCAGTTCTGGTGCAAGCCGAGGATTGCGGAACTTGTTTTTGCACTAATACAAATAGTTACCGTAAAAATACCGACTGGGAGGCATTATTCAGCTTACTATAAATTTGTAAACTGTCGCCCAAAAGCCTGAGCGAGCCGCAATTTCTGAATCCTTTAAAGTACCTTTAATATTATCCCATCTTGGTCGGATGAGTATTCCTGCTAATTGTAATATTTCACTTAAAAAGTTTATGCTTAAAAGATAGGCTGGGGTTAAATATACAGTGCGCCCTAGAGTAACCATGTCACACTGCAACCAATCCATCTGTCGTTCCCGCCATTTCGCAGAAATGTGCGATACTGCTGCCAGTTGGCAGCAAAAAGCCGATCGACTAACGGTAGAATTAAACACCACCCAGGATCTGCTTCACGCAGAAATCGATCGGCTCAAACAAGCCAACGAAACCCTTCACGCCGCTGTCAGTTGTGCCCCAATTTTCCTGTGGGCAACCGACAGAGAAGGCAAGTTAACCCTTGCAGCAGGGAAAGGATTAGAAAATTTGGGACTCAAACCAGGTGCAACTGTCGGGCTATCGATTTTTGAAGTTTACAGCAGCCAGCCAGATATCTTAGAAAATATTGCCGAGGTATTAGCAGGAAACGATCGTACTTGGAACGTCCGAAAGGGGCATTTTATTCACGAAATTCGATCGGCAGCGCTGCGAGATGCAAACGGCGAAGTTGTCGGGGCTGTCGGTGTTTCTACTGAAATTACCGAGCGCGAGCAGTCCATTGCCACTCTGGAAACGGCAAATCAAGAATTAGAACACAAACTTCAGCAGCAAACGGCAGTCTTCAATGCAGCACTTGCCGAAAGCGAAAAAAAGTACCGCAACCTCCTCGAAACTTCCGAAGAATTGATTTGGTCGATCGATACTGAAGGCCTCTTGACTTTTGTCAATTCCGCCGCCAAACGCATCTACGGTTACGAACCGCCAGAAATGATCGGCCGTCGCTTCACCGACTTTTTAGTTTCCGACCAAAAAAGTAGGCTAAGAGAAATATTGGCGCAACTTTTAGCGAGAACCAGAATTCAGCCACAAACCGCTAATTCTCCTTACGAAACAGTACACATTCGCAAAGATGGTACTCCCGTCCACCTGCGCGTCAACAGCATCGTCAACCAAGCGGAAAACGGCGCTATTTTAGGCTTGTGCGGAACGGCGACAGATATTAGCGATCGCAAGCGATCGGAAGAAGCACTCCAAGAAACTACAGACCAACTTCGGGCCGTGTTGGATGCCGTGCCCGGACTGATTTCTTGGATCAGTTCAGATTTGCGGTATATTGGAGTCAACCAGCACTTAGCAACCTCGTTCAACCTGTCTCCTGAAACCTTTGTAGGTCAAGAAATCAACTTTCTCGACAAAGGCTCGACTTTTGGAGAACTGATCCGAATTTTTTTTAACAGTTCATCTCAGCAAACCTGGCAAGAAATAGAAATAGAAATTAACGGTTACGTCCGCAACTATTTGATAGTAGCTCAGAAATATAATCAGGGAAATGCAGCAGTTTCAGTAGGGATAGACATTACCGACCGCAAACGCGCCGAAGCTCAAAAAACCCAATTAATCGCTTCTTTGCAAGAGTCGGAACGCAAATTTCGCAGCCTTTACGAAGCCACCAGCGACGCAGTAATGCTACTGGAAGAAGACGAAGTTTTTGACTGCAACCACGCCACCCTAACCCTATTTGGGTGCAGTAATAAAGAACAGTTTTACGGTAAAAAATTAAGCCAATTTTCGCCGCAATTTCAGCCGAGTGGACAAGACTCATCCAGTCTAGTAGCACAGAGAATATCGACAGCAATGAAAACAGGTAGCTGTCGCTTTGACTGGTTACACAAACGGTTAGACGGTTCTGAATTTCCCGCTGAAGTGCTGTTAAATGCAATGGAAATTAACGGGAAAAAAGTAATTCAAGCAGTAGTGCGAGACATTACAGATCGCAAGCGCGACGAGGATGGCATCAAAGCATCCCTTGCAGAAAAAGAAGTTCTACTCAAAGAAATTCACCACCGCGTCAAAAACAACCTCCAAGTTATTTCCAGTTTGCTCAAACTTCAGTCCCGCTACATCCAAGACAGCCGCGTTAGCGAAATGTTAAAAGAAAGCCAAAACCGAGTCAGCTCAATGGCTCTGGTTCACGAACAATTGTATCAATCCAAAGACTTGTCAAAAATTGACTTTGCTGAATATATCCAAAATCTCGCCCACAATTTATTCCAAGCTTATGAAACTCATGCAGAATGCGTTAATTTAGAAACAAATATTATGCCGTGTTTTCTCAATATTGATACGGCCGTTCCTTGCGGATTAATTATTAACGAACTTGTGACAAATGCCCTTAAATATGCTTTTAAAGGACAAATAAAAGGTAAAATCAACATAGATTTTTATTTAAATACAAACCTATTTTGCGTCCTAAGCGTGAGCGACAGCGGAATTGGTTTCCCTCAAGACTTAGATTATCGAAAAGCCCGAACTTTGGGTTTGCGACTGGTCGGGTCTTTAGTCAAGCAGATCCGGGGCAAAATAGAACTCTTAGACACTGCTGGCACCAATTTTCAAATAACCTTTCCCCAACCCAAATACACTCATAGGAGAGAATTTAGTGTCCCAGAAAAAAATTCTGATAGTTGAAGACGAGAGCATCGTTGCGGAAGACATTTCCGACAGCTTAATCTCTCTAGGATATAGAATAACTGGTATGGTCTATTCGGGAGAAGAAGCGATTGAATCGGCAGCCAAATTCCGACCAGATTTAGTTTTGATGGATGTTAACTTGCAAGGAGAAATAGACGGTATTACAGCAGCCGAAGAAATTCGTTCGCGATTTCAAATTCCAGTAGTTTATCTGACAGCTTATGCCGATGAAAATACTTTGCGACGAGTCAATAGTACAAAACCCTTCGGCTATATTGTCAAGCCATTTGAAGAAAAAAACTTGCACACAACTATTCAACTCGCCCTTTACCGACATCAGTATGACAGCTTGACCAATCTGCCGAATCGTTCATTGTTGCGAGAAAAGTTAAGCCGAATATTAGACTGTCAAAAAGAATTGTCAGGAGTCGTTCCGCTTGTCACGCTTAGCTTAGATAAAATCAACCGCATTAACAGTACCTTGGGGCACGATATCGGCGACTCTGTGCTTTGTACCATCGCCCAGCGGCTAAGTAACTGCATGGAAAACATTGATATTGTTGCTCGTTTGGAAGCAGCCGAATTTGCGCTGATTCTCAAACCAGTTGAAGAAAAACAGGATGTGGCTAACATTGCTCAAAACATTTTAGATATTGTATCCCAAGGCATGATTGTCAAAGATTGCGAAGTCTATGTCACTGCTAGTATGGGGATCTGCTTGTATCCAGGGGACGGCATCGACGGAGAGGAAATGCTGAAAAATGCTTATATAGCAATGTATCAATCTCAGCTACAAGGCGGTAACACTTATCATTTTTACAGTGCAAAAAATGCCAGTTATTTCATCAATACACTTCTTCAAGAAACTTCCCTGCGCCATGCTTTAAAAAGTTCAGAATTTGAAGTATACTATCAGCCGCAAATAGAAATTAAAACAGGTAAAATGATTGGTGCTGAAGCTTTGGTGCGCTGGAATCATCCAGAACGGGGGCGAGTTTCCCCGGGGGAATTTATTCCAATGGCTGAAGAAATGGGCTTGATTGCACCGTTGGGCGAATGGGTATTAGAGACTGCTTGCAGGCAAGCTCAAACATGGCAAAGAGCAGGTTTGCCGCCCCTGCGAGTGGCAGTTAACGTGTCAGCCCGTCAATTCGAGCGCAAAAATTTCACGGAAAGAGTCAGCGAGATATTAACAGAAACTGGTCTCGATCCCAAGTATTTGGAATTAGAACTGACGGAAAGTCTGGTTTTGCAAGACGAAATTGCAGCAGCTAAAGCTTTTACGGTGTGGAGGGATCTGGGGATTAGGATAGCAATTGATGATTTTGGGACGGGATATTCTTCTTTGAGTTATCCAAAACGCTTTCCTTTTGATGCGATAAAAATTGACAAGAGTTTTATTCGGGATATTGCAGACGATCGCCAAAATGCAGCGATTACAGTAGCTATTATTCAAATGGCACACTGCATGAACATGAGGGTGGTTGCTGAGGGGGTAGAAAATGAGCAGGAACTAGATTTTTTGTGCGATCGCGAGTGCGACGAAATTCAAGGTTATTTTTTCAGCCAGCCTTTGCCAAGGGCTGAGTTTGAAGCGCTGCTGAAAAGCGATAAGTGCTGGGAGTTATGCTGCAGGAAGAAGGAAGCAGCAACTTTAAACTCAGGTTTCAGCAAACAAGAAACTCCTAATCGTCTTGGCAGTTGCTATAAAATAGGATAATGGGTAATGGGTAATGGGTAATTTTCTCTAATTACTGATGACTAATGATTAATTCAAAAGATCCGCTCGCCCAACCAACCGTCCCAGCCACAGCCCGAAACCGGAAGTAGCCACCAACAGGATAAACGTATAAAGCCCGCTGCCGTTGTTGCTCAACCTTTCTCCAGCTACCATCCGCGCCACAACTCCAGCAATAATGCCGATCGCAGCCCAAGCCCCATAAACAGTCTTAGACCCGGCGATAGCGAAAGCTTGGACGAGATCCCCCGAACCCGCCCCAGCCCACACCCCAGCCCACGCCCCAATCCCCAGCCCGATCGCACCTCCGAGCCCGACGGGGCCGCCAGAATTCCCACCTACTTCCGCCGCCAGCCCGCACGTCAAGCCGACAATCGCCCAACACACGGCCGCCGCCAACACCTTAACCCAATTCCCAGAATCTGTTCCCGCCATCAATCCCACCACTGTCACCACTCCCCCTACACCCAAAACAGCAGCCACAGCCCGCGACTCCGCCTCGGAACTGGCGATCGCCCCCAAACCAGCCCCAACGGCGCCCCAAGCAGCTCCTGTTTCCATTCCTCCCGCCTGAAAACCGGCGATCGACCCCCCCACCGCGCCAGCTAAAACTAACGCTGCCAGCCACACTCTAGGCGTTGCCGAACCCTCCGCCAGCAAAATCGCGGCCCACAGCCAATCGGCACCACAAATTAAAGCCCACATCCACGGCCGGGCGACTGATTCCCTTGATTCCGTCAAAATCCAACCGGTCAAAGCGTAACTCGCCACGGCGATTGCCAGCGGCCACCAAGGGAAGCTTGAATAGTGTTGAGATGGGCGCACTTCCCTCGGCGCGCTTCGCGGTTTTGAGTATTGAGTTGAAAATTCTTTTTTCCTTTTCGAGGTAAGCTTTCGATAGTGTTGAGATGGCCGTGCTTCCATCGCAACGCTTCGCCCTGGTTGCTTTGTGCCCCGCCACGCTTGACGGTTGTGAGTGGTAAATCGTTTCTTGCTTGAAGAGTTCTTTTGAGTTTGAAATTTTTTGGAGGCGGTTTTTGGGCTGGTTTGACTGCGCTGGGAACCAGGCCTAGCGGCTGATTTTCGAGAAGGCCTTCTCAGCGGCTTTTCCGGCGCAGGCGGCGGTGGCTGCGGAAACTGTTTTTCGATCGACCCCGATGATTCAGGCTGACTCAGAAACAACACCAACTGCTGGTAAGCTTCATTAATTTCTGTTAATCTTTGGTGAGCTTTTTGTTGCAGGCGGTCATTGTTGGCAAACCGATCGGGATGCCACACAAACGCTAAATCCCTGTAAGCGCGCTTAATTTCTTCTAAGGAAGCTCCAGGCTCAATTTCGAGGATTTCGTAGCATCGATTAATGTCAGCCATAGGCTTCGATCTGCAGGTGTTTGTAAATTCGCGTGAAGCGAAGCTATCCGGTAGGGAATCCCACTTAACATCTTCTACTATTCTCAGCCAAGCTGCACAGTAAGCCGAGACCCCCTCAACTGTCAACCGTTCTCAAGTCTCTCGGCCATCCTTCCGGTCGATCAATGCCGACTGACAACTGAGTACAATGAGAAAATCCTTTCGTGCGATCGGTAACTGTGTCTGTGTCGGCAAATCAAGCTCCCATCTTCATCTTAGTTGACGGTCACTCCCTGGCCTTTCGCTCCTACTTCGCCTTTGCCAAAAGTCGAGATGGGGGTTTGCGAACTACGACGGGCATTCCCACCAGCGTCTGTTTTGGCTTTCTCAAGTCGCTACTGGAAGTAATGGCCGCCCACGACCCCCAGTACATGGCGATCGCCTTTGACCTCGCCACACCCACATTTCGCCACGAAGCAGACGACACCTACAAAGCGGGTCGAGCCGAAACACCGGAAGATTTTAAGCCGGATATCAAAAACCTGCAAGAATTGCTCACCTATTTGAATTTACCTGCAATAACTGCTCCGGGCTACGAGGCGGACGATGTTTTGGGAACTTTGGCAAACAAAGCCAGCGCCGCCGGTTATCAGGTCAAAATCCTCACGGGCGATCGAGATTTGTTTCAATTAGTAGAAACCGAAAAACAAATCAGCGTATTATATTTGAGTACCGATGAGCTCAGGCGATCGGGCAAAGGCAAATCCCAAGAATACGGCCCGGAAGAAGTCAAAGCCAAACTCGGTATTTTGCCAGAACAAGTAGTAGATTACAAAGCCCTCTGCGGCGACAAATCCGACAACATCCCCGGAGTTAAAGGCATCGGCGACAAAACCGCCCTGCAATTGCTGGAAGCTTACAATTCCCTCGACGGCATTTATGCAGCCATCGACGAGATTAAAGGAGCAACTAAGAAAAAGCTAGAAGAAGGCAAAGAAGCTGCTTATCATTCTCAACGCATGGCGACAATAATCCAAGACGTGCCCTTGGAAGTAGATTTAGAAAATTGCCAGCTTATAGGTTTTGACGAATCAGCCTTGATTCCCATGCTGGAAAAGTTGGAATTTAAAACATTTTTAAGCAAAGTAAAGCAAATTCAAAAGCGTTTTGGTGGCGTTGAAGAAAAGGAAAAACAAGAAGAGGAATCCTCGTTCCCAGGCTCTGCCCGGGAACGCACATCCAGAGGCTCTGCCTCGTCGGAAAACACCCTAGAACAGCCCTTGGAGGGTGTAAAAGAGCCATTGGAGGGTGTAGAAAAGCCATTGGAACAGGGCGGGGAAGATGCCCACCCCACAATAGATAAGTCACCTCCAACTTCTGAAAGTTCAGAAGAAAATGCCTTATCCTTTTGGAGTCATGATGATACCAAAGCCGCTCAGCAACAGAAAAAACTGCCAATTAAACCCAGAATTATTCAAACAACCGAACAGTTAAACGAATTAGTCCAACTGCTGCAAACCTTCACCGACCAAGCCTCACCCGTGGCGTGGGATACCGAAACCACCGCCATCGAACCGCGAGACGCCGAATTAGTCGGAATTGGCTGCTGTTGGGGAACAGGCGAAGAGGATGTTGCTTACATTCCCACGGGACATAAAACGGGCAAAAACTTGGATAAAGCCACAGTTTTAAATGCTTTGCGTCCGATTTTGGAAAGCGAGAATTATCCGAAGGCGCTGCAAAATGCTAAGTTCGATCGATCGATCCTGCGCTGTCAGGGAATCAAACTAGCCGGAGTCGTCTTCGACACCATGCTAGCCAGTTACGTACTCAATCCCGAAACCAGCCACAGCCTCAGCGAATTGTCAAGGCACTACTTAAAAATTGTTGCCAAAACTTACAATGAATTAGTGCCGAAAAACAAAACAATTGCTGACATTAGCATTCGAGAAGTAGCCGACTACTGCGGCATGGATGTTCACACCACATTTCAGTTAGTAGGTAAACTGAGAACTGAATTAGATAAAGCTGACGAACATAACTTTCCAGATAAATCTTTGCACAAGTTGCTGCTGGAAGTAGAACAGCCCCTAGAACCAGTTTTAGCAGAAATGGAATTCTGCGGAATTCGCATTGATTCAGCTTACCTGCAAGAACTATCGCAACAGCTAGAAAAGAGCTTAAAAGAAATAGAAGAAAAGACTTATCAAGCAGCGGGGAGAAAGTTTAATTTAGGTTCCCCAAAACAACTCAGCGAGATATTGTTAGAAAAAATCCCGGATGAGTTTCAGAAAAAGTCTCGCAAAACGAAGACGGGATACTCTACAGACGCCGCTGTTTTGGATAAATTGCAAGGAGACCACCCGATTGTAGACGATTTATTAGAACACCGAACATTATCCAAGTTGAAATCAACTTACGTCGATGCTTTGCCACAGTTAGTGCGTGCGGAGACCGGGCGAGTGCATACAGATTTCAACCAAACTGCAACTGGTACGGGAAGGCTTTCTTCTTCCAATCCAAATTTACAAAATATTCCCATCCGTACCGAGTTTTCACGGCAAATTCGCAAGGCTTTTTTACCGGAAGAAGGTTGGCTGATGGTGTCGGCTGACTATTCTCAAATTGAACTGCGAATTTTGGCTCATTTGAGTCAAGAACCTGTGTTAATTGAAGCTTATCAAAATAACCGAGATGTGCATACCGTAACAGCTCAACTGCTGTTTGAAAAAGAGGAAGTAACGCCGGACGAAAGACGGTTTGGCAAAACGATTAATTTTGGGGTAATTTACGGTATGGGGGCGATTAAGTTTGGGCGCTCGATGGGCAAAACTTCAGCAGACGGCAAAGAGTTTATTAAGCGATTTAACGAGCGTTACATTAAGGTTTTTGAATTTTTGGAGAAAGTAAAAAAAGAGGCGATCGCCCTCGGATACGTCACCACAATTCTAGGCCGCCGCCGTTACTTAAACTTCGAGAGCGAAAGCCTCCTGGACTTAAAAGGCCGCAATCCCCAAGACATTCACTCCGATAGACTTAAATCTGTCAGCAGAGATGACGCCCAATCTTTGCGGGCCGCAGCCAACGCTCCCATTCAAGGCTCTAGTGCTGATATCATTAAACTTGCCATGATTGAAGTACACAAAATTTTGCAAAACTATCAGGCGCGGCTGCTGCTGCAAGTTCACGATGAATTAATCTTTGAAGTACCTCCCGATGAATGGGAAGAATTGCAACCGAAAATTAGAACTGCGATGGAAAATGCTCTGCCACTTAGCGTACCGCTGATAGTTGACATCCACGCTGGGCAAAATTGGATGGAAACTAAATAAAACAGAGAAATATGAACCCGACAAAAATCCCCCTTTTCCCAAAAATCAAAACCTTAAGCGCAGTTGCTCTGCTATTGCTACTATTCGGGTGTCCACAAAAGTTAGCGCCCAACAACTATGCTGTCAAGCGAGTCAGCGACGGCGACACCCTTGTCGCCAGCGATAGCGCCGGAAAAGATATCAAAGTGCGTTTTGCCTGTGTAGATGCACCGGAAGTCGCGCACACAAATGCTGAGAAAAATAGCAAAGCATCAGCACTAAAAAATCAATTTAAGTGGGGAAATTTAGCGCACCAAAGAATGCAGCAGCTCGTCAAACAAGGGGGGGGTCGCGTTGTCTTGACCGTCACCGATACTGACCGCTACGGCCGCAAAGTTAGCGAAGTCCGCTTGCCAAACGGCACATTTGCCCAAGAAGTTTTGATCCGCGAAGGATTAGCAATGGTTTACCGTCCTTACTTGAAAAACTGTCCGAGTGCCAGTGTTTTGGAACAAGCGGAAGCCGAAGCTAAGAAAAAGCGTCGCGGCGTTTGGGGAGATTCCAAGTTTGTTCCTGCGTGGAAATTTCGGAAGAGTGATAAATGATCGGAAGAAGGAAGTTAGGCAATGGATTGTAGAAGGGATTGAACGGAGGGATTTTGAGTAGCGACACGGCATTGCCGTGTCCTTACGGTTCGCTTTGACTTTTAATAATTGGTATAAGATTGAGGATGGTAGCAAGACTTTTTTAAATTTGTATTATGTTGTTGACAGAGAATCTGGGAACCTGTATCAGAGATTTACAGTCTTGGACAGATTCAGGTCTTGTTAAACCCGGTCTCTACTATAAATCGTAGGTTGAGCTGCGAGGCATCCGCCCAGAAACCGGGTTTCTAGATACTGATGGCGATCGTCCTAATTTAGCTTTCTTCGCCGGAAGCCCCTCGCTATATTTGTACTCAAATTGGCGTCGGGATAAATAGGCGGATTGACCTAGGTACGAAGTCAATCAATAGATGTATTGGATAGACGATCAATCCACTCTTCTACCATCTGAGTGATAGTTTTTTCTCTAGCGCTAGCTACAGCCCTAAGTTTATTAATCCTTTTCTCGGATAGTCGAATATGAAGGTTTTTGTTTTTCATGTTGTGTTGTCAATGCGAACACAATAATGCTAACATAGGACTCAAGGAGGGCAACCATGAGAACCGCTTACCAATACCGATTACGTCCAACAAAACAGCAAGTCATTGAAATTGACAAGTGGTTGTCAATGTTGTGCGCTCAGTACAATTACTTGTTGGCTGATAGAGGTAATTGGTTTGAGCAAAACCGTTCTCCTGTTAACGCTTGCCCTTTGGTTTGCCATCTACCCGAACTGCGCGACAACCCAGACTATTACTCTCAAAAAAAGACGCTACCACAACTAAAAAAAACCCATCCTTGGTACAGCGAGATTTATTCTCAAGTCCTCCAAGATGTAGTCAAGCGAGTCAAAGTAACGTTTGACAGATTTCTCAAGGGTGATAGCAACGGGAAACGAAGTGGTAAGCCTCGGTTTAAAGCGCGTAATCGTTATCGCACTTTCACCTATCCTCAGATAAAAGAAGGATGTTTGCAAGGTAATCAGATTGCCTTGCCGATGTTCGGAAAAGTTAAGGTTGTCTTGCATCGTCCTATTCCTGGCGGATTCAAAATTAAAACTGCATCTGTCACTAAGAAAGCTGATGGTTACTATTTGACTCTTTCCTTAGAAGACAAAACCGTTCCTGAAATTAAACCAGACTTTAATCCGGATAAAATCACCGGAATTGATGTTGGTTTAAAGGAGTTCTTGACAACTTCCGACGGTGAGACGGTTTCTATTCCTCAGCACTACCGGAAAGCTCAAAAGCGCTTGCGGGTTCTTCAAAAACGAGTATCGCGTCGTAAAAAGGGAAGCAACCGTAGACAGAAAGCCGTCAAACAACTTGGGAAGCAACACAAGAAAGTTGCAGACAAGCGAAAAGATTTCCATTTCAATACCGCTAATCATTTGCTGTCGAAATATGACGTAATCGCTCATGAAGATTTAAACGTAAAAGGACTTGCTCGTACAAGGTTGGCTAAATCTGTGTTGGATGCTGGGTGGTCAAGCTTCCTGTTGATAGTGACAAACAAAGCCGTAAATGCTGGTTTGCTAGTAGTTCCAGTAAGTGCCCATAACACCTCACAAGATTGCTCCACCTGTGGTGAGAAAGTACCTAAAAAACTGCATATTCGTTGGCATGACTGTCCTCACTGTGGGTGCAGTCTCGACCGCGACCATAATGCAGCAATCAACATCAGAAGCAGGGCTGAGGGTCATCCAGTCCTTAAAGCGCAACGCCTCCTAAGCAATAGCCGGATTGGTTGCGAAGCCCGTGCCTTATCTGTACTCAGATAGGCGTCGGGAGTATGTCACTACAATACAATCAGGACGAGGTTCTGCTCCTACGGTCTGCAATCTGTGGAGTTTCGGCGATAGCTGACGCCAGATTCATCTCAAACCAGACATGAGTTCGATCGCACTTTTCTCCGACCTGTTTTTTCGGAAAAGTCAACAAATGTGATAGGCTCCAGATAAACTAATAGATTGCTGACAAAAGCGGTCTATTGCAATCACCCAAAATTAACTTTAAGGGACATCAATGAATTTCAAACATCTGGTTATTTCCGGTCTTGCGCTGATCCTCGGTACTGCAATTGTAGGAAATGCGATTGCTCAAGAAGTGACCGACAACCAAAAAACGGTTATTTGTCGCTTGAAAACAGAAGTTGACCAGCGGAAAGGAAACGGTCAAAAATTAGTATTTGTGCCGTTGCTGGGCCAGGTTCGCAAGCAAGTTTCATCTCCTTTTAGAGCGACGTTGCATCCTAATGTGGAGTATGTTTTTGTTGCCACTTGCGACGGAAATTGCCAGGATTTAAACCTAGCTCTCAAGGATGCAAGCGGTCAGGAAGTCGCTGTCAGTCAAAAAACAGGCGAACTGGCGTCAATCTCTTTTACTCCCCCATCCCAAGGCGAATATCAAATCAGTGCTAAACCGGGCGAATGCACGACTGCAGAGGGTTGCAGTTACGGCCTGGGAATCTTCGTTCCTGCCTCGGCCAACGTACCTAATGCTTCAAGAATTCCTGCGGAGATAGCACAATTTCGACTTTGCCAGTAGGGGAACAGCGAGAGAGTTGTGGGTTGCGAGTAGAGTAGAGTTTTTAATCAGAAATCTAACTCATAACTTGCAACTTATAACTCGCGACTTATATCGCAACCACGCCCGACGGTGAGTACGTTCTTAATGACTGAAACCATGTCTTTGACTGCTTCTTCCTTCTTGCTTTTTTTACTCTGAGCGACTTGCCCGCTCGTATCGCCCAAGGGAAGGGAGCCGAAGGCAGCCGAAGAGCCTTATTTTTTCTGCTATAACTTGTTACGCATAACTCCTCCAAAGTGTCAAGCCGATCGAGCTGTGGAACCCTGCAAAGACCCCACAACTGCCGAAACCTGACTTGAAGCCAGAACTTTATTTACCCTCAGGCAGGCATCAATTAGAATATAGATGGTGCCTCTCAAAGGTGATGAGTACATTGCCCATGTCTTTAACCTTAGCTTTGAAAAATCAACTGCAGAACCCTCCTCAAATAGGCGTGAAAAGTCTGTTGGGCCGCTTAGGTATCAGGCAGAAAATCGGCTGCGGATACGCCTTGGTCCTTGGTATTGCCGTTTTAGGTGCTGTGGCGGGACGGGGAGTAGAATCCTATCACAAACAGCAAGTTAGAGAAAAACTAGCGATCGACCGAGATAAAGCGGAAATCCTAACAAACCTCAATAACACGGTGCAGGAAGTCAGAATTCAGCAGCAAGAGCTGGCGAGTCTGACGGCCAAACCGCAAATTTTCGATCGCCAACGCTCGGAATTCCTGACTCGCGTTGCTCAGATGAGCGGCATCCTCGAACAACTGCAAACCCCGTCGCAGACAAAGAATCCCGAGATTGCCAAAGACTACCAACAGCTTCAACAGTTCGCTCAAGTCAACGGCAAAACCGTAGAATCATACTTTCAACAAGTACAAAAAATGTTGGCTACTGCGAAATTATCTGCTTTGAATCCGAAGCAGCAGCAGGCATTGAGGCAGAACTTGAACAATTTTGTGGCGGGCGAAACTGCTTTGAAACTCAAAGAGTTTTCCGAGGATTCAGCCAAACTGGCCGGCAACTTTCGCGAGAAAGCAGATGAGGCATTTAGAACTTACGAGGAAGCAGAAAAACTTGGAACTCTGATTCTGGTTTGCTCTCTAGCAGTATCCGCCGGTATCGCAGCCCTACTTGCAGCATACACCAGCCGGGCGATCGCCCGCCCCTTAGAAGCCACCACCCTCATCGCCCAGCGAGTTACCGAAGAATCAAACTTTGATTTGCAAGTACCCGTCACTACTTCCGACGAAGTGGGAATGCTGGCAGTTTCGCTCAACGAACTCATTCAGCGCGTAGCAGAATATACAGAAGACTTGCACGAAGCAAAAGTAGCAGCCGAAGCTGCCAACCGCTCCAAAAGTGCATTTCTCGCCAACATGAGCCACGAACTCCGCACCCCCCTCAATGCCATCATCAACTACAGCGAAATGCTGCAAGAAGATGCTCAAGATTCCGGTTCCGAAGATTTTCTCCCCGACTTAGAAAAAATTCAAACCGCAGGCAAACACCTGCTCGACATGATCAGCGACATCCTCGACATTTCCAAAATAGAAGCCGGTCACGTCACGCTTTATTTAGAAAACTTCGACGTGGCTACCATGATTGAAGAAGTGATGACTACGGCTCAACCGCTAGTAGAGAAAAAAGGCAATGCTTTAGCACTGAAAACAAAAGGCGAACTCGGCACAATGTACGCCGACCAACCGAAAGTGCGGCAAATTCTTCTCAATTTGCTCAGCAATGCTGCCAAATTTACCGAAAAAGGCGTCATTACTATCGGCGTCGAAAGAATTATAATTGAAAAAGCAAGACCGGCGAAACAAAATAAAAATAATGATTTTTACTCGGGTTCAAACTACAGTTCTCAAGTGTTAATTTTTAGAGTCAGCGACACCGGCATTGGGATGACAAACGAGCAATTAGAGCAGATATTTAAACCTTTTATTCAAGCTGATGCCTCGACTACCCGCAAGTACGGAGGCACGGGTTTGGGATTGACAATTAGCCAGCGTTTGTGTCAAATTCTCGGCGGCGAAATTAGCGTCGAAAGCGAGGACGGTAAGGGTTCAACTTTTATTGTCAGTCTCCCGGAACGGGTGGTAATGCAGGCATGAAGTCAATCGATTTTAGATTTTAGATTTTAGATTAAAGAATTGAAGCATTGACCCCACGGATAAATTCGGGCGGCAAGTTTCATCGGATACAGGTTTTTTATTTCTGGACGGATGAATCCGGGGGCTTGTATCCTGGATGCTTTGGGTCAGGCAAGATCTGGATTTTGACACGGATACACGTATTAATGATTGAGCATTAGTCAATAGTCAGGAGGCAGATGTTCAAGGACAAAGAAAGAGCGAGGAAGGAAGAGGGAAATTTTAAAATCTATTGATATAGCAACCGCTTTCGTCGGTTAGGGCATAAAGTGTAAATAGCCCCAATTGCCGTGCGATCGCAAAACCCATCTCCAAAGTTGTACTCTTCAATATCAATACTTCGGACAATTTTTGATTACCAACCGTAGAATAAGGGTTTCAAGGCTCCAAGGCGATCGAGCTACCAAGGGAAAATTGAAGGTTTCAGACTACGAAATAAAAACATCCAGACTATTAAAATATTCAGGGCTTATGAATATTACTCGCGTCTCAGTTGACTCAGCAGGCAATCAGGGCAATCAAAGCCCATTCTCCTTCTCCTATCCTTCCATTTCGCCCGACGGGCGGTTTGTGGCATTTGAGTCTTATGCCACCAACCTCGTGCCGGGGGATACTAACCGTAGCCGGGACATCTTCGTGCGGGACACGCTCACCAATACCATCACCCGCGTCTCAGTTGACTCAGCAGGCAATCAGGCGAATGCAGACTCCTTCCGCCCCTCCATCTCAACCGACGGGAGGTTTGTGGCGTTTGATTCAGATGCCACCAACCTCGTGCCGGGGGATACTAACGATAACTCTGGCACCTTCGTGCGAGACACGCTCACCAATACCACCACCCGCGTCTCTGTAGATGCAGCAGGCAATCAGGCGGACAATGAGCTGGCCAAGGGTTCCCTCTTCCCCTCAATCTCAGCCGACGGGAGGTTTGTGGCGTTTTATTCAGCTTCCGCCGACTTTGTGCCAGGGGATACTAACGACACCTACGACATCTTCGTGCGGGACACGCTCACCAATACCACCACCCGCGTCTCTGTAGACTCAGCAGGCAATCAGGGGAACGATACCTCCGTATCCATAGGCAGCATCTCAATCAGCGGGTCTTTCAGCCCCTCCATCTCAGCCGACGGGCGGTTTGTAGCGTTTCATTCATATTCCTCCAACCTCGTGCCGGGGGATACTAACGACACCTACGACATCTTTGTGCGGGACACGCTCACCAATACCACCACCCGCTTGTCAGTAGATTCAGCAGACAATCAGGCGAACGGTGGCTCCGGCACCCCTTCCATCTCAGGCGACGGTCGGTTTGTGGCGTTTAATTCAGATGCCACCAACCTTGTGCCGGGGGATACTAACGAAAAGACAGACATCTTCGTGCGGGACACGCTCACCAATACCACCACCCGCGTGTCAGTAGATTCAGCAGGTAATCAGGCTCTCGGTGCCTCTTTCGACCTGTCCCTCTCGGCCAACGGGCGGGTTGTGGCGTTTGGATCTGATGCCTCCAACCTTGTGCCGGGGGATACTAACGAAAAGACAGACATCTTCGTGCGGGACACGCTCACCAATACCACCACCCGCGTGTCAGTAGATGCAGCAGGCAATCAGGGAAACAATGACTCCTTCGACCCCTCCATCTCTGCAGATGGGCACAGAGTAGCGTTTGATTCAGAGGCTTCCAACCTCGTGCCGGGAGATACTAACAATACCTTCGATGTCTTTGTTTCTGACATCGGCAACACTCCAGGCAATAACCCTCCTAATAACAACATCAACGGTACTTCCCGCCACGACATCCTGTTTGGCACCAGCGGCAACGATATCATCAACGCTGTGGAAGGGAATGACGTACTCATCGGTTTGCGGGGCAATGATATCCTGGTCGGGGGCGACGGCAGCGATATCCTGTATGGCGGCAAAGGTTTTGACACTCTCAACAGCGGTTTGGGAAACGATATTCTAGTCGGCGGTTTGGGAAACGATGTATTTGTTTTAGGTGCCGGATTGGGAGTTGATACGATCGCTGATTTCGCCAACTCTCAAGATACCGTGCAATTAATCAATGGCTTGACCTTCGGACAGCTATCAATTTCGCCGGGAACTGACGGCACATTAATTACAGTTGCCAGCAGCGGTGAAGTTTTAGCTTCTTTGATAGGTGTTGCTCCTACTCTCATTGGTTCTGAAGATTTCATCTCGGTCTAGAGATAGTAAAGCGGTCATTTGTGAAATCACTTTCACTCAGGGAACCTGATTAAAATTGGCAAACCATTCTTGGCATTAATAGGCACAGTTATTGCATTTCTGCAATCTATTTTTACCGCTAATCCACAAGAAAGCAACAGCGAATTGAGCAAACTTCATTACTATTGAAATATCAAAGCTTATGAATATTACTCGCGTCT
Organism: Microcoleus sp. FACHB-DQ6; assembly: GCA_014695175.1. Classification (GTDB taxonomy): domain Bacteria; phylum Cyanobacteriota; class Cyanobacteriia; order Cyanobacteriales; family Microcoleaceae; genus Microcoleus. The sequence continues at coordinate 22,802 of JACJNV010000296.1, read as the reverse complement.
CAGTTGACTCAGCAGGCAATCAGGCCAATCAAAATCCATCGGTAACCTCCGATCCTTCCATTTCGTCCGACGGGCGGTTTGTGGCGTTTGGATCTCCAGCATCCAACCTCGTGCCAGGGGACACTAACGCTAGTGATGATGTCTTTGTGCACGACACGCTAGCCAATACCACGACCAGTGTCTCAGTTGACTCAGCAGGCAATCAGGGGAACAATTACTCCTTCAGCCCCTCCGTCTCAGCCGACGGGCGGTTTGTGGCGTTTGAGTCTGGTGCCACAAACCTCGTACCGGGGGACACTAACAATACAAACGACATCTTCGTGCGGGACTTGTTGACGAATACTACCACCCACGTCTCAGTTGACTCAGCAGGTAATCAGGGGAACAGCCGTTCCGCCAATCCCTCCATCTCAGCCGACGGGCGGTTTGTGGCATTTTTCTCTTATGCCACAAACCTCGTGCCGGGGGACACTAACAATAGCGGCCACATCTTCGTGCGAGACTTGTTGATGAATACCACCACCCGCGTCTCTGTTGACTCAGCAGGCAATCAGGCGAACAAGTATTCCGGCAGACCCTCCATCTCAGCCAACGGGCGGTTTGTGGCGTTTCCTTCAGATGCCACAAACCTCGTACCGGGGGACACTAACAATAGCAGCGACATCTTCGTGCGGGACTTGTTGACGAATACCACCACCCGCGTCTCTGTTGACTCAGCAGGTAATCAGGGGAATAACGGGTCCGGTCAACCCTCCATTTCAGCCGACGGGCGGTTAGTGGCATTTTCCTCTTCTGCCACTAACCTCGTGCCAGGGGACACTAACAATAGCAGCGACATCTTCGTGCGGGACACGCTAGCCAATACCACCACCCGTGTCTCAGTTGACTCAGCAGGCAATCAGGCGAACAATTACTCCCTCATGAGTCCCTCCGTGTCAGCCAACGGGCGGTTTGTAGCGTTTGATTCTCTTGCCTCCAACCTCGTGCCGGGGGATACTAACAATACACACGACATCTTCGTGCGGGACTTGTCCACAAATACCACCACCCGCGTCTCAGTTGACTCAACCGGTAATCAGGGGAACAGCGGGTCTTTTGAACCCTCCATCTCTGCAGATGGGCAGAGAGTAGCGTTTTCATCTGAGGCTAGTAACCTCGTACCGGGGGATACTAACTTTACTTTCAATAGCCGCCTCGATGTCTTTGTTTCTGACACCGGTAGCACTCCAGGCAATAACCCTCCTGATAACAGCATCAACGGCAGTCCCGACAACGACATCCTGACTGGCACCAGCGGCAACGACATCATCAACGGTGTGGAAGGGAATGACGTACTTATGGGTTTACGAGGCAACGATATGCTTGTCGGGGGCGACGGCAGCGATGTCCTGAATGGTGGCAAAGGTTTTGACACCCTCAACGGCGGTTTAGGAAACGATATTCTAGTCGGCGGTGGGGGCAACGATGTTTTTGTTTTAGGTGTCGGATGGGGAGTTGATACGATCGTTAATTTCGTCAAGTCTCAAGATACCGTGCAATTAATCAATGGCTTGACCTTCGGACAGCTATCAATTTCGCAGGGAACTGACGGCACATTAATTACAGTAACCAGCAGCGGTGAAGTTTTAGCTTCTTTGATAGGTGTTGCTCCTACTCTCATTGGTGCTGAAGATTTCATCTCGGTCTAGAGATAGTAAAGTGGTCATTTGTGAAATCACTTTTACTCAGGGAACAGGATTAAAATTGGCAAACAATCCTTGGCATTAATAGGTACGGTTATGGCATTTTTGCAACCTATTTTTACCGCTTGCTTCACAATAAATTGTTAACTGTTAACTGTTAACTGTTAAGTGTTGACTGTTGACTAGGGGTTTAAAAAATGAAAATTGCGCGAATTATTTGTTGCGAGCTTGATTCGACTTTACGCCCGACGATGAAGCGAGGATTTGATATCATTCCGGCGCAGCAGGATTTGATATCAATTATCAAAATAAAGAATAATTAACAACCAGATCCGGACTAAGGCAAAGACCTGACGGGGTGACAACCCCGTCAGAAGACCGGCCAGTGGCGGATTTACCCAACTCGCAGCTCAAAAAAGATGGGGTCGAAAATCTTAAGTGGCCCCATCTGTTAATTATGTTTCCTCAATTTTACCAGAATCATCTAGAAAAACAACTTAAACCTGCAGAATACCAAACTCTTCAGAGTCTAGTATATTTATTGCAGAGCCACAGACAAGTTAGTATTGAATTACTCGCTTCTGTAATGCCTTATCCGATTCAATTTGAGAGCCGGAGGCGTAGTCTGCAAAGATTCCTCAATTCAGACTGTCTCAATATAAAAAGTTTGTGGTTTCCCCTGATTAAAGAAATTTTAAAAGCTAAATTTAAGAAATCGAAACCTTTGAAGCTGGTTATCGATCGCACCCAGTGGCGAGCGCACAATGTATTTATGCTCAGTCTAGTCTGGGAAAAACGAAGTATCCCCTTATACTGGCGACTACTAGATAAGAGAGGATGTAGTAATATATGTGAACAACAAGCTTTAATCACTCCAGTTTTAGAGTTGCTATCAGATTATGAAGTTATCGTGTTGGGCGATCGAGAATTTGGTAGTGTTAAGCTGGCATCCTGGCTCTCATCAATGGATGTGAAGTTTGTTATACGGGTCAAACAAGAGCGCTATATCCTTGAAGAAAACTCTGATTACATCCGCCTGTCCGACCTGGGATTACTACCAGGAACGCGCTTTTATTTATCAAATGTAAAAGTTACCAAGCAAAAAGGATTTGGAACTTTTGATATGGCTGGTTATTGGCGGCGTAAATATCGAGGTAAAGAGGAGGATGAAGGTTGGTATCTTTTGACTAATGTTGGAAATCTCAAGCAATCAATTGATACTTTTAAATCCAGAAGTGGGATTGAGGCGATGTTTAAAGATTGTAAAACAGGTGGTTATAATTTAGAAAGAAGCCATGCTAATAATCAGCGTTTAAGTAGTTTGATATTATTGATAGCGATTGCCTATAGTTGTGCAGTAATTCAAGGTCAAAAAATCAAGACGATGGGAATCCAAAAATATGTGGGTAGGTTAACCGAATACGGGCGCTCCATACGTCGTCATAGTAGTTTTTGGATTGGATTATATGGTCAAGCTTGGGTAGTTGGCATGGAATTTTGTCAGGATATTATTACTGAATTAATGAGAATCAGGCGAAATAAACTACCATTTTTTCAGAGGGGTATGAGGGCTATGTCCTTTATTCTATCAATGTTTTGACTCTTGTTGTCACCCCGTCAGGGCAAAGACTCTATCTGTAGGTGCGCCCTGTGCACCTTACATATAGCAATCCTTGCAGGAGTCGTAAATTTTTACCCCACCCCAACCCACCCCGAACCCAAGGGGAGGGAGTAAGAAATTCACAAATGATGCGAGGATTGCTATAGCGGTTCTCAAGCGTGGTGAGGTATGGGGGCGAGTCCTATGCCCTATGCCCTATGCCCTATGCCCTATGAGCACCTCATGTTACTGAGAAAGGCTATATATAGGGGTTCTGCGTAAGTTTTGAGAATTCCCAGGTCAAAACCTGGGAATATAGCAAGTCTAAAGAACAAAGCCTTGTACAACAGTAGTTTTCAAGACTCCTTCAAAAGTGCGTTCTGTCTTGTCCACCAGGACAACGACATTGCGCCCGTTCGGAGACAAACGAACTTCTCGGATTGAATAAGAAAACACCCAATCTTCAAAATTGTTCAGCGATCCGAGGACACGCTGCCGACCGTTATGATTAATTACAAGACGCATTGCCGCGCTTTCTTTGCCAGGAGAAGCAGTTTTTTGCCGCTGTTCCAGGCGAATTTGTAAAGGCTTTGCTGTATTGACTTTGACGGCGACTGTCTCGCTTCCATTGGCTCCGGGAGTACGAGAAATAATGTTCAGTTTAGTTCCAGCTTGCGGAGGAGTTAACTTCAAAGTTTCCCTGCTATTCCAACTTTTTTTAAGCAAGTCATCTTCGGCCATTTTAGTGCTTTTATTCGAGTCTGGCTCGCCATATTTAGTTTGGATACACCCATTTTTGATGCAGGAATTGGCAGCAACTTGGACAATTTGCAATTTTGCTTTGGGAATTCCCGCTCCTGTATCTCTGGAACTTTCTAGATACAAGTAGTAATTGCTGTCGGCGGAAAAACCCGACATCCGGTGTGCGGCACGCCAGGTACTTGCCAAAGCTTCAGGGGCGACTGCGATCGCGGCACTTGCTATAATACCTAACGAAATTAAAGGTAAAATTTTCATAGCTATATTGTCCTGTTCTGAGAGTTATAGCGGCTGTTATTGATGCGTAAAACAATAACGCTTTGGGTTTAGCTATAGGACTGTGACGCTTCTCAAGTCCTCTCTCCTATTTACATGAGTGTTTCTCAATTTTCCGCAAGAGACTGTTTAAGAATGTGCAGTTTTTTCAAGTGGCACTAGAAAGCATTTTTAATGTGAGAGTTGCTTTTATCCAAGAGTGCAACTTTTAGGCGCGAGAGTTTGCTTTTGGCTGCCAGAGACTGCGACAAAGGACGGAAATACCTATCTACAGATAGGGGAACACCGATCCGCCCCCCCTCCGCAACTCCCTAAAATGACAATTGTACGAGGAATCAAGCAATTGCCTCTACAGCAGTCATCATTTTTAATGCAGGGAATAAAAATTTATGCAACCAAATAATCCAAACCAATTTACCGAAAAAGCCTGGGAAGCCCTCGCCCGCACCCCCGAAATCGTCAAAGCAGGTCAGCAGCAGCAGCTAGAAAGCGAACACTTGATGAAAGCTTTGCTGGAACAAGAATCGGGACTGGCTAGCAGCTTATTTAACAAAGCTGGAGTTTCTCTAGCAAAATTGCGCGATCGCACTGATGAGTTTATCAGCCGTCAGCCGAAAATTTCTGGAAGCGGCGGCAACGTTTATCTAGGTCGTTCTCTCGACACTTTGCTCGATCGGGCTGACACTTATCGCAAAGAGTACGGCGATGAATTTATTTCGATCGAGCATTTGATACTAGGTTACGTTAAGGACGATCGTTTTGGCAAAAATTTGCTACAAGAATTTAAACTAGATGAAGCCAAGCTCAAAGATATTATTACCCAAGTCCGGGGGAAGAACAAAGTGACCGATCAAAATCCAGAAGGCAAATACGAAGCGCTGGAAAAATACGGCCGAGATTTGACTGAAGCCGCGCGTCAAGGCAAACTCGATCCGGTAATCGGACGGGATGACGAAATCCGCCGCACCATTCAAATTTTGAGCCGCCGCACCAAAAATAATCCGGTATTGATTGGGGAACCGGGAGTCGGCAAAACTGCGATCGCCGAAGGACTCGCCCAGCGAATTATCACCGGAGATGTGCCGCAATCTCTCAAAGACAGACAATTAATTAGCTTAGATATGGGCGCGTTAATTGCCGGCGCAAAATTCCGGGGAGAATTTGAAGAACGCTTGAAAGCGGTGCTCAAAGAAGTGATGGATAGTAACGGCAAAGTCATCTTATTTATTGATGAAATTCACACCGTTGTCGGTGCCGGCGCAACTCAAGGCTCGATGGATGCCGGTAACTTACTTAAACCCATGTTAGCGAGGGGAGAATTGCGCTGTATCGGCGCTACAACTCTCGACGAATACCGCAAGTACCTCGAAAAAGATGCGGCACTAGAACGCCGTTTTCAACAAGTTTATGTTGACCAGCCGACAGTTGAAGATACTGTCTCGATTTTGCGGGGCTTGAAAGAACGCTACGAAGTTCACCACGGCGTGAAAATTTCTGACAGCGCCCTAGTGGCGGCGGCTACTTTGTCTACTCGATATATTAGCGATCGCTTCCTTCCAGACAAAGCCATTGACTTAGTGGACGAAGCAGCGGCTAAACTCAAAATGGAGATTACCTCCAAGCCGGAAGAACTAGACGAAATCGACCGCAGGATTTTGCAGCTAGAAATGGAAAGACTGTCGCTGCAAAAAGAAAGTAACTCTGCTTCGATCGAACGTTTGGAAAGACTGGAAAAAGACTTAGCCAACCTCAAGGAACAGCAAAACGCTTTGAATGCCCAATGGCAATCGGAAAAAGGTGTCATCGGCAGCATTCAAAAGATTAAAGAACAGATTGATAAGGTGAATATTGAAATTCAACAAGCTGAATTAAAATATGACCTCAACCGTGCTGCTGAGTTGAAATACGGCACGTTAACCGAATTGCAAAAACAACTGGAAGAAGCAGAAGCTCAACTTTCAGCAACTCAAACCACAGGTAAAACTTTGCTGCGGGAAGAAGTCACAGAAGGTGACATTGCCGAGATTATTTCCAAGTGGACGGGAATTCCGATCAGCAAGTTGGTTGAATCGGAAATGCAGAAACTTCTGCACTTGGAAGATGAACTGCACAAGCGGGTAATTGGACAGGATGAAGCGGTGACGGCTGTTGCAGATGCAATTCAGCGATCGCGCGCAGGTTTAGCCGATCCAAATCGTCCGGTTGCGAGTTTTATCTTCCTCGGCCCCACGGGTGTTGGCAAAACTGAATTAGCCAAAGCATTAGCGTCTTATCTGTTCGACACGGAAGAAGCGATCGTGCGAATTGATATGTCGGAATACATGGAGAAACACGCGGTTTCCCGGTTAATTGGTGCGCCTCCGGGATACGTTGGCTACGATGAAGGTGGACAATTAACTGAGGCTGTGCGCCGCCGTCCTTACTCCGTGATTCTATTCGATGAAATCGAGAAAGCGCACCCGGATGTATTCAACATCATGCTGCAAATTCTGGATGACGGCCGCGTTACCGATGCTCAAGGTCACACAGTAGACTTTAAGAATTCTGTGATTATTATGACATCGAATGTCGGCTCTCAATACATCTTAGATGTGGCGGGAGATAACGAACAAATGCGGAGTCGGGTGATGGAAGCGATGCGGGGAACTTTCCGCCCAGAATTCTTGAACCGGATTGATGAGATGATTATCTTCCACGGTTTGAGTAAGACGGAACTGCGGCAGATTGTGCTGTTGCAAGTTAAGCGCTTGGAAAAACGGTTAGCCGATCGCAAAATGTCTCTGAAATTGTCGGAATCTGCGATCGACTTCTTAGCAGAAATTGGTTACGATCCGGTTTACGGTGCGCGGCCTTTGAAGCGGGGAATTCAACGCGAGTTGGAAACGCAAATGGCGAAGGGTATTTTGCGGGGAGATTTTGCTGACGGCGATACCATTTTTGTGGATATCGAGAATGAAAGGTTGGCGTTTAAGCGGCTGCCGGCACAGTTGGTGACTGCGAAATAATTTGGGTAGGGTGGGCTGCGGCCCACCTTATTTTTTTGAGGCGATGGTTCTTTTTTTGACCGCAGATGTAGGCGGATGGACGCGGATGGACGCGGATGGGATCGCGGGCGATCGTTCTTAAGGGCGATCGCTTTCTGATTTATCTTTTTTCTGTTCTTGGCGTTCTCTAACAGATTTAGTCAGCAGGTACGTTGTCAAACTGCTGACGGATCTGCTTTCTTCTTCTGCCCATTCTTCGAGAGCTTTTTGAATCTCTTCTGGTAGGTATGCGGTAACTCGTCCCCGTGAAGCCATTTCGTTGTACTGCAAAACATTTCAACACAGTCCATCTTACGCCGGGGCCATCGCTTAAGGGCGATCGCCTTCTGATTTATCTTTTTTCTGCTCTTGGCGTTCTCTGACTGCTTTAGCTGCCACATGGGAAAGCAGGTTTGCGAGCGTTCTATCTTCTTCTTCGGCCCATTCGGACAAGGCTTGATGAACGTCTTCTGGCAGTGTAACTGTGACTCGCATTCGTGAAGGCATTGGCAGGCATGGTTTTACTTCAATTGTCTTCAATCTTACACTCCAACACCCTTTGATCTCTTTTTGTGTCATTTGATGTCAATGACATCAACTTATGCTATTAGTGTATATAAGGCTCAAGCCCTAACAAGTCAAAAGCCAGCCCCTTACTGTCCAAGGTTCCGGGCTGGCTCTGGCTCCAACATTCAATGGAGACAAATTCTATGATGACATACAAACAACGCTTGTGTTGTTGGGCGATCGCCCGTCTGTTACCCACTCAGCAATGGATTATTGTTGCCCGCTTCCGCAGTCGTTCAGATGCAGACGGGCATTTTCAGTTTTTGCAACAAACTATACCTCACGTTAAGTTTGAGGTTGTGTTCGATTCCAGTGGGGAAAGTCACCGTTTATCGGCGACCTGCCGCCCTTCCAATTACCTCAGCATCGCGTTATAAATGGTAATTTTCGCGGCGATTTCAGTTAACTAAACATTTGCGATCGCACTTTTTTCGATAAGTGCGATCGTCCGTACCATCTTAGCCCAATCAGAATTTACACTGCGGTAGCCTCAAAACTAAAATTCTACGAACAGGACTTTATCTACCTTGGGCTGTGGTAAAATTATCATATCCACAACACTTTCTCGTTACTTAAAAATATGCGATCGAAACTCGAAGAAATTACGCTCCAAGACAAAGATGCTGCTGAAGCCCAAATTCGCGACAAGCAGAAGCAAATTAATTACGATACGAGAGACTATCCACTCGAAATACTTGTTCAAAAATATATGGAAGGAATTAACGATGATACTAATAAGAAGTTGTTTATTCCCAACTACCAACGCGAACTGGTTTGGGATGAAGCAAGGCAATCAAAGTTTATCGAATCGGTAATTTGGGGGCTGCCAATACCTTCTATATTCGTTGTTGATATCGGTCATGATGAAAATGATGAACCACGTTTAGAGATCGTAGACGGTGCACCACGCATTCTTACCCTAACTAGATTTGTTAACAACGAATTAACCTTAAGTGGACTCAAAAAAATAGAGCGTTTAAATGGATTTAAGTTTAGTGATTTACTCCCTAGTCGGCAGAGGAACTTCAACCGAAAAACAGTTCGGACGATCCAATTAACTGAAGCTGCAAATAAGGAATTCAGAAGAGATTTATTTGAACGGATACAATCATTTTAATTGCAATGTCAATCCATTTTACATACTCCACACAATCTGAGGCAACCCGTTTTAGAAATAAAGTAATTGTGCCGACGATTAAATATGTCCGCGATTAACTGCTAGGTCAAGCATGAATACTGTACTATTAGACTTTAATACACGCGCCAAAGAGGTGAATGATTACTTCATTTTTCTGGAGAGCTTGGAAAAACAGACAACGAAGTTAGCTTTCCTCGATACTCCTGGCAAATACAAAATTAAAAGCATCGATCCCGAGTTAGCAAAAACTCTCAAAGCTAATGGTTTTTTGTTACTGTATAACCTAGTTGAATCCACTATGCGAAATGCCATTGAAGCCATATTTGAGGAGTTCAAAAATAAAGCAATCTCCTTTGACCAACTAAAACCAGAAATCAAACTGATTGTCCTCCAAAATCTTAAAAATCGTTCTCCTAAGAAACTTTATTTAACAATTAACCAACTCTCTACTGATATCATCACAGCTACATTTGATCGCGAAAAACTATTTTCCGGAAATGTGGATGCTAGGTTGATTAAAGAAATAGCAGAAAAATATGGTTTTTCATATCAAACAGACTTTGCTAAAACAAAAAACGGGCAAAACCTTGTAGTTATTAAAAGTAATAGAAATGACTTAGCACACGGGATTAAGTCTTTTGAGGAAGTGGGGCGAGATAAGACGATTGAGGAACTCTTAAAAATTAAGGAAGAAGCCCTAGAGTATTTGCGTCAAATACTGGAGAACATTAGAGATGATCTGGACAACGAAGAGTATTTGGAGTTACCCACAGTTAATCCTTAATTTTTATAGTCCTGGACGCAGTGGTGGTTAGAAATCGGTTTTTTTTTTGCCCAGAAGACGCATTACAGCCCGCAGAAACAGCAAAAAACCCGCTTTCTCGCGCCATCAACCTAACATGACGCAGTTACGTTAAAAAACCGGGTTTTTGCGTCCAGGACTGATAACTTACTTCCGCACCATCACAGACTTAATTACAGCATTCGGGTGATACTTATTAGTCTGAAAAAATCCCCCTTGACCAGCGCCATAAACTCCCCCAAATTGTTTGCCTTCAGCCTTGGGAACAAACATAGTGTTTCTAGTGGGTTGCTTGGCAAATACAACCCCTTCTCTCATTTCATTATCCACGTTATAAGATAAAGTAGCCTTGCCGTAAATTGCCTCAGCTTGTTTCAGAGTCATTCCCGGCCCGACGCCCTGAACTGTTTTATAACTAGGATTGTCAGTCATCAAAAGTTCAATGACATCGGTATCTTTTAGCTTTGTACCCGCAGCGTAGATAATCCGATATTGCACTTTTCCCGACTGGCTGACAGCCACAGCATCAAAGTCTACCATAAAAGGAGACTGTACCTTAAACTGTGCTGTGGAACCCAAAGTCTTTTTCAATTGTCCGAAAGTCATCCCCACCTTCGCCGCTCCAATTGTGCGATCGGAAATTGTTAAACTTGCAGAAGGTGTTTTTTGAGCAGCATTTGCCGCTTCTCCCAGCACATTTGTAGCCCCAGGTGCAACAGTGGAACCGGGAGTGGAAATTAAGGTGAGGTAACTGCCGATCGCCAGCAGAGCAGCTATCATTGATCCAGACAAAACTTTAACATTCAACATGACTAATTCTCCTAGATTTCAAATGCGACCATCTACCCGCATATTTTTGACTATCCTGGGCCTCACCCTCCTAGTTTGGATTCTCAGAGGTGTTGGCCTCTTGACATTCATTCCCGGTGGTGTCATTTGGATACTGATTTTTCTGTCTTTTGTTGCGGGCATCCTCAGCACTTTACTCCGTAGGTAAGCCAGCATCCGGCAAATAACAATTAACAATTCAAAATTAACAAATTATTTTAATTTTGATTGTTTCATAGCCTTTCCCACTGTCACATTCAACAGAGCGCCTATCAGCATCACCAAAGAAGAAATATCCAGCCACAGCAGCAACACAATAAAACTTCCGATTGTGCCGAAAGTCCACGTGAAATTGCCCAAATGCAAAACATAAAACCGAAATAAAGCTGAAAATAGCGCCCACAAAAGAGCAGCCAAAACAGCTCCCGACAAAATAGGAATATCTGGTTGACGGCGGCTAGGCCCGTAGCGGTAAACAAAAGCAAAAGCCAGTGATACAATTCCCAAAGAAATCGGCCACCGCCACAGCCGCCAAGCACCTAACAGTTGCGACTCTAAAGGGCAATTTCCGGCGAGGATCAAGCAATTTTGGACATCTTTTAAATCGCAATTGGCGACGGACTCCAGCAGGCAACTCTGGCGGGCAATAGCTTGTACAATTAAGTCGCTGACAAATACTACTCCCGATGCTAGAATTAACAGCACAATTGTACCGATACTCAGCGCCAGAGAAATAAGTTTGGCTTTCCAAAATGGTCTAGTTCGATCGCTCGGGATTTCATGGATGCGATCGAGTGCAGCCATCGCCGCGCTCATTACTCCAGAAAATACCCAAATCGCCCCAAAAAAGCTCACTGAAAACAGCCCTTTACTCCGAGTTAACAGAATTTCTTTGATTAAGCCACCAATCAAATTCCGCACGTCATCGGGTATAACTTCGCCCAAAAGACGGGCGAGTTGATAAAGTGTTGACTGCAAAGGTTCAAAGAGAGCGATCGCAGATAACATAGCCAACAGCCCCGGAAACAGCGCCAGCATAGAATTGTAGGCCATTTCCGCAGACAGCCCCGGCAAACGCTGCTCTCCCGCCTTCGCCCCGACTTCCTTGAGCGTACCCCAAGTCAAACACCGACAAAACAGCCAAAAACCCCCAAATTTCCGTTTGAGAGCTCGAAGCAAGCTTAAAAGCGCCTTAAACAAAGCTAAAATCAGGTAGCGCAACGAGTAAGAAATGTTCATAGCGCACAGGACAGGGGGAACTAGAAAAGGGAAAATGGATGCAGGACGATCGGGCAACTGGAAATAAGGAGCGTTAATTAATTAAGCCATTGCTAATCTAAAATCTAAAATCTAAAATCTAAAATCTAAAATCAATATGGCTCAGGATGTCAGACAGTGGTTAGATGAAATCAAGCGGCTGCAACAGCAGTTAACAGAAGTTTCGCGCGATCGAGATGAGGCCGGTGAAAGTGCGGCTCAGTGGCGCCAACTCTACAATACCGAAGCCGAGCAGCGGCGGAATGATGCTAAATTAACTCAACAAACCATCGCTTCTCTGGAAGCACAAATAGAGCAATTACAAAATTTTTCCCCCCTTGTGCCCGAAGAGGATGATGCTGGGGTTGCTCGCCAGCAGGAAATCGCACAACTGCAAACAGTAGGCGAACTTAAAGCTAAGTTAGCAGAAGTTCTCGAAGAGCGCGATCGGGCGATCGAACAAGTTAAACAACTCACTCAAGCCCTCAAACAAGAAGAAGCCCGTCACGCCGAAACTAGCAAAAATTTAACTAGCGCCCTCGGAGATGCTGTTGACTTGCTCACGAAAGCCCAAAATCCTGCCCCTGCAAAAACCGAGACAGTATATTCTTTAGAAATAGTACCTACTCGCACTGCAAATCCTGGCGAAACTGCTCTGGAAATCCGCCAAACTTCCGCCCCAGGCAAAAAACCCGCCCAGCTTCCACCTTCTAAAAATCAGTTACTCGATTTACCGCCCTTTGGGAATTAGGAGTTAAAAATTCAGGAAGTGTCGGCATGGCGATTACCATCGGCAGGTGGGATTTAGTCAGCGATTCCTTGTTTTTGTTTTTCCTGCAATTAAGCGGCATTAATTCATCGGCTTCTTTATTATTCCGCACCTACAGGAAGTTTACTAATCGATATAACTGTACTATATCCCAACCTATAATCCGCATTCAAAATTTTGAAAACTGCCAAAAAATCTGCCTCGCGTCGTAGTAATCTACAGCCTTTAGATAGAACTTAATCGAGCTAAATTTTACTACTATCGACAACGGCTGATGCGCGAGGAAACTTCATGAAGGCAGAGATATCCATAGTCTGGAAAAAGATTCAGAGCATGATCGACAGCTTTATGATCATGCTGCCCAATATTGTGCTGGCATTAATTGTCTTTGCAATTTTTTACTTTGTGGGTAGGCAAATTAAGAGAGTGGTCAGGCGAGTTACCCGCAACCACCACCAAGCTCGAAATTTGGGGCTGGTGTTAGGACGGTTGGCGCAGGGTACGATCGTTCTAGTCGGTCTATTTATTGCTCTTTCGATTGTAATTCCCACATTGAAAGCTGGGGATTTGGTGCAACTGCTGGGAATTAGCGGGGTGGCGATTGGTTTTGCATTTCGCGAGATCTTGCAAAACTTCTTAGCCGGTATCCTAATTCTGTTGACGGAACCGTTCCGAATCGATGACCAAATTGTGTTTAAAAACTTTGAGGGAACGGTAGAAAATATTGAGACCCGCGCTACCACAATCCAAACTTATGATGGTCGGCGGATTGTCATTCCTAATGCCGAATTGTTTACGAATACGGTGACAGTGAATACCGCTTTCGATCAACGCCGCATGGAATACGATATTAGTATTGGTTACGGCGACGATATTGACCACGCCAAGCAGTTAATCCTGGAAGCACTGTACAGCCTGAAGGAGGTTTTGAAAGCTCCTGCACCCGATGTGCTGGCGATGGATCTAGCAGAAAGTACGGTCAATCTCCGCGTTCGGTGGTGGATTGCTCCGCCGCGCCGAATTGACGATCTGCGATCGCGCGACAAGGTAATTTGTGCTATTAAAAAAAAGCTATACGTGGAAAACGGCATCGATTTGCCTTATCCCACGCGGAACATCTTGTTCCACGATCGAACCGAAGAAACCGATGGCGATCGCTCCCAGCAGCGTGAAGGATGGCCCGCAGACAAACGTAAAGTTCCGAAACTTCGTCGTATGAGTGGCTCTGTGCGAAAACTGACCCAAGGGCGATCGCAACAAGACGGCAACGGAAAATCTTAACCGCCTCACAAGTCATGAAAAATGTCAAGTGGAGCAAACTTTGGGGTTCGTTGCACTTGGCTCGTGCAACTGGAATTTATATTAATCACCAAGCGATCGAAGGAGTAACAAACCCGATCGATCTCATGCCTAATTTTTAAGCAAAAACCACAGTCCGATTGCCATAAACTAAAACACGATTTTGTAAATGATATCGCACCGCCCTTGCTAACACAACTCTTTCTAAATCTTTACCTTTGCGAACCAAATCAGACACTTCATCGCGGTGACTGACGCGCACAACATCTTGTTCGATAATCGGACCAGCATCTAAATCTGGTGTAACATAGTGGGCTGTTGCACCGATAATTTTTACCCCTCTTTCATAAGCCCTTTCGTAGGGATTTGCACCCACAAACGCGGGTAAAAATGAATGGTGAATATTAATCACATTGGGAAATTTTCTGATAAAGTCTTGACTCAAGATTTGCATATATTTAGCCAAAACTACTAAATCAATATTATATTTTTTAATAATTTCTAACTCTTGTGCTTCTTGAATATCTTTATTGTCCTTAGTAATGGGAATATACTCAAAGTCGATACCGTATTGTTCGGCAATAGGCTTTAAATTTTGATGGTTGCTGATTATCAGCGGAATTTCACTTCTGATTTCTTGCGCTCGCTGTCGCCAAATTAAGTCTAATAAACAGTGATCTTGACGGCTTACCCAGATCGCGATCCGTCGAATTTTTTGGGAGAAATGCAATTGCCAATTGGCTTCTAAGTCCTTGGCTATTTCACTAAAAGCAGGTGTTATTTGTTCGGTGGTTAAGTCAAAACCGTCTAATTGCCATTCTAGCCTGCTTAGAAATAATCCAGCGGTAAAATCTGTATGGTGATCCGCGTGAATGATATTGCCGTTGTGGGATGCGATAAAATTGGCAAGTAAGGCGACAAGTCCTTTGCGATCGGGACAGGCAATTAACAGGGTTGCAGTAGGGGTAGTCATAATATAATGACAAAAGTGTCTCGCTGAGTCGAGCGAGAAAAAAGCGCTCTCACAGGGGTTTATTGATACGATTAGGGGCGGGCACCATGCCCACCCCACAAGGGATTTTAACTGAGAGTGGAACAGGCATCTTGCCTGTTTCTATCGGCTTATGGGCGGGCAATATGCCCACCCCCCAAGAGATTTTAACTAAGAGTGGAACAGGCATCTTGCCTATTTCGATCTTCCTTCTTCCTTCTTCTAAAATCCCATCGCCCCAGCTACCGCATCCAAAGTCGGAGCAATGCCGCTTTTAAAGAGATTGTTGCTGTGATTAATTGCGGTATCCGGGTCTTTCAAACCGTTACCAGTTAGCACGCAAACCACCGTCGCCCCAGTCGGAACTTGGTCTTTTACCTTCAGCAAACCGGCCACAGAAGCCGCACTCGCAGGTTCGCAGAAAATCCCTTCCTGCGATGCTAACAAACGGTAAGCGTCCAGAATTTCGGCGTCGGTGACTGCGGCAAAACCGCCGCGGCTGGCTTCGGAAGCTGCGATCGCCTGTTTCCAGCTAGCCGGATTCCCAATCCGAATTGCCGTCGCCAGGGTGTCCGGGTGCGCCACCGGTTCTCCCGTCACCAAGGGTGCAGCCCCGGCGGCTTGAAATCCCATCATCTGCGGCAGGCGCGAACATTTTTTGGCTTGGTGGTATTGACAAAAACCCATCCAGTATGCTGTGATGTTTCCCGCATTTCCTACGGGAATGCACAGCCAGTCGGGGGCGTCGCCCAAGGCGTCAACGACTTCAAAAGCTCCGGTTTTCTGACCTTCCAAGCGGTAAGGATTCACCGAATTTACCAATGTCACGGGGTAGTTAACAGCCATTTCGCGGACAATTTCTAAGGCTCGATCGAAATTTCCGCCAATCGAAATGACTTCCGCACCGTAAAGCAAAGCTTGCGCCAACTTGCCCAACGCCACGTAACCCTCGGGAATCAACACGAAAGCTCGCATCCCCCCGCGTCTGGCGTAGGCGGCGGCGGCGGCCGAAGTATTGCCGGTACTGGCGCAAATTACTGCTTCGGCACCAGCTTCCTTCGCCTTGGAAATCGCCATTGTCATCCCCCGGTCTTTGAAACTACCAGTGGGGTTGAGGCCGTCGTATTTGACCAGGACGCGCACGTCTCGACCGATGATAGAGGCGATCGCAGGTGCTGGAATCAAGGGAGTATTGCCTTCTTGGAGGGTCACTACCGGCGTGGTTTCTGTGACCGGCAGGTAGGGGCGATAAGCTTCGATCAAGCCGGGCCAGCCGTAGCGTTTCGGCTCGGCGGCGCGGGCAGCAGAGTTAGCAGCAGAGTCAGTAGCAGGTAGAATCAGGGTCACGGTGTCAATGGTTTTAGCCAATGGCCAAGGAATTTACACTAAAATTTACACTAATTTTAGCTCGATCGGTTAATTTGATGTTTAATACGATCGGTTCAGGTTAAAGTAACTTAATGGTGTGAATGTGTAGATATGTCTACTCAATTACTAATGTCAAATAATTCATCGACTCTTTCCCGGCCTCAAGTTACCGCGAGCAATCCCGAAATGGCTAGTTCTTCTACGCTATCGACCAGTTTTGCCCGCAAAGTAAATTCAGTGAAGTGCCCCTACCAAGCCGATCAGCAAGTTAAGTTCCTGCACTTGCAAGCGGAAATCGAATCCTTGCTGCTGGAAGTGCAAAGCCTCAAACAGCAACGCTCGATGGCTGGCTTGCGGGAGATCGACCCCATTTCTGGCAGGAACAGCAATTAGCAGACAACAGTCGCTAATGCTAATTGTCCTGCCCCTGTGTTATAAAAACGAATGTTTTGCTACCCGCAGTGTTTTTTGCCAAAAGTGCTAGAAATTCCTAACTGCGGATAGCGATCGCTAGCTTTTGCTAAAACGCGCTTGCCTACAGCTCAACTCGTCTGCTGCTTGCTGGCAACGAGCTGACATTTTACGGCGCTTTTTTATTGCGCTAATTTGTTAAGCCATCGTCATGGCATACGGAGAATCGAAATCAGTTTATGACAGCATCGATCGAAAAACCACTAAATTTGACATCCGCAAGTGACACTTCCAACCTGCGCCTGAAAGATATTCTCAAAACCCTGCCGCGGGAAGTATTCGTCAAAAACCCCCGCAAAGCTTGGACAAAAGTAATCGTCAACGTTCTTTTAGTTGCGGTCGGTTACTGGGGCATAGCAGTCTCTCCTTGGTTTCTACTACCCCTAATGTGGATTTTCACAGGAACCGGATTAACCGGTTTTTTTGTGATCGGTCACGACTGCGGTCATCGGTCATTTGCTAACCGCCGCTGGGTAAACGATTTAGTCGGACATATTGCATTTCTGCCGTTAATTTATCCGTTTCACGCATGGCGGCACGGACACAATTACCACCACAAGCACACCAACAAACTTGGCGAGGATAATGCTTGGCACCCGATGACAGCAAAAGACTACGCTGGCGCGCCCAAGGCTTTACAAATAGCTTATAGTTTAATATTCGGTTGGATGTGGTGGATCGGCTCGATCGCCCACTGGGCAAAAGTGCACTTTATGTGGTGGCGCTTCAAAGGCAAACAGCAACAAGAACAAGTGCGGTTTTCAGTTTTTGTCGTTTTAATCGGTGCTGCGATCGGATTCCCGGTTTTAATTGCAACCACAGGCATTTGGGGATTTGTCAAATTTTGGTTGATGCCCTGGCTGGTTTACCATTTCTGGATGAGCACTTTTACGATCGTCCACCACACAGCACCAGACATTTCCTTTAAAGAACCGGAAGAATGGAACGAAGCCCAAGCGCAACTGTCGGGAACAGTTCACTGCGATTATCCCCGCTGGGTAGAGTTTCTGTGCCACGACATTAACGTGCACGTTCCCCACCACCTTTCAACTGCTATTCCCTGGTACAATTTGCGCCTCGCCCACAGCAGCTTAAAGGAAAATTGGCAAGATCATCTCTACGAAACAGAATTTTCTTGGTCTTTAATGAAGCGGATTGCCGACAACTGTCACTTGTACAATCCCGCTGGTGGCTATCAAACATTGCAGGAATTTAACGCTCAAAACAAGTAGTTTTTAAGCGCGATTAATCCCCAAAAAACCCGGTTTGTCAAACACAACCGGGTTTTTCGATATTACAACCCATAGCCTTTGTAAGGGGCGGAATGCGCGCCCTACTGTCAATATCACAATCTGTACCATTATTAAATCAGTCATTCCCAATCTAAAATCTAAAATCTAAAATCTAAAATCGAATGACTTTCAATCCCAATAACTGTCGCAACGAAAGCGAAGTAGAAAGCAAACTCATTGTCAGCTATCTGCTACCAAAGTTAGGCTATACGCCCGACACTTGGCACCAAGAAATCGCATTTGGGAATATTCGTTTAGACTTCCTCTCATTTGCAACCCAAGTTATCCCCATAGTTGTCGATGCAGACTCGCCGATGAGTGTAGTTATGGAGGCTAAACATCCGAAAGAAAATTTAGACCGCCACCTGCGAAAACTCACTCGCTATTTAACAAGTTTGAGCATCCGCTACGGACTCATAACTAACGGTAAAGAAATTAGAATTTACCAAAGAGTCGCCGATGATATTCAGCTAGTCTTTAAGTGTGCTGGAAAAGACCTTGAAAAGAGAATTGATGAAATTATCGCTTTAATTGGCAGAGATAGTTTAAATTTTATAAAAAATCCCGATAATCTCAAACCGGAAGATAGTAAAATTAGTTTGGTTAGTCCTGAGTTAATTAGCGAAGTCCCAGTACAGCCCCACAATCCCGCCACCGCAGAACCTGAGCCAAGTCAAATCTCAGAACCGGAACAAATACCTGAAAATTATCCTGTTAAGCCTCAAGTTAAATCCGATGTAACCGTTCCCCCAAAAAGCCAAAATAGTATGAAAATTATTGCAGTTTACCACAATAAAGGCGGCGTTGGCAAAACTACAACTGTAGTCAATTTAGCTGCTGCGCTGAGCAAGAAAGGTAAGAGAGTCTTGGTGATCGACTTAGACAGTCAGGCTAATACAACATTTGCGACAGGTTTAGTAAAATTTGAGGATGAAGAACAAGACGATTTGAAAGATTGCAACATTCTTCACGTTTTGCAATATGAAGATGGTTACTCGATCGCAGAAGTAGCTCGCAAGTCAAGTTTTTGCCATCCCGAAATTGATGTGATTCCTTCCCACATCAATTTGATGCACGAAGAAACCGAATTCAATCAACTAGATTACAGTCGCCTGATTTTAATTCAGAAACTAGCAGTAGCACAGGATAAATATGATATTGTACTGATCGATACGCCGCCCTCTTTGAATTTTTACGCCAGAGTTGCCCTGATTACGGCGGATTATTTAATTATTCCTTCTGACTTAAAACCTTTTGCCAATCAAGGATTGGTTAATGTCAAGGATTTTATCAAAAAAGTTAACGCATTCAGGAAAATAATCGGCAAACAGCCGATCGCAATTTTAGGCGTTCTGCCTAGCAAAATCTCAACTAATACTAAATTTGTACAGTATAGTTTGCCCAAGCGGAGGGAGACAATTCCCAAACGCTACGACCTTGAAATCATGGACAGCGTAATTTACGAAAGAGACGATTTAGCAAAGTGTGCAGAACAATTTCAAATGGTGGGAAATATGGAAATAGCCGATCCCATTTCAGTGCTAGACTTTAAACCAGATTCCATCGCCTCCCAAGAATTTGAAATGCTAGCAATCGAAGTTTTAGAAAAAATTGGTAAAAACTAATGAAAAAATTATTTCCGTCACTGGTTGCAGTGAAAAGAATTACATCCGCAGTTCCCCGTTCCAATTTTGCAGAGGCTGATTTGGATAAATTAGCGAGACTGATTTTAGAGTCAGGAGGATTGATTAATCCGATAATTGTCCGCCGAAACGGTATGGATGCTTACGAAATAGTAGACGGAGACTTTGAATACTATGCGGCGGTGAGAGCAAAGGAAATAGAACCTCTCAAAGGCGAGACAATCGGAGCATTCATCCTGGAAGAAGAAAATGAAGAGCTTCTCCTCCAACAACTGGAAATTCACAGAAAAACCGCAATCACTGATAATAAAAGTGTAAGTGAGGTTCCCCAAAATTCTTCCAGCTTTGAACAGCGGCTGACAAATATTGAAACTCGATTGGAAAACAGAATTAATGAATTGAAAGCCGAGTATACGCGGGAAAAACAGGCGCTGATGGAGAGGGTTAAAGAAGTGGAAATCCGGATTCCCAAGCCAGTTCCGCTGTTGGAAGCACTCAACACTCAAGATCCATCCAAATTGGCTATCAATTTAAAAAATGCTGGGATCACATCTCAAACAATGAGAGACAACATCATCACACAGCGAGATTTGGAGCCATTTACCTCATTTGAGAATGTGGTGAAACGCATTAAAGGGTTAGGAGATAAAACAATGATTAAGGTCATTGACAATTGGCAAAGATATTTATAAGCTTTCAGCCATCTAAATTGCATTTTTGGGGTGTTGCTCAAAGCCCATGCGACAAACGTTGAAAAACCCGATATGACTCGGCGGTTGAAACCGATCCTACACAAACCTTCGTCCCTCTCGAAGAGACTAAAGAATAAAGGGGATATTAAAGCTGGCTTTCGTATAAATCGCAATTGCGATCGCCACTCGCAACGCCAGCCCGATCGCCCTGACGCCAAAAAAAGTAAAGATGAGTAAAGCAGTGGATCATTGGTGTCCCGCAGGCAGTTAAACTCATCACAGTCGCTTTTTTTAGGAATTGCAGTAACTTTTGTCGTAGCTTGCGGGGCGGGACGCCATCGCCCGGGCTGTCACCGCACAGCCAGCCGCACAGTTACAGCAGCAACGCCATATCTCCCCCAGATAACCGAGTTTGATCGCAGACTGGGAAGACTCAGCCCAAGAAACCCTTTAACTTACCACGGTCTGGGTAAGGTGTTTGTCTCGCACCTTACAATTAGAGTCCTTGGGTTAGTCCTGCATCCCTTAAAACGCAGGCTGTAAAGTGCAAACATCCATAAATACCTACACACCAGATTTTAATGACAAAAGGGGACTTGTAACAAGATGGATCGATCGTCCGATCAAAACCGAATAGTTGAATATTTGCGGATTAAGCCCATTAGTCACAGTCAGATTTACACTTCCCAAATTGCAGTACCAGAGCCTCAGCGGGGCGAAATTCCCCGCGAACGCCGCGAAGCTCTCAGGAGAAGTTTGATCGAGCAAGGCAGCAACTTGATTCCTTTAATTGTACGTCGAACAGAAGCTTACAGCAACGAAGAAGAATATGAAGTTGTTTGCGGCTCAGATTGGTGTATTGTTGCTAAAGAACTCGGCATCGAGCAAATGTGGGCGTGGGTATTTGAAATG
The DNA here is from genome assembly GCA_014695175.1 of Microcoleus sp. FACHB-DQ6. Lineage (GTDB taxonomy): Bacteria > Cyanobacteriota > Cyanobacteriia > Cyanobacteriales > Microcoleaceae > Microcoleus. The sequence goes on along the minus strand of JACJNV010000296.1, from coordinate 1,433 downwards.
ACCGACGAGGAGGTCGCTGTTGCTCAAGCAGAAATGGAACATTTAGCTCCGCAACCGACTCATAAAACAGCACAAATTGAGACTCTACTGCAACAATTTGAGCTATCATTTCAAAAAAAGGTAGATAGTCTAACAAAACAAATAGAACAATCTGTTAAAAAAAATGAAGACCTGCTAAAAAAGCACGTAAAAGCTCTAACTGAGCAGAACTTTGAGCGTAACCAAATAGAACAGATTAAGCATTTGCTCGAACAAGTGGAAAAAGCATTTCAGGAAAAGGTAGATAAAATGGCTAAAAAAATTGAACAATCGAGCAGCAACCTTCCGCCAACATCGGCTGTTATTTCTGAGGTAAATCTTGAAGGTGCTTTGAGACAGTTGGATGAACTGGAAAGACTGCTGTCAATAAAATTAGAACGCACAGTCCAAACAATTAATCAGTTTGTTTCCGAGGCCATTGAAGACGTAGAAAATGACCTGAAAAATCAAATTGAAACGCTCCGCGCCCAACTGGGAGCCGCAGCGACTCACTCAGAAAGACAGCCCGACGCACAGCCGAAGAAGCAGCCAAAAACGCAGCCGAAGAAGCAGTCGAAAGCACAGCAGAAACCTCAGTTACCGCAGTTGCAGTTGGAGTTGCCGTTTCCGTCCCCTTCCCCAGAAGAAGACTACGAAAGTCTTTCGCTGAGACGGTTGAAGGCGATCGGCAAAGACAGGAAAGTGCGGGGCTACGCGCGCATGAAACGACCGGAAATTCTGGTTGCTCTCAGACAAACTGACAGCAGATAAAAGGGTATTTGCTAATAGTTAAAAACTAATTAGGTCAATTCCGGTAGCATCGTCGGGCGTAAAATCCAGTCAACAGTCAACCACGGATGGTGCAAGCGGAATCAATCTAATTCATCTGCGTGAATCGGTGTTAATCTGCCCTCATCTGCGGTAAAAAAAAGAGAATGTATTAACCGCAGATGACAATGGATTGACGCTGATTCACGCAGATGCAGAGAATAGAGATAGGAATAATTCCGATGCTAGATTTGATATTGTTCGGTGTTCGATCGCGTGTTTCGGCAAAAAGCGCGATCGGGCTTTCAGAATAGTCCTCGGCAGAGATATGAAAAGCTTGCTAAAATAGACACACAACCTCTTACTCCTCAGCCAGCAGCCATGTCCGCAACCGCAGAATTAGCTACTACCCAAGAAATACCAGAACAAGAGATACCAGAAAATGTTATCTTTCCTTCAGGCGATTTATACAGTGACGAACCTCCGGTGGAAACAGAACTGCATCTCCGACAAATAATCCTACTCCTCAACTGTCTAGTACAGCACGGCGAAAATAAGCAGACCATTAAATAGCCAAAACTTTGCCCTTATATGTCCACTTAAAAGGTTTAGCCATTGTGTGATTAAAGTAGTCGATAAAATTCAGG